>JBGQLS010000195.1:0-10597 GCA_041500205.1 Anaeromyxobacteraceae bacterium | reverse complement strand
GGTACATCACCGTCATCCTCGGCGCGGTGGTGAGCGCTACCGTGGTCCTGGGATTCCTCCGGCACGGCGTCGGACCGACGGTCCTGACGCTCTCGCTCCTGGGGCTAGCGCTGCCGCTCTTCACCGCAGGCTTCGCGCTCGGCCGTCCATCGGCGTACGCGTTCTACGCCCTCGTGTGTCCCACCTGCGGCGCGCGTACCGGGCTCGGCGCCGACTTCCTGTTCCGCCAGGCGCGGTGTCGGATCTGCAAGACGGTGTGGTGACTTGGCTGGGCGTGCCGCGGCCATCTGATGGCCGTGCTCGATTGGATCGATCCGTAGCGCGGGGCCTTGTGCCCCGCTTCCATGCGCCCAGGCGGGGGACAAGCCCCCGCGCTACGAGAATTGCCGGCTCGAAGCGCGCGATCGCCGCCATGAGACCCGTCCTTCGCCGTTTCTCGTGCCCGCAAGCGCAGTGAGTCAGGCGCAGGCATCGGCGCGCGCCAGGAGGACCACTGCTCCGAGGATGAGGGCTCCCCCCGCGACGCGCAGCGCGGTGAGCTCCTCCCCCAGCACCACGGTGGCGAGCACGACCGTGAAGGCAGGCTCGACGGCGGAGTAGAGGGATGCGCGGACCGCGCCCACGCGCTCGAGCCCTGCCAGGAAGAGCGCGATCGCGAGCACGGTGCAGATGACCGCGATGGCGACGACAGCGCCCCAGCCGGCGGCCGTCGCCGGCAGGCGCACCCCCCGCGCCAGCGCCAGGACGCCATAGACGGCGGCCGCGGAGGTGATGACCACCGCCGACGAGCCCGTCGGCGTGACGTCCCGCGGCAGCCGGCTGCCCGTCAGGATGTAGCAGGCGTAGATGAAGGCGGCGAGCACACCGAAGAAGATGCCGAGCGCGCTGCCGTCCCCTGCCTTACCCACGGTGAGGAAGCTTCCTCCGAGCGCCAGCGCCAAGGCTCCCAGCTGGAGCGGCGTGAGCGCGTGCCGGAAGACGAGGCGCGAGATCAGGGCGACGATCGCCGGGTAGAGGTAGAGGAGCAGCGCCACCAGTCCCGCCGAGGCCAGGCTGAGCGCGGTGAAGTACGCGAACGCTTGTCCCGCGTACCCGACCGCGCCCATGGCGACGAGCGTGGCGAGCCCCCTGCCGCGGGGGAGCCTCGTCCGCTTGACCACGAAGACGATCCACATGAGCGCCGCCGCCAGCGAGAAGCGCAGGAGGAGGAGCGTCGCGGTGTCGACGCCGGCTGCGAAGGCGACGCGCCCGAAGACGGCCATGCTGCCAAAGCACAGCGCGGACGCGACGATGTAGATGGCGCCCAGGGCGCGGCCCCTCGCGCCAGTCCGCCCCCCGTGCGGCGGCACGCCGGACGTACGAGGCGCCGGGTCGAGGCATTGCCCCGCCGCTGCCTCGCTCGGCGGGGGTCGATCTGCGCGGTCCTGGCCGTGAGCGCTGCCCGTCCCTTGCACGCTGCCGGTCCTACTACTGCACCAGGACTCCCTGCAACAGCGGCAGCGCGAGCGCACCGAGGCTGCCCGGGCCGCACCGGACTACGAGACCTGGTTCAATGCGCCGCAGCCACACGCGAAGACGAAGTTCTGGAACGTCGCCAGGTTCACCCCGATCGCGATGAGGCTCCCGCAGTCGCCGCACGCGTAATCGTTCGCCCCTCGACCTCGGAAGGGAATGGAACCGGAGCGATTGTGCGGGACGACGAACCCTCGAGCTTCGTGGGGCTCGACCACCTGGAGCACGACGCGCTTGCGCAGGCACAGAGGACGCTCGCGGCGCGCTTTGCCTTCGTCGTTCATGTCCTCTCCGTCGGGTGCGAGTGCGGAGCCTACGACGAGAGGGGTGGCGCGCGCTGTCCCACTGCCATGGTCCTGACTCGGGTCGCCGGACAGCCCCGCGCTAACGAGCGGCACCTCCCGGACCGGTCCCCGCCGCCTCGAGCGGCGCGGCGTGGCTGTCGCGTCTCGCTCGCCTGGTCCCCCGGTCCCTGGCATTCTCCACATACCTGCGAGAGGACCAGGTGGTCGCTCGCCGCCCGGAGCGTGGCCCTGGCCGACGCTGGACTGGGGGTCGCCCGCCCCAAACAGCCCATGTCGGTATCCCGCACGATCCGTATAGCCTCGCACTGCATGAACGGCGCGAGTCTGGCACCTGATCGGCTGGTAGCCCGGCCGGCGCAGCCGGCGGAGCTCCTGGAGGCCGTCCTCGCTTCGGTGCCGGCGGGGGTCGTCCTCCTGGAGAGCTCCGACATGACGGTGAGGTGGGCGAATCGCTCCTTCCAGGAGTTCCTGGTGGAGCCCTACCGGAACGGGAGCCTGGTGGGCTTGCGCTTCTCGGACTTCGCGCCGGACGCCGCGGAGGTGGGCCTCGTCGAGATGTTGCGGAGGGTGGCGCGGACCGGCGTGGACGAATCGGTGGACGAGCGGGAATACCACGGCTTCGCGCATCGGGCCACGTGGTGGAGATGGTCCGCGCATGCCATCCCGAAGGAGCGCGGACCGGCGGACGTCCTGTTCACGGCGACCGAGATCACGGACCTCGTCCTGGCGCGCAGGCACGCCGAGGACCTGGCGCGGCAGTCGACGGAGGCCGAGCGCGTGGCGCGGGCCTCTGCGGATCGGCTGGCGAGGCTGCAGGCGATCACCGCCGCGCTCTCCTCCTCCGTGACGATGAGGGACGTCGCCGCCGTCGTGTTCGAGCGGGTCCTGGAACCTCTCGGCGCACACGCCGTCGGCATCGTCTGGATGCTGCGCCCCGGCGCGCTCGAGCTCGTGTTCGGCCACGGCCTCGCCGAGGACGAGTTCCGGATGCTCAACGACGCGGCGAAGGCCGGCGCGCGCATGCCGATCCGGGACGCCATCCTGTCTCGCCAGCCCGTGTGGGCCGAGACGCCGGAGGAGATCCGCGAGAAGTACCCGATGCTCGAGGCCCTGCGCGCCCGGCGAGGCGAGTGCGCGTTCGGCGTCGTGCCGCTCGTCCTGGGGGAGCGCTCTCCCGGCGTGATCGGCTTCACCTTCGATCGTCCGCGGGAGTTCACCCCGGCCGAGCGAAGCTTCATGGAGGCGCTGGCCCAGCTGAGCGCCCAGGCGTTCGAGCGCGCGCGCCTCTTCGAGGCCGAGCGCGCGGAGCGATCCCGGGCCGCGGCGGCCGAGGCGGAGGCCAACCGCGTCGCGCGCCTTCAGCAGCAGCTCATGGCCGTGGTGGGCCACGACCTGCGCACGCCGCTCTCCTCGATCCACATGGCGACCGACGTCCTGTTCAAGCGCGGGGAGCTCTCGGCCGCCCAGGCCCTGACTCTCGGTAAGATCGCCCACAGCGCGGCGCGCATGAGCGCCATCATCCGCGACCTGCTCGACTTCAGCCGCGCGCGGCGAGGGCTCACCGTCTCGATACACCGGTCGCCCATCGACCTGGCCGAGGTCTGCAAGCGGGCGCTCCTCGAGTTCGAGGAGCTGGGCACCGAGGACCGGATCGTGCTCGGCGTCGAGGGAGAGGCGACGCTGGAGGCCGATCCGGCGCGCCTGGCGCAGGTGATCTCGAACCTCGTCGGAAATGCGCTGCAGCACGGCGCGGGGAGCCCGGTGCGCATCCAGCTGTCGGGCCAGCCGCGCGAGGTGGTGCTGTCCGTCCACAACGAGGGCCTGCCCATCCTCCCCGAGCTGCTGCCCCATATCTTCGAGCCGTTCCGGCGCGGCCATGCCGTGGACCCAGCCGGGGAGAGGCACGGCAGCGTGGGCCTCGGGCTCTTCATCGTGCGCGAGATCGTGGCAGCGCACGGCGGCCAGATCGAGGTCGCGTCGTCCGACGCCGGCGGGACCACCTTCACCGTCCGGCTTCCACGGGAAGGCTCCTGAACAGGGGTCGGCGCGGAGCGGCTGTCTCGGGCGCGCGGCGACCAGCGGGACGCCGCCAGCGCCCTCACCCCGACACAGGCGCGTGATGGGCCTCAGCGAGGCGCTGTCTCGATCGGCGTGGCTTCGCCTCATATGGTCTAGCTATGAATGGCAACTTGGTCTGTTTGGTCTAGACCCTATCGCCGACTTGGAACTTACCTGCGCCCGGCGGCGCGGGTATCGAACCGCTGCGAGGAGCACACGCCGTGGACAAGCCTCTCGGGATCACCCTCGACCCTGGCCTGGACGATCCCCTCTATCGTCAGCTCTTCGACCACGTCGTGGCGCGCATCCAGAGCGGGACCTTCCCTGCCCGTTACCGCCTCCCGCCCACCCGCGCGCTGGCTCGCCAGCTGGGAACGCATCGCAACACCATCGTGCGTGCCTACGAGGATCTGGAAGCGGCCGGCTTCGTCGTCTCGACGGTCGGCCGCGGTACCTTCATCGCCGACCAGCCGCTCCCTGCCGCCGGCGCGCCGCGCGCCTCTCGGGGCGCGCTCCCCTGGGCGTCCCTCACCAGCCACGCCCTCGAGGCCGAGCCCCTCGGCCGGAGCGAGCGGTTCGGCGCGAGCCCCGGCACGGCGGACACCATCAGCCTCTCCCGCATGCAGCCCTCGCCGGACCTCCTGCCGGACGAGCTCTTTCGCCGCTGCCTCGATCATGCGCTGCGCACGCAGCGCAACAGGGCCCTCGGGTACGGCCCGCGCGAGGGCGTGCCGCGCCTGCGCGCCCTCGTCGCCCAAGACCTGGAGCGACAGGGCATCCCCGCCACCGCCGAGGACGTGGTCATCACCACCGGGAGCCAGCAGGCGCTCGACCTCGTGGTGCGCGCGCTCGTCGATCCCGGCGATCCGGTCCTCGTCAACGAGACCACCTACCACGGCGCCCTGAACCTGCTCGCCCTGGGCGGCGCCAGGATCATCGGCGTGCCCGGCGACGAGGACGGGCCCGACCCTCGTGCCCTCGAGCGATACGGCCGCATCGGGGCGAAGCTCCTCTACCTGATGCCGAATTGCCAGAACCCCATCGGCAGCCGCATCTCCAGGAGGGGCCGCGAGGCCCTGGTGGCGTGGTCGCATTCCGCCGGCGTGCCGCTCGTGGAGGACGACTACGCCTCCGACCTCAACCTCGAGGCCGACCCGCCGCTCGCCGCGCTGCGGACCCTCGATGGCGAGGTCATCTACTTCGGGACGTATTCGAAGAAGCTCATCCCGGCGCTCCGCATCGGCTATGTCCTCTGCCCGCGGGCGCTCCGCCTCGCCATCGGCCAGCTCAAGCAGGCGATGGACCTCGGGACGTCGGCGCTCCTCCAGCACGCGCTCGCCGAGTTCCTGGAACGCGGCTACCTGGCTCCGCACCTCGCGACCGTTCGCACGGAGTACCGGCGGCGGCGCGACGCGCTCGAGACGGCGCTCCGGAAGCACCTGCCGCGCGGCGCGCGCTGGAAGCGACCCGAGACCGGAGTGGCGCTCTGGATCCCCGCTCCGCCCGGCCTCGACGTGGCGGCGCTCTACGGTGAGGCGCAGCGACTGGGCGTCGTGTTCAGCCCGAGCATGCTCTACGAGGTGGGCGGTGGGCAGCGTCAGGGGCTGCGCCTCACGTTCTGCGCCGAGCCGGTCGAGCGGCTGGTCGAGGGCGCGCGCCGGCTGGGCCGGGCCTGGGCGACGGTGGAACGGCGCAGCCGGGCCAATGCACCGCCGCAACAACTGGAGGTCGTGTGAGCAACTTACCTGAGCGCTCGACCTGGGGACCTCAGGCAAGTGGCCCGTCGATCACCGACCACGCCTCTGCTGAAGCCTGAAGCCTGAGGCCGTGGAAGAACGGAGGAACCCATGGAGAAGTCCAGCTTTGCCACCAAGGTCGTCCTCGCGCAGATGCTGCGCGGCGGGGTCATCATGGACGTCGTCGACGTGGACCAGGCTCGCATCGCCGAGGACGCGGGCGCAGCGGCGGTGATGGCGCTCGAGCGCGTGCCTGCCCAGATCCGCAAGGAAGGCGGCGTGGCCCGTGCCAGCGACCCCGCCATGATCCAGGCCATCCAGGCGGCGGTGAGCATCCCCGTCATGGCCAAGTGCCGCATCGGGCACTTCCAGGAGGCGCGCATCCTGGAGGCGCTCGAGGTGGACTTCATCGACGAGAGCGAGGTCCTCACGCCCGCCGACGACGAGTTCCACATCGACAAGCACGCCTTCGAGGTCCCGTTCGTGTGCGGCTGCCGTGACCTCGGCGAGGCCTTGCGCCGCGTGGGCGAAGGCGCCGCGCTCCTGCGCACCAAGGGCGAGGCGGGCACCGGGAACATCGTCGAAGGCGTCCGTCACCTGCGCGCCGTCCGCGCCGGCATCCGCCGCCTCCAGGCCTGCGAGCCCGAGGAGCGCATGACCGAGGCGAAGAAGCTCGGCGCGCCCTACGACCTCGTCTGCCGCGTCTCGGAGTCCGGCAGCCTGCCCGTTCCCAACTTCGCTGCCGGAGGGATCGCCACGCCCGCCGACGCCGCCCTGTGCATGGCGCTGGGCGCCGAAGCGGTGTTCGTGGGCAGCGGCATCTTCCTGTCCGCCGACCCGGTGCGGCGCGCGCGCGCCATCGTCGACGCCACCACTTACTGGAAGGATCCCAAGAAGCTCGCCGAGGTGAGCGGCGGCCTGGGCCCTGCAATGCGCGGCCTCGAGATGGCCGCCGTCGCCGAAGGCGAGCGGATGGCGGCCAGGGGTTGGTGATGGCTTGCGTGGGGATCCTCTCCTTGCAGGGCGGCTTCGCGCCTCACGCCCTCGCCCTCCAGGAGATCGGCCTCGCGACGCGCGAGGTCCGCGACGCGCGCGATCTCGAGGCGGTCGACGGGCTCGTGCTACCCGGCGGCGAGAGCACGGCCCAGCTCCGGCTCATCGAGCGGCACCGGCTCGCCGGCGGACTCGAGGACTTCGTCGCCTCCGGGCGCCCCCTGCTCGCCACCTGCGCTGGCCTCATCCTCTCCGCGCGCCTCGTGAAACCAGCCCAGAGGAGCTTCGGCTGGCTTGACCTCGAAGTGGAGCGCAACGCTTACGGACGGCAGCTCGACAGCTTCGAGGACCTCTCCGACGACGGGCTCCCGCTCGTCTTCATCCGGGCTCCGCGGATCGCCACGGTCGGCAGCGGCGTCACCGTGCTGGACCGCTGGCACGGCGAGCCGGTGCTGGTCCGCGCCGGCGCCGTGACAGGCGCGGCGTTCCATCCCGAGCTCACGCCGGACCGGCGCGTGCACCGTCTCGCCTTCGCCAGGCTCACAGGGTTGCTCAAGATACCGGGGACCGAGCCAGGCGAGCGAGACGCAAGCAGGGCGAGGCGCGACGACCGAGCATAGCCAGCGGCTATGTGAGGGAGGACGCAACGAAGCGATGCGCCGCGTATCGTTCGCCGCGCGGGGGATCGGGGGCGCAGCCCCCGAATCCAATGACGGCAAAGCCGGCGGCCGCTCGCGGCAGCGAGCGAGAGCGCCGAAGGCGCAGCCGCCGGGAACGGTGTCTTGGACAACCCTCTCAAAGGCCTCGCCACGTCCCCCGCCAGCTCCCGGTGACGCGGGCCCAAGGCGGAGTCGGACGTTTCGCCCCGGGGCGCCCCGGCGAGCAGCGCTCGTTACATAGACCGGGAACATGAACTGCCCCCATCACGTCGCGTGGCTGATCCCGGTGCGGCACGGCCTCCATCAGTGCATCCAGTGCTGGCAGGTCGTCACGCGGAAGGACGTCGTCCCGAAGTTCGAGGATCTCCCTCCGGAATTCCAGCAGCGCTGGGAGGCGCACGAGAAGGACGGGCAGCCCGCCAGGGCCGCGGCTGCGGCTCCGAAGACCTCCGCTCCCCCCGCTGCACCCCCGGCCGCCGTGCCCGAGAAGACGTGATGGTAGTCCCCTGACACCGTTCGAGTGAACGGGCGCGAGGCGCGTGCGGGGACGGCGATCAGGGCCGGCCGGTGGGACGGACCGACGACCGCGAGCCAGCCTTCGATCTCCCCGATGCGGAGCGGGCCATCTTCCCCTTGGCGGGGAGGCGGCGCTGCGGTCGTTTCTCCCTTTCACCGGCGGCGCGCGACGAAGCCGCGGCCGGCGCCGTGCTCCCGCGCGCAAAGCGCTCCGCGTTGTCGAGCGCGAGCGCCGCCGCCACCGTCAACTTCTGGACCTCCAGCAGATCCGCCTCGGTGAAGCAGGGGACCTGCTCCGCGCGCATGAGCGTGATGCCGCCGACGGCGCGCCCGCGAGCGAGCAGGGGCACCACCAGCAACGAGCGCGGCGCGAGGGCCTTCAGCGCCAGGTAGTGCCGGTGATCGTGCGCCGCCCATCGCAGCACGTGCTCGCTGACTTCGCGCACGAGGCGGGGCGCTCGATCTCGGATGCACTGTCCGGTGATGGTGGCCTTGCCGGGCTCGGGCGCGAGAGAGCGAAACTGCTCCGCCAGCTCGGCCTTCCCCGCGTCCGCGTGCGCGACCTTCACCCGCCGCGCGATACCCTCCTCGTCCACGAGGTGGATGAAGGCCCAGTCCGCGAAGCGCGGGACGAGGGCGGCGGAGACGACCTGGAGCGCGGCGCCGAAGTCGAGGGTCGCCTCCAGGAGCTGGATCTCGAACGGTTCCGCATGCTGCCGCCCATGCAGACCTTCGGCAAGCGACCGGGCAGCGCGCTCCGCCTGCGAGCCCGGCGCGGGCGCCACCTCACCGTCCTTGCCCCGGGGCGACCGGGCCATGCCCGGCGCGGCTGGGCCGGCGCGAGGGGAAGGGGGACGGGCAGGCATGAACTCCTCCATGCTACAGCAGATGACCTTGAGAGATCAGCAGACGGCGCTGGCCAGTGTAACCTGCCGGTCAGGCGGCGCGGCGGCTGTCCGCTCCACCGCGCGCGCTTGAGAAGTTCTTCGGATTCTCGAAGAATTGCGCCATGGTCATCCGCTCGCCCAGGCAGTGGTACTCGAAGGCCTGGATCAGGCGGAGCGTCGCCAGCTTGTCCTGGGGCGCGAGCCGCCTCATCACCGTGAAATCGAAATGACCGTCGGTGACGGCGGCGGACGACCGTTCGCATGCGTCCCGTTCGGGGCTGGACTTCGGCACGATGGCGATGCCGGAGTAGGCGCCCTCGCTCACCTGGTAGAACACCACGACGTCCGGATCGACAGGAACGTACGAGGCCCTGCGGCAGAGCTCGGCCGCCTCGTCTCGCAAAGGCCCGTTGAACTCAGCCTTCTCCAGGCCGTCCAGGACGTAGTCGGGATCCTGGAGCTGAAACATGATCTCGGGAAGTGTTTTCCCGGAGTATGGCCCTCGGCTCACTCTGTGCCAATCCATGTTCACCGCCTCGCACGCCCCATTTTGGGGTCGCGGGCCGGATAAGAATAGTTGTCCTTTCTTATCCAATACATCATCGCTTCTTATCCTGGCCCGGCTTCACGAGAGATTTCGACAGCTGGCGGCACAGCTACGTCTGTGGTGTTGTGACGCATCCGCCCACCGGCTTGGCCTGTCACCTCGGCCCCGTGGGGCTGTCGAGTGGGCCCTCGCCTCGGGACCGCGCCGCTCTCGCCGAACAGGAATGAGCGATGGGGAGAACGCCGCCAGCACCTGCATTCCCGCGGGGCCGTCAGTCCCGCGGCCTGTCACCCCAAGGATGATCAGATGAGGGCCAGGTCAATGCCCTTGACGCGAGAAGGGGCCCAGCTCGGGGCCCCCTCTCTTCTAAGACTAGACGCTCTCGGGCGAGCGCCAATCCGGCTCACGCCGGTTGAGACTGCGCGTATGTCGTAATCCGTGACGGTTCGGCTATCTCAACCTCCTGCTCGTTACACTTCCGATGAACATGCTACGCCCTTTATCGGCGCCTGCAAGAGGGCCCGGGCGAAGAGCGCGCGGCGCGGGACCGGCTGCCCGCCGCGCCCTGGGCTACCCCGGCCTAACTCCTGGGAATCTGCGCCTTCGGTACCCAAGCGTGGTTCGCCTCACGGCGCGCATTCGTCCCGCAGGCTGCGGAGGACGCTGCGAAGCCCGTGAGGCCGATGCGGCGTGTTTCGAGCGCATTGCGCGGGGAGAAGGGTCAAGCCAACGGCGGCATTGACTCTTAGTCCCATGCCCGCGTACGGTAGCTAGCGGGGGGGGGACAATATGGTCAGTGTGCTCATCGTCGAGGGCGACGAGGATCTCCGATACGCGCTGGCTGGGCTCGTGCACGATCACGGCTTCGACGTCACCGCCGCGCCGGACGGCGTGACCGCCCTCCACCTCCTGCGCTCTGCGCCTCTGCCCGCGCTCGTCCTCCTGGACACGCACTTGCCGCGGCTGAGCGGGCTCTCGGTCCTCACCGCGATCCGCGCCGATCCCAAGCTCGCGACCGTGCGCGTCGTATCGATGAGCACCGATCCTGCCACCCGCCCCGAGGCCGTGGCAGCGCACGTCCGCCTGCCGGAGGAGGTGGCCCGGCTCGCGGCGGTCCTCCTCGGCCTCTGCAGGGCTGAGTCGCCGGGGGCGCAGGCCGCCCCCGCCCCGCCGGCAGAGCCGTCGGGGCCCCACCCGGGCCCCTGCGACCGCAGCTGATTTTTCGACAGGTCTTGAGTACCCGGGGGCGCAGGCCGCCCCCGCCCCGCCGGCAGAGGCGTCGGGGCCCCACCCGGGCCCCTGCGACCGCAGCTGATTTTTCGACAGGTCTTGACTGATGGCCCAACCCACTCGAAATGACGCTCGAGATGGGGGCCGTGCGGGG
>JBGQLS010000194.1:0-10614 GCA_041500205.1 Anaeromyxobacteraceae bacterium | reverse complement strand
GCCGCAGAGAGGGGCGTTCAACCCGAACTCACCGCCCGGGGCGCTCACCCAGATGGCGGAGCCTGCCGACGAGTAGCTGCTCTTCTTGCCCTTGGCGTCGAGCGCTCCCACCACGATGTTGTACGGGAGCCGGTTGTAGGGATCCATGTTTGCGTTCTGGCAGCTGGTCCCGAGCGCATTGGCTCCCGTACAGCCGCCACTCGCGCTGAACGAGCTGAATCCGTTTCCACCGGCCTTCACGTACACGGCGCCGAGACCGTTCCGCAGGTTCGTGACGCCGTCGAGGTACTGGGCCTCGGCGAGCGGGTCGCCCGCGATTGGCGTCCTCGTGTTGATCCCGTAGCTCTGGTTGAACACCCAGACGTCGTCCGATCGGGGGTTCGCTGGCGAGCCACCGAGCGACATGACCAGCTTCTCGGAAGACTGGTTCGATGAAATGTAGTTGTAGCAATTGAGGGTCGCGAGCGGCGCGACGCCCATGCCGCCCACGCCGTTGTTCCGGACGGCCGCGATGAGCCCGGCGACGCTGGTGCCGTGATCGCCGGTCGTGGTGGTCGAGGTGGGATCGGACGAGCGGTCCAGGAAGTTCCAGGACCCGGGCGCCACGTTGGCGGCCAGATCTTCATGGGCGATCTCCAGGCCGGTGTCGACGATCGCGACCTTCACCCCGCTGCCGCCGTACCCCGCGAGATAGGTGGCAGCCGCCGAGATGTCCTCTCCGGAGGCACCCGAGTTCTGCGCATAGCCACTCTGGCCCGTGTTCTGGATGTGCCACTGCTGCGGGAGGAGCGGATCGTCATCCACCCCGGGGCCGATGGGCGGCACGATACTGAGGGTCGAGGTCGCGCTCCAGCCGGAGAAGGCCACCGTGATGGTCGCGCTGCCGCCGGTGAGGCCCGCCGGCGTTGCGTTCCCGCTGGGGCTCACCGAGATGACGGTGGGGTCGCTCGAGGTCCACGTCGCGAGGAGCGTCACGTCGCTCGTGGAGCTGTCGTCATGGGTAGCCAGGGCCGCGAGCTGGACGCTCTCCCCGATGCGGACCGACGTTGCGTCCGGCGTCACGGTCACCGAGGCGAGCCGGCGGGTCACATCGATCCGCGCCGACGCGCTGACCCCCGCGGCGCTGGCCGTCAGGATGACCGATGTCTGCGAGGCAGCCGTCGCCGGAGGCGTATAGGTGATGCTCGCGCCGCTGGTGTCGGAGAGCGTGCCGACGGCGGGCGTGAGCGCCCACTGGATCGTCTCGCTCGTGTTCTCCAGAGTGGCCGTGAACGTCGTCGTCGCGCCACCCACCATCACCGCGGCAATCACGGGGTTGATGGTGAGGGAGGCGGGCGTGGGAGAGACAACCAGCGACGCTGGCGGCGAGGAGTTGCCGCCGACGCACCCAGCACCCTGAAAGGCTAGCGCGGCGCACAAGACCTGTCGAAAAATGGCTCGCCAGGCCGCCTTGGCGGGGGTGGGGCCCCGACGGGCTTTGCCCGGCGGGTGCGGGGGCCGCCTGCGCCCCCGGGTATTCAGCGCGAACGCCCTGAAGAAGATGAGACGGTGTCGCATGGTCTCTTCCCTCGATCGTGTGCGAGCGCGATCGAGGCCGTCGCCGCCGGCGCCCGAGCGATATGCACCCAACGCGAGGGAGCATGGAGCACGCCACCGGGCTCATGCCGTGATCTCAGCCGTTTGGCGGGCGAGCGACTGGGGCTACGCAGACCCAACCCCGATGCGAGACGCACCTGGATCGAGAGCAGTCGCCCGGAAGCAGCCGGAGCGGCAGCGGCGGGGCCCACAGCGGTGCTCGCTTGCATTGAGCCGTAGCGCGGGGGCTTGCCCCCCGCTCGGCGTGTCGAGGCGGGGCACAAGGCCCCGCGCCACAGAATGCGCGACCACGGGGATCAGCTCAACCGGGCAGCGCCATCAGAGGTTGTGAGTCTATCCCCGGACCGACCTCGTGACCGAGCTGGCAGCGCCTCCTGGACCGGTATTGCAACCCTGCTCAGGTTGCGGCGTGCGGGTGGAAGGGCGCCTTGAGCGGCGGCCGTCCGGCGGGTCCGACGATCTCGATGGTGCCGCTCTCGCGCAGGTCCTCTTCGACGAGCTCGTCATGGAAGACCTGTACGGCCTCGTGCTCGTCCCAAGCTCTCACGCGGGCGGTCCGACTGCCGCCGGGCGAAGTGAAACGGCAGAAGAAGATCGTTTCCCTCTCGTTCATATCACTCCTTGTACAACCGTGCCTTCCCGCGCCGTCAACCCTCGCGCGAAGCGCCCGCGGCTCTCCGCCAGCGGGAGCGAAACTCACGGCTCGCCACCCATCATGTGAGGAGGAACCTGTGACGGACCACGCTCGAAGTCGTGACAAATGCGTGACAGCCGCCGGCTAGCAAGAGCCGCGCCCGGGGATCAGCCGAAGAGTCAGCCCGGAACTTCAAGCGCTTGCGGCATCCTCGGAGCCCCCGAGCGGAGAGGCGGCAGCCGGCACGGGCGCTTCGATGTACGTGCCGCGCTGGACCACGATGCGCGTGCCCCTCCACGCGACGTCGCGACGGATGAAGGAGTAGGCCCAGACCGCGCCGAAGAGGAGGTCCTTCATGGGCGCGAGCGCGAGCTGCCGGAGGCGGAAGCCGCCGGCCCGCAGGGCTCGAGCAGCGGCGCCGTCGATCGCCGTCTTCACGCCGCAGATCACGGCGAAGCCGGCGAGCGCCGCCGCCGAGCGCGCCACCGCCGCCGCAGCCGCGGCGAGCAGCACAGGGTTGAGCAGGGCCCCCGACGCGTAGACGAGAGGCCCCGCCGCCTGCCGCTGGAGGACGCCCCAGCGGCCATAGCGGGCTGCAAACTCCGAGAGTGTACGGCGCTCGCTCACGTTCTGGATGGGCCGCCGTCCGATCTCCACGCGCTTACCGAGCACACGCGCCACCATCAGACCCATGACGTAGTCCTCGGCGAGCACGTCCT
Organism: Anaeromyxobacteraceae bacterium; assembly: GCA_041500205.1. Taxonomy (GTDB): domain Bacteria; phylum Myxococcota; class Myxococcia; order Myxococcales; family Anaeromyxobacteraceae; genus Anaeromyxobacter_A. The sequence goes on along the minus strand of JBGQLS010000194.1, from coordinate 7,665 downwards.
TCACGGCTTCGAATCCGCCCATGGCGCGGAGATCGGCGCGGCGCAGCGCCATCGACTTGCCGATGACGATGTCGCGGCCGATGAGGCGCTTCGCCGCCAGGACCGCCGGAGCGATGGAGCCCGTGAGGTGAAGGTGGTCCAGGAGCGAACCGACCCGCGCCTCTCCCACGCCAGCGATGAGGTGCGTCACCATGCCGACGCCCTCGTCCTCCAGCAGGGCCGCGATCTCGTCGAGGTACCCTGGCTCGACGCGGACGTTCGAATCGGAAATGACGAGGACGTCGTTGCGGGCGGCGCGAGCGAGCGTCACGAGCTGGTTCACCTTGGGGTTGAGGCCGGGCTCGCCGCGCTGGAGCACGACACGGAATCGCCCTGGCCACCTGGCGGCGGCCGCCCTCGCGACATCCCAAGCCGGGTCGCGCTCGCTCTTCAACCCGAGCAGGACCTCGTACTCCGGGTAGTCCAGGTGCGCGAAGAGCGCCAGGTTGTCCTCGAGCCGGTCGTCGAGGCCGCAGAGCGGCTTCAGGATCGAGATGGGCGGCGTCTTCAGCGCCACGGGCGGCACCTCCCGCACGTGCCGCCGCAGGACGGCGTATTGCAACGCGACGGCTGCGAGCCCGCAACACGCCGCCGAGAACAGCGCGAGACTGACGTAGAGCGCCATCCGGCCTCCTCGTGGCGCTACAGGCGCCACTAACCATCACCCAGCGTGCCAGGAGGACGTGGCTAGACAGTGGAGTGGCCGTGACGAAGCCGCGACGAACCTATCCGAAGCGAGGCAAGACGGGATCCGCTGGGTCCAGCGCCCGGACGGGGGCAAGCGTGGTATCCAGGAGCCTCGACGCCAAACCTCCTCAGGCGACGACCGGCGGGCCGCGCGGCCGCTTCTCCTTCCCACTTCGCAGGGCGCCCTCCCCTTCCGACGGAGGGCCTCGATGGACAGCATGCCGCCATGGGCGCGGAGGTCACCCTCGGTGAGGCGCTACGCTGCAACCGAGTACTGCTCGTGGAGGACGACCGGGCGCTCCTCGAGCTGCTCACCGAGTACATGGAGCTCCAGGGGCTCGAGGTCTCGGCGGTCGAGTCGGGCGAGGCTGCGCTGGAGGAGCTCAGGGGAGAGCGCCCTCCTGCCGTGGCCGTGCTGGACTTACGCATGCCCGGCATCTCGGGCGGCGAGGTGCTTCGCTACATCAAGCAGGACCCGTGGCTCTCGGGCGTCAAGGTGGCGGTGATGACCGGATTACACCCGGATGAGATCGAGCTCGCGGCTCGTCCCGACGAGTTCCTGGTCAAGCCCTTCGACGTCGACAGCCTGGGAGCGGCGCTGACCAGGATGTGCGCGAGGGGCTGACGCGCTTTCTCGTGGCAGTCGTTACTTCTCCTGAAGCCTGTGGTTCCTAGTCTGGAGCCAGCGCTACACGACTGACGTTGGGCCTAGCCCCACAGCTTCTCGCTGTGCGACCCCGTGACGATGCGTCCGCAATGCGCGCAAACCTTGGTGCGGCCTCCGATCACTGAGCTCCGCCCGCTCGCGTCGGTGTGCTCACAGCCCTCGAGCAGGCGGGCGATCTGCTCCTGCAGATCACGGAGCTGCCGCTCGAGCTTGGAGACGTCGCTGCGGAGGAAGTCCTTGCGCGCGAGGCGCTCGGACTGGGTGAGCGGTCGCGTCGACTGGGCCTGGAGCGACTTCGGCATGGCACCACCTTCTTGTTGTGCGGAACGCAATCCAAAGGGTATCAGGCCTGGCCCGTCCGTGTCTCCGCACTTACCGGGTCGCACCGCCGGGCTCGGCACCGTCATCAAGCCACAGATCGACCAGCACCGGCCTGTGGTCGGATGCCGCTGCGACGTCGGGCCCTGCGGCGACCTCTACGCGCGTCACCTGCACTTCATCCTCCCTGGGCAAGAGCGCGTAGTCAATCCGCTCCCGCGCGCCTCCGCCGGACCAGGTCCAGGAATCGGCCTCCGGCAGCATGGCCCCCAGGTCCACGAGCTCGCCATCGCCGAGCAGCGGGCGCAGGGCCGCCGATCCTGGGAGGTCGTTGAGGTCGCCCGTCACCAGGACGAGGGGGCGCGCCGCCGCCCCGCGGAGCTGGTCTGCCAGCTCGCGAACGCGCGAGGCCTGCAGGAACCGCCGGCCATCTTGGCTCGGGTCGAGGCGCGAGACGAGGTGACCGCCGAGGATGACGACGGGCCGTGCCGCGACCTCGAGGTGCACCTCCGCGAGGTCGCGCGACCAGAGCCGGCCTCCGCCGGGCGCAAGGTCGGCGAGGTGGCTCACCCATTCAACGGGCAAGCGCGAGAGCACGCCCACGTCGATGCCACGCGGGTCGAAGCCCTCGCGCAACACCGCACGGTACCCGACCGCTGCCAGCGGCCCCTCCGCGAGGCGCTGGAGCAAGCCGAGGTTCTCGACTTCCTGCAGCACGAACACATCCGCGTCGAGCCGCAACAACACAGCCCCGACGCGCGCGAGCTTCGCTTCCACGTCGGCGGGCGAGAGCACGGTGTCGGCATCACCGGGCGGCACGGTGTCGTCGGACTCGTCGAAGAGGTCGTGCACGTTCCAGGTCACCACCCGCAGCGTGGACGTTCCCGGCCGTTGTTCGAATGGGGCCGGCGGCGCGCAAGCCAGGAGCGCGAGGGCTGGCAGGAGGAAGCGGGGCACGGTTGGCGATGATGCAAGGTGCCCGCCGTGCGCGCGGTGACGGCCACCGCGCGGCTGGAGAGCCCGTGGCGTCCGCGCCTCGGGCTCGACGTCCGTGACGCGGCCCGACGTACCCACCGAAACAGCCCCGCGCGGGGAGCCATGGTCATGCGCTCCCGGAGCGCAAGTCCCCTGCCTACACTGCGGGCAAGACCACGGAAGCGGGCTAGATTTGGCGCTTCCAAGGAGCCCGATGAACGACCACCCGACGAGGCCGCCCGACGCGTGCACGGCGGCGGAACGCCTGCCCGAAGGCGAAGAGACGCCTCCACCGGGCGTACGCATCATGGGGACCGTGCGCTGGGCGCTCGTAGCCCTCATGGCGGCGGTGGCAGCTGGTACCTGGGTCTACTGGGCAGACCTCGGGCCACACATCGCCCGCACTGCCATTCGCTACCACTGTCCCATGCACCCGGCGGTCGTGCAGGAACGCCCGGGCGAGTGCCCCATCTGCGGCATGGACCTCGTCCTCGTCGAAGGCCGGGCAGCGCAGGGCCCCGAGGCGGCTGTCGCGCTCGCGGCGGCCAGCCCACCGGCGAAGGCCCAAGGCAAGTACTGGTGCCCCATGCACCCCGACGTCGCGAGCGACGATCCCGATGCCCGCTGCGAGAAGTGCGGTGGCATGAAGCTCGTCTCCCGCGATGCTGGCGCCATGGCGAAGGCGGCCGCCGCGGCGGGCGCCGGCGCGTACTGGTGTCCCATGCACCCTGAAGTCACGAGCGACGACCCGAGCGCCACCTGCCCGAAGTGTGGGGGCATGAAGCTCATGCCGCGGCCGGGGCCGACCGGCAAGCCCGGCGGGCCGGTGCCGGGGCTCACCCCAATCGAGATCAGCGCCGAGCGCACGCAGCTCATGGGGATGCGCACCGCCCAGGTGTCGCGGCGACAGCTCGCGCCGCAGCTGCGGACCGTCGGCTTCGTCTCGGCGAACGAGTCGTCGCTCGCCATCATCACCACCCGCTTCACCGGCTGGGTGGAAGATCTGCGCGTCGCGCAGAGCGGACAGCGGGTCAAGAAGGGCGATGTCCTCGCGACCGTCTACAGCCCGGAGCTCCTGACCGCGCAGCAGGTCTTTCTGAACGCGGTGAAGTGGACGGACCAGAGGAATCCCCAGCCGGGTGCGCAGCCCGGCGGCGGTCTCGAGGGTGAGGCGCGAAAGCGACTGGAGCTCCTGGGCATCGCCCGGGACGACATCGCGGAGCTCTCGCGGCGCGGTAAGCCCTTCGACGCGATGCCCATCCGATCGCCGGTGGGCGGCTATGTGGCGAAGAAGGGCGCGCTACCTGGACTCTACGTGCAGCCCGGCACGGAGCTCTTCCAGATCGCCGACCTTTCCACGGTGTGGGTCGTCGCCGACGTCTACGAGAGCGACATGAGCCGCATCCAGGTGGGTCAGGACGGCCGCCTGCTCCTGGGCGCCTATCCCGGCGAGGCCTTCACGGGCCGGGTGCAGTTCATCTACCCCGCGGTGAACCCTGAGAGCCGAACGCTCCAGGCCCGGATGGAGTTCAAGAACCCCGGTCTGAGGCTCCGGCCAGGCATGTACGGCGACGTCGTCATCGAGCTGGCCTCGGCGGAGGGGCTAGCGGTGCCGACCGACGCGGTGGTGGACACCGGCGAGCTCCAGTACGTGTTCCTGGTCCGCGGTGGCGGCCGGTTCGAGCCGCGCGTCGTGCGCCTCGGCGCCCGCGGCGACGGCCTCGTACAGCTGCTGGAGGGCGTCTCGGCGGGTGACGTCGTCGTCACCACCGCCAATTTCCTCGTCGACTCCGAGAGCCGGCTTCGCGCGGCGGTGGAGGGCTTCTCCCCGATCCTCGCTCACGAGGAGGTGAAGGAGCACGAGCACGACGATCGACGCGAGCGCGAGCGCGCCGCCCGCCCATAGCCTGGGAGTCCCATGGTCGCCCGCATCATCGAGCTGTGCGCCAGGAACCGCTTCGTCGTCCTGATGGGGGTGGCCATCGCCACCGCCGCCGCGATCTTCTCGATTCGCCACGCCAAGCTCGACGCCATCCCGGACCTCGGCGACCCGCAGGTCATCCTCTACACCGAGTGGATGGGACGCAGCCCCACACTCGTCGAGGACCAGGTCACCTACCCGATCGTCAGCGCGCTCGTGGCGGCGCCCAAGGTGGCGGACGTGCGCGGCTACTCGATGTTCGGGATGTCGTTCGTCTACGTCATCTTCGAGGATGGGACCGATCCCTACTGGGCACGCACCCGGGTGCTCGAGTACATGAGCTCCATCCGCGCGCGGCTCCCCGAGGGAGCCAACCCCACCCTCGGCCCGGACGCATCCGGCATCGGCTGGGCCTTCCAGTACACGCTCGTCGACACGGGCGGAGGCCACGGCCTGGACGAGCTGCGCACGTTCCAGGATTTCACCCTGCGTTACGCACTGGGACAGGTGCCGGGCGTGGCCGAGGTTGCCAGCGTCGGGGGCTTCCAGAAGCAATACCAGGTGACGATCGACCCGAACAAGCTGCGCGCGTACGACGTCACGCTCCAGGACGTCGTCTCCAAGATCCGCGACTCCAACAGCGACGTGGGCGGCCGCATCCTCGAGCTGGCCGGCCGCGAGTACTACGTGCGCGGGCGCGGCTACATCCAGGATCTCTCGGCGCTCGAGCGCACGGCCGTCCGCGCCCGCGGCCCGAACGGCGTGCCCATCCTGGTGAAGGACCTCGGCAGCGTCCGCTTCGGCCCGGACATCCGCCGCGGGCTCCTCGAGTGGAACGGCGAGGGGGAGGCGGTGGGCGGCATCGTGATCGTCCGCTACGGCGAGAACGTTCTCGATGTGATCGGGCGGGTGAAGCAGAAGATCGCGGAGCTCCAGCACACGCTGCCGGCCGGCGTGAAGGTCGAGATCGCCTACGACCGCACCGATCTCATCCGGCGCTCCATCGAGACCCTCAGGAAGGCGCTCCTCGAGGAAGCGATCGTCGTCGCGCTGGTGATCGTGGCCTTCCTCCTCCACGTCCGGTCCGCGCTCCTGCCCATCATCTCGCTCCCCATCGCGGTAGCGCTCAGCTTCATCCCGATGGTGCTGCTCGACATCCCCGCCACCATCATGAGCCTGGGCGGGATCGCCATCGCCATCGGCGCCACCGTGGACGCCGAGATCGTGATGATCGAAGCCTCGCACAAGAAGCTGGAGCACGCCCCTCCCGGCTCGGATCGGCGCGCGCTCCTCGCCGAGGCCGCACGCGAGGTGACGCCCGCCATCTTCTTCTCGCTGCTCATCATCGCGGTCGCGTTCCTGCCCGTCTTCGCCCTCACCGGCCAGGCGGGACGGCTCTTCCGGCCGCTCGCCTACATGAAGACGTTCGTCATGCTGTCGGCGGCGGTCCTTTCCATCACCTTCGCGCCCGCCCTCCGCGACCTCCTCCTGCGCGGGAAGATCCGGAGCGAGGCCCGGCACCCCATCTCGCGCGCCATCATCCGCGTGTACAAGCCGTTCGTCTTCGTGGCCCTGCGCCGGCCCAAGTCCACCATCGCCATCGGCCTCCTGGCGGTGCTCTCGGCGGTGCCGCTGGCTTTCAAGCTCGGCCACGAGTTCATGCCGCCGCTCAACGAGGGCGACCTCCTCTACATGCCGACCACCTTCCCCAACATCTCGATCGAGGAGGCGAAGCGGCAGCTCCAGATCCAGGACCGCGTGCTGCACGGCTTCCCCGAGGTGGCGAGCGTCTTCGGGAAGGCGGGGCGCGCGGAGACCGCCACCGACCCGGCGCCGCTCACCATGGTGGAGACCACGGTGCGCCTGAGGCCGGTGGAAGAGTGGCGCACCCTGCCGCGCAAGCGCTGGTGGTCGGCATGGGCTCCGGGCTGGGCGCGCGGTGCGCTGCGCGCGGTCTGGCCCGATCGACACCGCATCACCTGGGAGGAGCTCACCACCGAGATGAACAAGGCGATGCAGTTCCCGGGCTGGACCAACGCCTACACCATGCCCATCAAGGCGCGCGTCGACATGCTCTCCACGGGCGTGCGCACGCCGGTGGGAATCAAGGTGATGGGGACCGACCTCGCCGCCATCGAGAAGGTGGGCGTGGCGCTCGAGGGCCTCATGTCGTCCATCCGCGGCACGCGCAGCGCCTTCTACGAACGAAACGAGGGAGGCCTCTACCTCGACATCGTGCCCAACCGCGACGCGCTGGCGCGCTACGGGATCACCGTCGGCGACGTGCAGCGCACCATCGAGGCGGCCATCGGCGGCGCGCCCATCGGCCTGACGGTGGAGGGCCGCAACCGATTCTCCATCAGCGTGCGTTACCCGCAAGACCTGCGCAGCGACGTGGAGCGCCTGCGCCGCGTGCTCGTCCCGGTGGGCGGCGGCCCGGGTACCGGCAGCGGCAAGATGGGCGCGGCCGAGCCAGCGCGCGTCCCCGAGCTCCTCCTGGCGCAGATGGGCGGCGGCGGCGCGGGCGGCTCCGGCTCGCCGGGGCCCACAGCGGCAGGCGGCGCGCGCGGTGGCATCCCGGGCACGCTCTCCGATGCACCGGCCATCCAGTGGGACAGCGGCGTCAACGTGGCGGACCAGGACACCCTGGGCGGCCTGGGCGGCGGCGGCGCGCAGCGGCGCGGCAAGCAGACCTTCGTGCCGCTCGGCCAGGTGGCCGACGTCCGGATCGTCGGCGGTCCACCCATGGTGCGCGACGAGGGTGGGTTGCTCGTGGGCTACGTCTATGTCGACATCGACCCGAACCAGCGCGACATCGGCGGCTACGTGGCCGAGGCGAAGCACGTGGTGCACGAGGCGCTCGAGCACGGCAAGCTCGAGCTGCCGCAAGGATCGTACCTCAAGTGGACGGGACAATACGAGCAGCTCGAGAAGATGGCCGCGCGCATGCGCATCCTCGTCCCGGCGACCCTGCTCCTCGTCATAGTGCTGCTCTTCCTCCACTTCCGGAACTTCGTGGAGATCCTCATCGTCCTGCTCTCCATCCCGTTCGCGCTCG
>JBGQLS010000193.1:0-10662 GCA_041500205.1 Anaeromyxobacteraceae bacterium | reverse complement strand
GGCGCTGCGCCTCCACCACCGCGTCCTGCGACCGCGCCACGGACAGCTCCTGCTCCGCGCGCTCGAGCTCGCGCTGCGCGGCGTCGGCGAGGTCCTTTGCCCGGGCGGACTCGTCGATCGCGCGCGCCTCGCGCGCCCGCGCCTCCTTGAGCCACGCCTGTAGCTTGTCGCGCGCCTCGTCGCCTCTCTTGCGCACGCTCTCCGCCCGCGCCTCGGCGTTCTCGAGCTTGCCCCGGGCGTCCTCCAGTTGCCTTGCTAGCTGCTGGACCTCACGGCGGACCGACTCGAGCGGATCCTCCCCTGCGTTGCCCCGTGGCCCGGGCGCGTCCTCCTTCGGGATGGGGCCGTAGAACTCGGCGCCGAGGCGTTCGAGGAAGGGCAGCGCCTCGGCTCGGGTCTCCGGCGCCGGATCGCAGAGTACTCGCCACAGCGCGAGCGGCAGGGCGCCCTCCCCCACGCAGGCGTCGAGCAGGTCCAACGCCGCGTGCGGAGCGAGCGGCCAGCTCGCGAGCGCCGGGCGCTCCCAGCCCTTGCGCAAGGCGGCGAGGACGGCCTCGCGGCGTTCCGGCACCGCGCGGATCTCGTCAGCGAGCAGATCGCAGCGCTGTATCTCGCCGAGCGCCTCCTGCCGAAAGCCGGGCTGAGACAGGTTCAGGTCCTTCACCAGCTCCGCTGTCTCCTCCGGCAGCAGGGCGACGAAGAGGAATACGGAAAGCGCGTCGCGGTGGAGCTCGTGGAGGGGCGCGTCGAAGCTCTCCGCCGGGAGCGCCGGCGCCAGGGTGGCGCCTTTCGCGCGTCGGGCAGGGGCGCCCTTCGCCTTCTGCGACCCCTTGTCAGCCGCTGCCTTCTTGCCGGTCGCGGCCTTGGCGTTCGCGGGCGCCCCCTTCCGCGGCACGCTCACCTCTGCGCTGGCGACGGCTCCGGCGGAGCCTCGCGGGTCTCGGCCCGAAAGCTCTCGCCCTGGCGGAGCTTCCACTCCTCGGGCACGGGCACCTCCCAGCGGAACACGGGCGCGAGCACGGCCGAGGTCATCCCTTGCGCCTGCAGCGTGACGGACATCTCGACGCGCGCCGCCTCGCGCGGGAAGGGCTCGACCCACCATGTCCCCAGCACGATGCCGGGAGGAAGCTCCCCCGTGAACCGTTCGGGATCCTTCACCAACAGGTAAGGTTCGCCCGATCCCGACATCTCGCCGTAGGTCTTGCCCCCCGCGTCGACGAAGCGGAAGGCGAGCTGGCGGAACGAGATGGGCACGGACAGCCGAAGGGCCTGCCGCTCTGCGGGACCGCCCGACTCCCGGTCGATGCGCCGAGGCGCGCCCCAGAGGGCGAAGTCGATGCGGAGCGCGCGGTCGTGCGTCTCCGGATGCTCGGCGGTGCGGACGCTGAGCACGTCGAGCCTCAGGCCTTGGTCCACCGCGTTGAGCGCCGGCGCATAGCCGGCGCGCAGGGCGTCGAGGCGATCTCCCGCGTAGCGCCGCCAGGCGTCCTCGGTGTCCTTGTCCTTGCCCGTGGCGCGCGGCCGCTCGGGCTCCGCGCTCTGCTTCGGGAACCGGTTGCGCAGCGCGGCCATGCTGTCGAGCCACCAGCGCACGACGGCCCGCGCCTCCTCGACGCCCTGCGGCCCGGCGAGCCCGCGCGCTACCGCCGCGCGCTCGACCATCTCGCGCCGTAGAGCCTCGCGCTCCAGGCGGAATGTCGCCGCCCTCCCGCGCGCGGAGAGCTGCGCGATGCCGAACATGACGACCACGCCTGCCAGGACGATGGGGACGAGGACCCGGAGCGCCTTCATGGGTGGCAGGGATACCCGCCCCTGGCGAGGGAGGCAAGCTGTAACCCAGAGTGGGGGACTGTGTGCCTTTGGGCGGGGTTGGTCGGGACCACCGACGCGACCCGGTGAGCGCGACGCCGGCGCGGCACCGGAGGCGCAGCCACCGAACCCAGGGCGGCGAAGCCCGGCGGCCGCGCGCCAGCGGCGCGGACGCCGGAGGCGAAGGCGCGAGACCGCTGTTCTGGCCGAACTCAAGACCTGTCGAAAATTGGCTGAGGTCCGCGGCGTGGCTGGGGTGGGGCCCCGACGGGCTTGCCCGGCGGGGCGGGGGCGGCCTGCGCCCCCGGATACTCAGGCGGAGGCTGCGACGAGCGAAGCCATGCTGCGCAAACCGCGCTGGTCGAACTCGTAGACGAGGGCGCGCGGACGCCGCGCCGGCTCGTCTGCCACGCGCGACGCCGACCCTGCACAGATCACGGGCGTCACGTCCGCGGGCCCGGGCAGGTCGATACGGAAGCTCGTGTGGCGGTGCCCATGGAGGACGGCCGCGACGGGCATCTCGGCGAGGAGCCGCACCACCGCATAGGCGTCGGCAAGGGGCATGCGCGCGAGGCTCAGGTCGGACGGTACGCGCTCGGGCGGAATGACGATGTGGTGGTGCAGCGCGAGCACGACCGCGCGCCCCTGCTGGGTTGCCTCACGCGCCAGCTCACGCGCGCTGGCAAGCTGCTCCGCTCCGAGGGCACCTGGCGTCGCGCGCGGCTCCTCTCCGTGGCGAGCGCTGTCGAGGGCGATGAGCGTCACCTCCGGCGACAGCTCCACGGCCACCGGAAAGACCGCCACCGGCTTCCTCATGCCGCGCCCGTCGGGGCCGAGCTGGCGGAGGAAGCGCCACGTGGCTGCCGACTCGTAGCTCCAGACGTCGTGGTTGCCGGGAAGGACCGTAAGCTTCCGCGCCTCCGCCCATGGCGCGAGCAGCTCGGCTGCGCGCTCGAATTCGGTCGCCTCGCCGGACAGCGTCACGTCTCCCGTGACGACGAGATGATCGACCGCCTCCTCCTCCAGCGCCTGCAGGATCTTCTTGAGCAGCTTCACCGAATGGCGATTGCACTCGCGAACCGTGATCCCGTTGCGCGGGTAACGCGCGCGGTCGCCGACGTGAAGATCGCTGATGTGGCCGAGGCGGATGATGTGCGGATGCTAATGGCGCCATCCAGAGCTGTCAAAGTCCCCATCCGCCGGCCGGCGCTCTCGGGAGCCCGCGCGGCAGCGCCCGGAGCTGGCCGCGCCGCGGCGCCAGCTTGCCCGTGCAGGCCGCGAGGACCCGGGTCGGCCGACACCACCCGGAAGACCGCGGCTCCGCGCAAGCGGGCGCCGCGAGCGCCGCGCCGGTCGGGACGGCGCGCGCCTTACCGCCGGAAACGCATGCGGGGCAAGCCGCGGCACCGGCCGACATCCGCGAGAGAGGCTGCTGGAAGCCGGGCCCGCAGCCGCAACCTCGAACCCCGAAGGGCCGCACACGCCGCCACGACGAAGCTTTTTGTTGCCTCGATCAGCTCGAGTGGGTATCCCTGATCGCTCGATCGAGCGATGACGTGCGCTGCTCGCGTCCGCAGGCAAGGAGACTACAGCATGGCAGACAAGGACAAGAAGGCCGCCGGCGCGCAGGTCGCTCCCGCGATGGGGGTGCCCGGGCTCATCAACAAGGAGGACATCCCGCAGGTGCTGCCCATCCTGCCCCTCCGGAACTCGGTCTTCTTCCCGGGGGGCGTGCTGCCGCTGGCGGTGGGTCGCCAGAAGACGATCGCGCTCATCAAGGACGCGGTTCGCGACGAGCAGGTCATCGGCGTCGTGACCCAGCGCCGAGCCGAGGAAGAGGATCCCGGCGCGGCGGACCTCTATACCGTGGGCACGGTCGCCCGGATCGTGAAGCTGCTCAAGATGGGCGAGGACAACTACTCGCTCGTCGTGCAGGGCCTGGCGCGCTTCCGCGTGCTCGATCTCGTGCAAGAGGCGCCTTACCTCAAGGCCCGCATCGACCCGGTCGAGGACAAGACGGCGGTCGACGACGTCGAGGTCGAGGCCCTCGCCATCAACCTGAAGAAGCTTGCCCGCGAGGTGATCGAGCTCATGCCGGAGCTGCCGGCGGCGGCGACCGAGCTCGTCGAGAGCATCACCCACCCCGGCCACCTCGCCGATCTCATCGCTGCCAACGTGGACGTTCCCATCGAGGAGAAGCAGCAGGTCCTCGAGACTGTGGACCTCAAGGCACGGATGAAGCTCGTCCTGGAGCTCCTCAACCGCAAGCGCGAGATCCTGAAGCTGTCGAACAAGATCGACTCCGCCGTGAAGGGCGAGATGTCGAAGACGCAGCGCGAGTACTACCTGCGCCAGCAGCTCAAGGCCATCAAGGAGGAGCTCGGCGAGCTGGGCGAGGAGGAGGAGGAGCTCGACGAGCTCTCCGAGCGTCTCAAGAAGGCCGGGCTGCCTCCCGACGCGGAGAAGGTCGCGCAGAAGGAGCTCAACCGCCTGAAGAGCATCCCGACGGCGAGCTCGGAGTACACCGTCGCGCGCACCTACCTCGACTGGATCGCGGATCTGCCCTGGTCGAAGCGCAGCGACGACAACCTCGACATCGAGAACGCGCGCGGCATCCTCGACACCGATCACTACGGCCTGCAGAAGATCAAGAAGCGCATCCTCGAGTACCTCGCGGTCCGCAAGCTGAAGAACGACATGCGCGGGCCGATCCTGTGCTTCGTCGGGCCCCCTGGCGTGGGCAAGACCTCGCTCGGCCAGTCCATCGCCCGGGCCATCGGCCGCAAGTTCGTGCGCCTGTCGCTCGGCGGCGTGCGCGACGAGGCCGAGATCCGCGGCCACCGCCGTACCTACGTGGGCGCCCTGCCCGGCCGCATCATCCAGTCGATGAAGAAGGCGGCCACCGTCAATCCGGTCATGATGCTGGACGAGATCGACAAGCTCGGCGCCGACTTCCGGGGCGACCCGAGCGCCGCGCTGCTCGAGGTGCTCGATCCCGAGCAGAACTACTCCTTCTCCGACCACTACCTCGACCTCTCTTACGACCTCTCGAAGGTGATGTTCATCGCGACGGCCAACCTGCTCGATCCCATCCCCGGTCCGCTCAAGGACCGCATGGAGATCCTGGAGCTGCCTGGCTACACGTTCGAGGAGAAGGTCCACATCGCGCAGAACCACCTCGTGCCGAAGCAGCTCAAGGAGCACGGGCTCAGCGCGGATGCCATCGTCTTCGAGGAGCCGACGCTCATCAAGATCATCATCTCGTACACGCGCGAGGCGGGCGTCCGCAACCTCGAGCGGCGCATCGCCGACATCTGCCGCGCCGTGGCCGTCGAGGTGGCGAGCGGCAAGATCGCGGCGGGCGCGAAGCGCACCGTCACCGAGGCAGACCTCGAGGAGATGCTCGGGCCGGAGAAGTTCTGGAACGAGACCGCCGAACGCACCGAGATCCCGGGTGTGGCGACCGGGCTCGCCTGGACCGCCGCCGGCGGCGACATCCTCTTCATCGAGGCCACGCGCATGACCGGCAAGGGATCGCTCACCCTGACCGGCCAGCTCGGCGACGTGATGAAGGAGTCTGCGCAGGCGGCGCTCAGCTACCTGCGCTCGAAGGCGGACACCCTGGGCATCCCGTCCAACTTCCTCGAGAAGACCGACATCCACATACACTTCCCGGCCGGCTCCATCCCCAAGGACGGGCCGAGCGCGGGCGTCACCATCCTCACCGCCCTCGTCTCGCTCCTCACGGGCATCCGCGTCCGGTCCGACGTGGCCATGACGGGCGAGGTGACCCTGCGCGGCCTCGTGCTGCCAGTGGGTGGCATCAAGGAGAAGGTGCTGGCCGCGCACCGGGCCGGGATCAAGCGGATCATCATGCCGGCGCGCTGCGAGAAGGACCTGGTGGACGTGCCCGAGCAGGCGCGCAAGGAGCTCGACTTCGTCTTCGCCAGCCAGATGGACGACGTCCTGAAGGCCGCGCTGGAGGAGAACCCCATCGGCCGGAAGCCGCCGGCCACGCCCCCCGAGGCGGACGGCACCAAGAAGACCGAAGTCAGGGCGTAGGTTGCCCGCGTATCCCGCCGACCCCTAGAGTAGCGATTAGTAAGAACTGCCTATCCCCTCTCCCCCCCCGGGGGAGAGGGTTTGGGTGAGGGGCCGATCCTCGGGCGCCAGCCCCTCCACCCCCACCTGAACCGTTCGCTGCTCTAGTCCTCGGGCTTCGGGCCTCAGGGTTCGGTTACACTGGGCTGCCGCCAGTCCGAAGCTAGGCGCACAGGCTTCACCGCCCTTCGTCAGGTGCGGCCCCGGCTCGCGCGTTCCCGGATCCGTCGGGCGTTACTCCTGAGGCCTGAAGCCGAGGCCCAGGAGACAGCCCTTCGTTCCGGCCTTTCGTTTCCACTGCCGGCTGTTACCATGGCCGAGTGCCGCGGCTCGCCCTCATCACCGGATCGCCAGGTGGACGCCAGCAGGCGCTCCAGGCCGAGCTGATCAGATCGGGTTGGGAGGTTCGGACGCTCGGCTTCGAGGGGCTCGAGCTACCCGATCTACGGGATGCGGCGAGAGGGGCCGAGGCCGTCTTTCACCTCGGCGTACGCACCTCGCGCGCGCTCGGCACGCAGGCGCGCGCCGACGCAGAGGCGGCTGCCGCGTACGCCGCCGGGCGGGCCGCGCTCGAGGCGCGCGCTCGCCGCTTCGTCCTCGTCTCGACGACCTCGGTCTACGGCCGGCCACGGAACCTCCCCTGTCAGGAGGGCGATCTCAAGGCGCCACGCACGGCGGCCGAGCGGGCACGCTGGCGGGCCGAACAGGCCGCCTGGCTCGCCTTCCGGCAGGGCGCGCCGCTCACGGTCCTCCGCCCGGCGCTTGTCTACGGTCCGAACCTGCGCGGGGGTGCCGTGCGCGCCCTTTCGCTCATCGCGCTCTTCAACCAGGGCCGGCGGCGCATCCCCATCCTGCGGCGTGGCCCGGTGACGCACCTCGTGCACATCGAAGACCTCGCCCGCGCAGCCGTACACGTCGCCGAACACCCGGACGATGCGGCGGTGGTGGGGCGCGCCTTCAACGTCGCTGACGACGCCCCTCTCCCGCTCGCGGAGCACCTCGTCGCCGCCCTCTCCGCCATGGGGTACAGCGCGGGGCGCGTCTTACCCTACTCGCCTAGGTTGACCGCGGGCCTGCTCTGGCTCGTCCGGAACGTTCCGGACCGGGTGCTCGTCGACCCGATAAACCGGTTGCTGACGCGAGCCTGGGAGCGGATCACCTCACGCGTCGGCGCCAGCGCCGCGCTGGCCCCGCGCATCGATCGTGAGTCGCTCCTCTGGATGGCGGCCGATCACTACTACGACACGCGGCGGCTGAGCGCCCTGGGCTGGCGGCCCGCATACCCCATCTCCACCGTCGCCCTGCCGGAGACCATCCGCGCCCTCCTCGCCAACCGGTTGCTTCCTGCGACCTCCGCGCCCCAGTTACTGGACGGGCGCGCCTAGTATCCGACCCCGGCATCGCGCCCATCGCGAGCGCCGAGTACCCGGGGCTCGCGCCGCCCCGCCCCGCAGGGCACAGCCGTCGGGGCCCCACCCTGGCTAAAGAGCCAACTCTCGCGACAGCAGCGACGTGACGAAGAAGCACGCGATTGCCCCGAAGCGCGGGATGGTCCGAATCTGGCATCCATGTCATAGTTTGCCGACGCCGGTCGGGCAGCAGTGTCGCGGTAGACGGGAGGGACCTTGCGTAACTGCAAGATGCGACACGGGCTTCTGCTCGGGGGCAGCGCCACGCTGTCCAGTGGGCCATTTCCGCACGCACCGTGCGAAATGGAGACACAAGCGTGATTCGTCGGATCGACCGCTACGAGCTCCTCGAGCAGGTCGGCAGTGGCGGCATGGCCGTCGTCTACCGGGGGCGCGACACGGCCCTCGACCGCGAGGTGGCGGTAAAGCTCCTGCACCCCCATCTTGCCGCGCGCGCCGAGTCGCGCGCCCGCTTCTCGCGCGAGGCTCGAGCGGTGGCGCGGCTCTGCCATCCCAACATCGTCGAGATCTACGACTACGCTGGCGACGCGGCGATCGAGAGCTATCTCGTCACCGAATTCGTGCGCGGCCGGACCCTGCGGGCCTTCGCAGAGGAGGAGAGCGTCGGCTTCCCCGAGGTGGCCGCGCTCCTCGCCCGCGCCCTCGCGAGCGCGCTCGTCCACGCGCACTCGGCCGGCGTCATACACCGCGACCTCAAGCCGGAGAATGTCCTCGTGCTCGAGGCGCCGGGCCGGCGTGCAGTGAAGCTCGTCGACTTCGGCATCGCGCGCATCCTCTCCTCGGACGAGAAGATGACCATGACGGGTGCGCTCGTCGGCTCGCCGAATCACATGGCGCCCGAGATCATCGAGGGGCGCGAGGCGGACGCGCGGAGCGACCTGTTTTCGCTGGGCACCATCCTCTACTGGCTCGCCACGGGCGACATGCCCTTCGAGGCGCCCAACCCCACCGCGACGCTCCGGCGTGTCATCGAGGGGCAGTACACCGATCCGCGCGAAGGCTCCCCGCTCGTCTCGGACGCGCTTGCCGCCGTGATCGCCAGCACGCTGGCGGCGGAGCCCGCCCAGCGCATCGCGAGCGCCGCCTCGCTGCGCGACGCGCTCGACGCAGCCCTCGCGGAGGCCGGCCTCGACGACGCGGAGGCGGAGCTGCAGGCTTTCCTCGCGGAGCCTGCGGCGTACAAGCATGCCCTGCGAGGCCGGCTCGTCGCTTCCGCGCTCGCGCTGGCCGAGAGGGCAATCTCCGCAGGCGAGACCGCGCGCGGGATGAGGCTTCTCAACCGCGTCCTGGCGCTCGAGCCGGACAACGCGCAAGTGACCGCGCGCCTCGCTCGCATCACCCTGGCCGCCCGCTGGAAGCGCCGCGCGCGGCGCGCGGGGATTGCGGTCATCGGCTGCACCGCGCTGGCCAGCCTAGCATGGGCGAGCATGAGCGCCTTGCGGGCACCGCCGACACCGCCCGCGGCCGAGGCGTCGCTCCGGCCCGGCGCTCCGCCGCCTGGAGCAGCCGCCCCGCCGCGCGGGGCGCCGAGCAAGTCGCCCGAGCGCCCGGCGCGGACAGCCCCGACACCCGGCCCCTCCGCCCTGGCCACGCCCCCGCGCCTGGCCGCAGCGGCCCCGGCCGGCGCCGCTGCGCCGGCACGGGCCAACGCCGGCGCGAGCGCGATCGTCGCGGTCCACGTCAGCCCCTATGCGCAGCGCGCCCTGCTCGACGGCGTGGAAGTCGCGCGGGGGGAGGGGCGTGTCACGTTCCGCCTGACGCCGGGCGCTCCCCACCGGATCCAGATCGAGCACGCCTGCTGCTTCCCGTTCATCAAGGATTTTTCGGCAGGAGAAGCGATCCCACAACCCCTCGAGCTCAAGGAGCGGCTCAAGCCGCGCCCGGCCCGCCTGCGGGTCGAGGGCGATCCCATGGCCCGCGTGTACGTGGACGGGAGGTTGGCTGGGAAGGCCGGCGACTCGCAGCGCGCGCCCCTGGAAGTGCCGGTCCCCACCACTGGCGAAAATCCATACGACGCGCCGGCCGAGATGCGGCTGGAGCGCGACGGCTACCTGCCCGTTCGAGCCACGGTGCGACTCCGCGCCGGCGCCGACGTGACCTTCGCCGCCTCCGGCCGCGAGCTGCCCGTTCCGGGTCCCGCCGCGCCGGTCTCCACCACTCCACCGAGCCCAGAAGAGTCGACGGAGCTGGCTCCCGCTCCGGAGACCACCCGTCGATGACCCTCCTCCTCGTCCTGGCGCTGGCGGCGGCTCCGCAGAGCGCCGATCTCAAGCGCGCGCGCGATCGCTTCGAATTCGGCTCCTTCGCCGAAGCGGCCGGCACGGTCCGCGCCTGGCTCGCCGAGCACCCGGAGGCGAGCGGAGACGACGCCGTGGAGGCGTATCGGATGCTGGGCATCTCCGAGCTCAAGCTGGGCGACGCGGCGCAGGCGCGCTCCGCGTTCGTCTCCTTGCTCTCGCTCAACCCCGACTATGCCCTCGACCCGTTCCTGGTGGAACCGAAGGTGGTCGAGTTCTTCGACCAGGTGAAGAAGGACAACGAGCCGGCGCTGGCCCCGCTCCGCGAGCGCCACCGCGCCTTGGAGGAGCAGAAGCGGCTCGCCGAGGAGGCGAAGAAACGGCTCCTCTCCGAGGAGCAAGCGCGCTCCGGACCGCCCACCAAGGTGATTCGCGTCCAGGAGCGGCAATACCTGTTCAACTGGATGCCCCTCGGCGCGGGCCAGTTCCAGAACGGCCACAAGGCGAAGGGCACCGCCATCGCCGCCGCCGAGGTGGTGCTGGGTGCGGTGAACCTGGGCGCCATCCTCTTCCACAACCAGATCGCGCAAGATCCCGCGCGCCGCTGCTCCACCTCCCAGCCCACCGGCTGCTCGAGGCCGCCCTACCGCGATTCGGACCGGACGCTGCTCTCTCGCGTGGACGTGGTGAAGTACGTCTCGGCCGGCCTCTTCTGGGCAGTCTACGCTTACGGCGTCGTCGACGCGCACCTCAACTACGTCCCCCGCGTGGAGACCGAGCTCTCTCCCAAGGAGGTAGCCGTCAAGCTGAGCTGGAGCTACTGAGTACCCGGGGCTCGCGCCGCCCCGCCCCGCCGGCAGAGCCGTCGGGGCCCCACCCTGGCTAAGAAGCCAACGGCATTCTTCGACACCTCTATTTTTCGACACCTCTTGAGGCGGGATATGACCCCGCTGCCATCGCGAGCGATTTCGCATGCCAACGCTGCTCGTCCTCACCCCCGACGGCCGGAAGCGCGCCGTCAGCCTGGCGCGGCGGATCACCACGCTCGGCCGTAGCGTCGAGAACGACGTGGCGCTGCCCGACGC
>JBGQLS010000192.1:0-10704 GCA_041500205.1 Anaeromyxobacteraceae bacterium | reverse complement strand
TGAGCTCCAGGAACCGTTGCTCGAGAGGTGGCATGCGATGATTCCCCGCGCCCTGCCACAGCACGCGCCGTGCCCACGCGCCACCGCGAGAAGCCGGATCTTGCGCATGGGTCAGCGCGGACCAGGGGTCGCGATGACCCGTAAACTGGCCTGGAGCGGAGGGAGCCCGGCTCTAGAGCAAGAAATGCCTTTGATTCCGTACCTATCCCCTCTCCCCCACCGGGAGGCAAAGCCCATCGGGGCCCCCACCCCGGCCACGCCGCAGAGCGATCACATCCTTCGACAGGTCTTGAGCGCGGCGGGCGGCGTCACCGCCCGGTTCGTCAGGCGGCCTTGGGCGCCTGCCGCTCCGGGACGGCTCCCCGCAGCCGCCAGAAGCGCGGCGTGAGCAGGCAGACGCCGATGAGGACGAGCTGGGAGGCGATGAAGGCCGAGAGGGCCCAGAAGGCCTTGTCCATGAACCCGTACGAGTGGAGCCCGACGCCGAGCATGTTGACGCCGAACCACGAGAGGCTGGTGATGACGTTGCCGAAGATCGCCATCGCCATGATGCCCTTCTCCCGGACGTACCCTCCCCATCGCGCATGGAGGATGATCGCGTTCCACAGGACGATGAGCAGCGCGCCGTTCTCCTTGGGATCCCATCCCCAGAACCGGCCCCAGGACTGATCAGCCCAGATGCCCCCCAGCACGGTCCCGACGAAGCTGAAGAAGAGGGCGAAGCAGATGACCCCGTAGGTCATCGAGACGAGCGCCTTCGTGGTGCTGGGATCGAGCCGCGGCGCCAGGTGCCGCCGGAACGTGTAGCCGATGGCGATGGCTCCGGCGAGGAACGTCCCGCTGTAACCGATGGTGATCGAGACCACGTGCGTCGCCAGCCAGAAGTTCGAGTCCAGGACCGCGCGCATCATCTCCATGGTGTCGCCGTCGCCCATCAGGTGGTGCGCGACGATGAGGGAAGCGAAGCCCGAGGCCGCGGCCACGGCGGTCCCGAACCCGCGCCGGTACATCCGCTCGAGCACGATGCCGAGGATCACGGCGATCCAGCCCACGAAGATGGCCGAGGAGTAGAGGTTCGTCACGGGTGGCCGCCCCTGCAGGAGCATGCGGGAGGCGAGGCCGGCGGTGTGGACGATCGCCCCCGCCACGAGCAGCCCGAAGGCGGTGCGCTGCAGGATGGCGGGCTTCCCGAGCCAGGACGCGAACAGGGCGAGCAGCGCCAGGATGTAGATCACCATGCCCGCGTAGAAGGGCTGTGCCCTGTTGAACAGGATCTCGCGGTCGGCCTGGCGCTGGGCTTCGGGCCGCGCGGACGTCATCGATGCGCGGACGTCGGCCAGCGCGCGGTTGAAGGCCTCCGTGTCCCGGGCGGCATAGGTGCCGGCGAGGCGTGCCCAGGACTGGAGTCCGGCGCCGTCCGTCCCCGCTCCACCGGCCTGGAGCGCTTCGCCGACGCTCTTCCAGGCCTCCGGGCTCTTTCCCGGTCCGGGAGGAACCGGGCGGAAGTACGCGAGCTGGGTGAGGACGTTCTGGCGCTCGGCAGCTCCCGTGCCCGAGCGCTCCGCGATCTCGGCGGCGAGGCCGGGAGTGCCGTCGAGCTGGATGGTGTTCCGGAGGCGGTAATAGAGGTAGACGCGATCGAAGAGGTTCACGATCGCCGCCTGGAAGCGCGTCCGCTGCTTGGAGTCGATGGGGTGGGCGGTCTGGGCCTGCCGCTGGATCTCCTCGAGGTGGGGCGCGAGGGTCGTGAAGGGGAAGTAGCGATCGGAGGTCTGACGCAGCCCGATGAGCCCGAGCACGTCCGGGTCGTTGATGACGAAGACGGGCTGCGTGTCGGCCACCCGCGGCCGGAACATGAGATCGAGGAGCCACTCGTCGGCGCTGATCGCGTATCCCCCGTGGTGGAAGCTCTGCTGGCCCCGGATCATGAGGAGCGAGTTGCGGGCCACCGAGTCGATCGGCTTCACGCGCCCCCCCTCGAGCACGGGCACACGGCCGAAGCCGTCCACGTCGAAGCCGCGCGTCATGCCGGGCGGCACGAGGGCGACGAGGGTGCCGGCGAGGGCGAGTCCGCACGCGATCCACGGGACGAGCTTGGAGATCTTCATTCACGCCTCCACGGCGGCTGCCTGACGCCGCTTGACGGATCGGCGCAGGGCGATGGCGAAGTGCAGCAGGAGCCCGGTCGTGACCAGCACGCACGAGATATAGGGCAGGAGCCAGCCAGGATTCTCGACGACCTGGAGCACCGAAAGCGTGTCACCCTTGCCGAAGCTCGCCTGGTAGAACGCCTTGCCCGCGTAGCGGAGCGGCTGGTTCATGTAGATGAGGACGTCTCGCTCCTCACCCCTGCCCGGGTTGGCGAGGTGCACGAGGCTCGAGAAGTTCTTGGGGATGTCGGTCCCGGGATAGACGTCGTGTCGGAACTTCTTGAGCGTGAGGGAGTAGGGCAGGTACTGGCGGCGAGGCCTCATGGCGAGCGCGTAGGTCCGCCCCTCGTGGACGAAGGACTGTGGCGCCCCGAGCGCGCTCGACACGAGCCAGGTGCCGTAGCTGCGCCCCCCGGCCACCGGCTCCACGAAGGCCACCGTGCGGTTCATCTCCTCGTCGGAGGTCACCGGCGGCAGCTCCCTCGCGGCGACGGCCGTCCCGACCCCTCGCGTCGCGAGCGGGGGAGGATCGCCGGCCCCCAGCTTGGAGAGCTCGGCGTTGCGGAAGAAGCGCTTCACCTTGAAGGAGAGCGGCGTGCCCGGGATGTCGATCGACTCGCCGCGCGCGAGGAGCGACTCCGGGATCCCGTAGACGTCGTCCTGCTTCGGATCGGTCGTGTCGACGACCGCGAGCTCTAGCTCGCGCGGGCTCTCGGCGTAGTTCAGCGTCTGGCCCTCCTCGATGGCGATGCGCGTCTCCACCTGGAACATGCCCGTCACGAACTCCCCGGCGAAGAGCAGGATGAGGCCGGCGTGGACGATCCAGATTCCAGCCTTCCTCCAGCTCAGCTCGAGCCGCTTCCCCTGGGCCGCGATGAGGTTCGCCGCGAGGACCAGCCCGACCAAGGCGCCGCCGGGAAAGACCGCGATGGACCATCCCGACCCGGGGACCTCCCACCACACGAAGAAGCTCCGGATGTAGAGGTTCACCGCCGCGAGCGTCCCCCTGTTCACCTGCGCGAGCGTGCAGGCCACCACCAGGACCATGAGCGTCGCCAGGCAGAAGATGGTGAGCTTGAGGGACGTGAGCAGGTCCCAGGCCCCCTTGCCGAGAGCCCGTCCGGACGCTCCCCGCTTGCCGCGGCTCGGGGCGCCTTTGCTTGACGTGGCAGCGTCGTCGCGGGGCGTCTCGACCCTCCCGCTCCGCGATCCGCGCACGTCCGCCTCGGCCACGGCCTCGTGGGGCTCGTCCCGGTCGGGGTCTTTTGGACGGGTCCTATTTTGCGTCTTCAAAGCGCAGGCTCTCCAGGAGGTGGATGAAATCGGCGCGGGCAGCGGCGACCGGATCGGCGTCACCCGTCATCTTGACGAACCAGGTGTTGCCCTGTGACACCGTGAGCCCGGCGATGACGCGGCTCTTGTTCTGTCCTTCGCTCTGGAAGTCGAAGACGGAAACGGTCCCCGCCTTCGTGTTGAACGTCTTGCGAGACGACGCGAGGGCGGACTCGTCGACGGGCTCGAGGCCTATCTGTCCACGCCACCGGTTCACGTTTGCGAGCTCGCCGCCAGCGGGACCGGGCAGGACGACGACCGAAGCCTCGATGCGCCCGCTGACGGACGGCTTCAGGGTCGCGTAACGCATGCCTCCGGACATGGTCTGGGCCCATCCCTTTGGCAGCGTCCACTTGAGCGCGCTTGCGCCGGTGGGCGTTGGCGGTGGCGGCACTTCATTTCCGGCTCCGCCAGCCGGCATCGCCGGGTCGCGTCCCTGTGCGAGGACCAACCCGGGCTCCCCTTTGGGTATCCTGGCGTGCGTGATCTCCTCGCGGCGGCAGGCGAGCGCAAGTACCAGTACGGCCGCGCCGAAGACGAAAGCCGATGGCTTCGAAGAGCCTGCCTGCATCAACTCATCCCCTCTCGAGATCTCGAGCTTGCGACCTGGAACCGGGCGTAGACGTAAAACCGCGAGGTTGGCCGCGCGATTCCATGAGCGCATGACCCGCCGCGGGTGTTGGATCGCCGAGAGACGAAAATCATTAACTACATCAAGGCCTGATCAAGATCAAACGACATTACGCGATGGCAGCGTCCCCGTCCGGGGCGTCGGGTGGTCGCGCGAGGTTACCTGTCCCCTCTCCCCCGCCGGGGGAGAGGGTCAGGGTGAGGGGGCCGATTCCTCGGGGCGCGCCAGCCCTTTCACCCAAGACTCACCCAAGGCCCTTTCCCCGCAAGCTCCGGGGAAAAGAGACGGGGCCGGGCCTCGCGTGACGAGACCCGGCCCCGGCAACAAAGAACCGTCAGTTAATTCGTCTAGTTCGTCGAGAACGCGATGCTGCCATTGCCGCAGCTCTGCCAGGTGACCTTCGCGCCCTTGTCCGTCGGACGGGACACGTTCGGGATCGACCACTCCGCGAAGACGCGCTTCGCCTCGACCGTGCCGCCCGTCACGCAGGTGCTGGGGTTGGTCTGGTACGTGATGTCGATGTCGAGGCTCTCGTCGACCCGCATCGAGGCCGACTGGCCGCTGGCGCTGGCGCTCAGGCTCACTTCCGTCGTCATCCTTCCTTTGACGGTGCCCTCGGCGGTCGCGGTGGGCGCGCTGACGGTGAGATCCCCCGCGGCGTGGAACCGACCTCCGCCGGAGCCGGAGCCGCTGGTCCCGGTGACGGTGACGTTGAGAGCGAGGGTGAGGTCCCAGGTCAGCGTCTGCTTGGCGTTGCTGAGCGTCACCGTTCCGTTGGCAGTCACCTTGGCCGTCGCGGTCTCACCGCTCTGGGTCTCGGTGACGGTCACCGTGCAGCCACTGAGCTTCACGCTCGTGCTGGTGACGGCGACGCAGTCCGGGTTGTCGAAATTGGTGCCGTAGTTCGTGGGAGAGATGAACGCAGCCTTCCTCGCGCTGGTGAGGGCCTTGTGTTGGGCCAAGACCGGAGCCGAGGTCAAGCCGAAGGTGTCCGCGCCGATCAGCGCGCTGGAGACGTCGGAGAACTCGGTGAAGCCCGCAGCGGTCGAGGCGTCGGGCGCGCCCTGGAGCGAGGTCATGCTCGAGAGCGAACCCTGGAGCGCGCTGGCTTGAGCGGAGGTCGCCGCAATAGGTTGACCATAGGTGAACTGCTTGGATGCGGCGGCGTTACCGCCGCTGTTTCCGCCACACGCAGCCGCCACGACACACAGCAACGAGAAGAGTACGGTGCGCTTCGTCATCCAGGACTCCTTGTGAGGGAAGGGCCCCGGCCCCGCGCGCCTCGCGTCCGCCGGATCGCCATGCCGCGCAGCAGTATCGCACCGCCGGATCGGCGGGCAAGAGTACTTGTTAGCCCACGGTGTAAGCATCGTCGCCCGCTCTCCGCCATCGACGCCCATGAGGCGCCGGTGTCGGTCCGGGCGAGGCATCCGCGGTCGGGCCTCCGGATTGGTCCTCGGGTCAGCGTGTCAGGCGAAGGCAGCCCGCGCCAGGCCGGCAACGGGCGCGGCGCGGGAGCAGTCCGGCACCGAGGCGAAGCGGGCGCGGTCCCGGCCCTCGTCCTTGGCCCGGTACAGCGCGCCGTCCGCGGCGGCCACGAGCGCGTCCGCGCCGTCCACGCCGGGCGACGGGAACACGGCCGCCCCCAGCGAAGCGGTGATCCGGAAGCGCTCCAGGCGATGGGCGGGCCCGCGCACGGGCGGCGCCGAGCAGCGCGCGTGGGTACGCACCGCGCGCAAGACCCGCTCCGCCACCACCACGGCGCCCGGCCCGTCGGTGTTGGGCAGGATGACCGCGAACTCCTCGCCGCCCCACCGGGTGCAGACGTCCAGGGTACGCAGCTCGCGCTGCAGGATCTCCGCCGTGAGTCGCAGCGCAGCATCGCCGGCGTGGTGCCCGTAGCGATCGTTCACCTTCTTGAAGTGGTCGAGATCGAGCAGCATCAGGGCCACGGCGTCGCCGTGCCGCCTGGAGCGCTCGACCTCCTGCTGGAGGCGGTAGTCGAAGTAGCGGCGATTGAAGAGCCCGGTGAGCGCGTCGGTGATGGAGAGGCGCTCCAGCTCCATCTTCGCGTGCCGGAGGGCGTCCTGCGCCGACTTGATGCGGAGCAGGGCCGCGACCCGCGCCGGGAGCTCCGCGCCTTCGCAAGGCTTCGAGACGACGTCGTCCGCGCCCGCGAGGAGGCCGCTCACCCGCGAGTCGGCGTCGGCCTTCGCGGAGAGCAAGATGACCGGAAGGAACTCCTCGTCGAGACGATCCTTCATCACCCGTAGGGCCTGCACGCCGGCCATGTCGCGCAGCACCGAGTCCATCACGACGATATCGGGTCGCTCGTCGCCGGACAGCTCGTGGATTGCTTCGGCTCCGCACGAGACCCGTCTCGTGTCGAGGCGCTGCTGCGCCAGGAGGTTGGTGAGCGCCGCCGCTTCGGAGGGGGAGTCGAGGACGAGGAGCACGCGTGGCACACCTGGTCCTCGTGCAAGAGCGGCGCCGCGGGCGAGCTGCGCAAACTGGAGGCGCATCCGGCCGGAATGTCGAGATGAAGAGGCGGCCATACATGTGCGGCCGCCGGCGCAGCCGGGGGCGCGCGCGCCGCCCGCGTGGCGCGGCGTCAGTGAATTGACGAAGGTCCCGGGCGACACAAGCGGAGACCGGGCATACACGGTAAGTGCAACAAGACCGTTCTCGGCCACATTGGGTGAACCATGGGACCGGGCCCGCTGGCTGTCAGGTGCGTGAGGCCCGAGTCACCTGGGGCGACCCTCACCTGGTCTCCGGAGCGGTGGATGTGCGCGCAACGTCACGGGACCGCCAGCTCGCGCGCCTGGCGCCGTCTCTGCATTCGGCGGGTCGGAATGGCGACCGGTGCTGCCGGCTCGTCGCGTGCGGCTTTCGCGAAACGAAGGGACGTCCATGGACTGGCTCGACCGTTTGACGACCGGCCGCAAGGTCATGCTGGGCTTGGCAGGCGGCGTCGGCCTGGGGCCGCTCATCGGCGGCGTCGGCCTGGGCACGGTGAAACAGCTCAATTAGCGGCTCGGCGCCGTCGTGGACGAGCAGCTCCCGGCGGCCAGCGCCCTCGCCACCATGAACGAGGCGCTCGCCACGGTCTCGCGAGGGCAGAACGCGCTGCTCCTCCCCAAGCTGCCGCCCGATCTTTACAAGAGCGCGGCCAACCGCCTAGAGAGGGCCCTGACCCGCATGGAAGAGGCGCGGCAGCGCTTTCAGGCCCTCCCGCACGAGGAGTCCACCGCGAAGGCATGGGCGGACGTGCAGCAGCCTTACGAGAGCTGGCGCCGGCAGGCCCGAGGCGTGGCCGAGGCCGCCCTGGAATGGGACCGCATCCGGGTCAAGGGACCCGCGGAGGCGGGGCTGGCCTACGATCACGCCTGGGATGCCTGGATGGCGGCGCGCCACGCCTACGCGCCACTGGAGCAGGCGTTGGCGAACACGGGCAAGGCAGTCGCCGCGGAGGCGTCCAGCGCGAGGGAGCAGGGCCACGCGGCGGTGCGCCGGGCGGTGATCGTCATCCTGGCGGTGCTGGCCGCTGCCATCGCCGTTTCGATCGCGGCCGGCCTCCTGCTCGCTCGCGCGATCGCCCGCAGTATCCAGCGGCTGCTCGAGGAGACCGGGGGCCTCGTCCAGGCGGTCCGGGCGGGCTCGCTAGACGAGCGCGGGAAGGTCGCGAGCGTGAGCCACGAGTTCCGGCCCGTGGTGGAGGGCATGAACGCGCGGTGGACGGGGAGATGGTGCAAGGCCACGCCAAGGGCTCGAACGGGGGCTCCGCCGCCGCGTACAGATAGTTGATGAAAGCGGGTGGGGGACCGCGGAGCTCCGTTTCTCGCCGTCACGAGGACGGCGGCTGTACACTGCGGCCGTGAATAGCCGCCACCACGTCCTGCTCGTCCCGGGGTTCTTCGGTTTCGCCAACCTTGGCGACTTCGCCTACTTCGCCCACGTGCAGGATCTGCTGGGCGAGATCGGTCCCGGCTTCGGTTTCGACGGCGAGGTGCGCGTGGTCCTCACCGAGCCCACGGCCTCGCTCCCCCGCCGCGCCGCGCTGCTCGCCGAGAGCCTCTCGTCCCTGCTCGACGAGGCGCCCGGCGAGGTGAGCATCATCGGCCACTCGAGCGGTGGGCTCGACGCACGCCTCCTCTTGACCCCGGGAGTCGCCCTGCCGACGGCCGCCGACGTCGAGCGGTGCGCGCGGAGCGTGGGCGCGGTGGTGACCGTGTCGACCCCGCACTACGGCACGCCGGTCGCGCACCTCTTCAACAGCATGCTCGGCCAGCAGCTGCTCCGTATCCTCTCGCTTGCCACTATCTACACGCTGCGCACGGGTCGGCTGCCCATCTCGGCCGCGCTCCGCCTCGCCCGGCTGCTGCGGCGGCCGGGTTCGCGCCCCTCAGGCGTCCTGGACCAGCTCTTCCTGCAGCTCCTGTCCGACTTCTCCGGCACCCGGCGCCGCGCGGTCGAGGAGTTCCTCCTGAACGTGGGGAGCGATCAGGGGCTCGTGGCGCAGATCACGCCCCCGGGCATGGACCTCTTCAACGCGTCCACCCTCGATCGCCCGGGCGTCCGCTACGGCTGCGTCGTCACCCGGGCGCGCCCGCCCGGCCTGCGCTCCTTCCTGACGGCAGGGCTCGACGCATACGCGCAGGCGACCCATGCGCTCTTCGTGGTGCTGTACCGGTTCGCCTCGACCGCGCACGGGGATCGGCGCCCGCGCATCACCTCGGAGCACGCCTCGGTGTTGCGGCAAGCCTACGGCCGTATTCCCGACCTGAGCGCCAACGACGGGATCGTGCCCACCTTGAGCCAGCTCCGGGGTCACCCCATCGCCGCGGTGTGGGCCGATCACCACGACGCCATCGGTCACTTCCACCATCCGACGCACGTCCCGCCGCACTTCGACTGGGTCGCGTCGGGGACGGGTTTCGACCGGCGCCACTTCGAGGCGCTCTGGCGCGATATCATCGCTTACCTGGCTGGTGCTCGGCGCCCGGCCGGGGCTTAGCCCGGGCACGATTGCTGGCGTGGAATCGCGGCGGTGCCTTCACACCAGGTGAATACCACGGGAGCGCCCGGTACGCCGTGACTGTCCACGGCCTCAGCGAGGTGCTGCCGTGATGTCCGGAGCGATCTCCGGAGCGTCCGTCGTGCTCGAGGGGCTCTTCAAGCGGCGCACCTCTTCGGAGAAGGCCGCCACCGCGCGCGAGGCGGGGAGCTCGCCCCAGGTGACGAGGACGATGCGGCGTGTGAGCGGCGGGTCGATCCTGCTCCGGCTCAGCCGTCCGTTGGGTCCCTCCTTCACCTCACGCTCGATCACCATGTCGGGCAGGAAGGCGACGCCCATTCCGGTCTCCACCATGCGCTTGACCGTCTCGACGTTCTCGGTGGAGACGATCGGGTCCACCGCCACGCCGAGGCGATCGAGGTAGCTCGCGATGAGCGCGCCGGTGGGTGTGCGCTCGGAAAGCGCGACGAAGTCCATGTTCCTGAGTTGCTTGACGCTCACGGACGGGCACCCGAAGAGCGGGTGCGACCGCCCCGACACGAGCGAGACGCCCTCCTCGAACAAGGTCTCGTAGCGCAGCCGGCGGTCGGTGCGCGGATCGGCGAGGATGGCCACGTCGAGCTGGTTCGCCAGCATGGCGTCGAGGATGTCGTCGGCGTCGCGGTAGAGCACGGTGAGCTTGGCCGCCGGGCAGCGCTCACGCATCGCCCACAGGAGCCGGGGCACGACGTAGATGCCGATGCTGTTGACCGTGCCGATCCGCACCTCGCCGGTGGCGCCCTCGGAGAGCTCCTTCATGGCCTGCTTTGCGCGGCGAACCGCGGCGCTGACCTTCTGCGTGTGCTCGTAGAGCAGGCGGCCAGCCTCCGTGGCACTGACGCCGCCAGGGCGTCGGTAGAAGAGCTGTGCCCCGAGCTCCACCTCCAGCCGCTTGATCTGGTAGGAGAGCGCGGGCTGCGTGGTGTGGAGCCGGGCGGTGGCGCGCTTGAAGCCGCCCTCCTCGACGACCACTTCGAAGCAATGCAGCCTGTAAAGGGTGGTTGCGTTCCCAAGCGAGGCCGGCCTCTCGGGCCTGGCCGTTTCGACCGCGGTCGAAACGTCGGGCTTGGTCGCGAGCTCGTGAATGGTGATGGCCTGCTTGACCGGGGGCGCCTCGGGCAGCGCCGCTTCCGACACGGGCGATTGCGGGTGCATGGGCGTCGGTGTCTCCGGGGCTGCGGGCTCACGTCTCGAATCGGACAGGGTTGCCGCGCTCGGCACCCTCCTTGGGTTGCTTCCCGAGCAGCACGAGGCGAGGCCGGGTTCGCCGAACACCTCCGACTGCGCGCAATCTAACGTCTCTCGGGCCGCGCGCTACGGCGTCACGTGTTTACGTTTGGTAACCAAGGTCCCGCGCAGCTACCAGCAAGGCTCGCCGACCGAAAGCCGGGCTCGCCGATGAACGTGGACGAGCAGGAGCCCTCCGGCGAGGGATCCTTGACCGAGGTCTAGCTGCACGAGGCAGGCCCAGGTTTCGCCCAGTCTATCACGCAGACCTTGCGTTCGAGAGCGGATCGCAGATCCGGCCGTGCAAC
>JBGQLS010000191.1:0-10745 GCA_041500205.1 Anaeromyxobacteraceae bacterium | reverse complement strand
GTCATCCGCTCCGGCGCGGTAGACGTGGTCCGACTCCAGCACATCTTGAGGCAGGCCGAGGCGAGCCTCATTGTCGTGAACGCCCACCGGGTGAACCACGGCGAGATGCCCCGGCTCCTCCCTCCAAACCGCCGTCGGCTCTGAGCGTCACCCAGGTGAGCTGCGGCCCATTCCCGTGCCACTGGCCGCAACCGGCCTTGGAGGGCCAGGAGGTCCGCCCGGCCGTCAAGGCTGGAGCAGCGCTGCCTGCCACGCCATCATGGCACCGATAGCGGCGTCGAAGTCCTCGGCGAGGGCGATCAAATCGGCCTTTGTGGCAATCAACGTTGGCTCGAGTCCCAATTCTGCAGCACGTCGATCTCGCCGCGTACGTACCGCATTGAACATGTCACGGGCCCTGCCGGTCAGCTCTAGAGGCTGTTCGGGCAGTTCTTGCTTGGGGAGCGCTGCCTCCGGCAAGGCGCGGGCTCGTACCACCGCCTCTTCCACGCCGGATTGCTGCGCAGCCTTGACCTCCGGGGGCAGAGCCACTGCCTTGCGCTCCGCCTGAAGGGCGATCCGAACTAGCGTCTCGTGGCTGAGCACGAAGTAGGGTGGCCGGTTGCGCGCGATCGCCTCCTCCTCTCGCCAGAGCCAGAGCTCTCTCAGTATCGCCAGGGCGCGTGAGCCAAGACGAGCGCTACCCCTAATCCGCCAGTCTCGTGAGGGGTCGGGAGCAACGGGG
Organism: Anaeromyxobacteraceae bacterium; assembly: GCA_041500205.1. GTDB lineage: Bacteria > Myxococcota > Myxococcia > Myxococcales > Anaeromyxobacteraceae > Anaeromyxobacter_A. Next base: position 10,021 of record JBGQLS010000191.1, on the reverse strand, counting down.
ACGCTGCGGGCGACTAGGCGGGCGCAGGTCTCGCGATGCCAGGATTGCCTGCCCAGCCTAGTCAGCTCCCCGTCGAGGAAGTCCCGCAATGGCTTCAGGTGTCGCGTGTCGCCGTGCGCGTACTCGACCATCTTAGGGGTCAGTGGCCGCTGCGACCAGTTCGCCTGCTGGGACCCCTTCTCTAACTCAACGCCTAGGATCTCGGAGACGAGGTCCCGCAGCCCGCTGTGAGGGCGGCCGACCAACCTCGCAGCAATCTCGGTGTCAAAAATCTGTTTCGCCACGAAGCCGTGCGTTCGGCGGAGTAGTCGCAGGTCGAACGAGGCGCCATGCATGGTCAGCTCGCGGGTGGAGAGTTCGTCAAGCAGCGGCGTCAACGACTCAGGGCAAAGCGGATCGACGAGCTCGTCTCCGCCGGCATGGCTCAGCTGTACGAGGCACAGCTTCTCGGGATAGGAGTGGAGGCTGTCGGCCTCGGTGTCGATGGCAATCCAGGGCGAGCGGCGCAGCGCTTCGATGAGAGTGGGCTGCTCGTTGCGGGTCATTGGGGCCTGTGTACCTCAAGTCGTTCAGCCCTGTCCTTCCCGCGACAGCGGAGCGTGCGCCTGGGTCTATCGTCACCCGCACGCCACCGCATCCCCGAGAAGTTCGGCTTCGATCCCGTGAACTACATCCAGGTGCTGACGCCCATGCACCGTGGGCTTCTCGGTGCTGCCAGCTTGAACGCTGAGCTCCAGGCTCTGCTCAAGCCGCAGGGAGCCTCCATCGTCCACGGCAGCCGCCTCTTCCGCACAGGCGACAAGGTCGGGAGGACGTTGCGCCAGCGCGCAGCGACCGGGCGGAGCGGTCGGAACCGGTTGCGGAGCAGCGGAGCAGAGCAAGCCCGGAGCCACGCCCCATGCACCGCTCGGCGAGCAACGCCGCTCGGGGGCGTGGCTCGTTGGCTTGCGCGACCCGAGCGGCCGGACACGATCGGCCTACTCTGACGGTGAGACCCGGCGCGAGCACTGCCGCAAACCCTTCCCCGGCCAGCGATCGAAGGCCTCGCCCGGTCTGTGCGGTTGGGCCAACGGGGGAGCCCCGCTCTCCTCACAGGTACAATGCCCAGCCGGCGACCGCGGCATAGGCGAGCAACACCGCCTGTAGCGGGCGATCGCCCAGGAGGGCTGACTCCGGCTCGCCACCCCCACCGCGCTGGTGCACCAGGTACAGGTATCGGAACATGCCCATGATGACGAGCGGGATCGTGTACTTGAGCCGGTCCGTCCCGTGGCGGTCGATGGTTTCCTGCGAGAGCGTGTAGAGCGAGTATGCGAGCACGGCGCAGGCGCATGTGATCGAGACGAGCTGGTCGATGAGCTGGAGGCTGTACTCGGAGAGGATCCTGCGGTGCTGCGCCGCGCCGCCCTCGAGCAACACGAGCTCGGCACGGCGCTTGGCGAGCGCCAGGAAGAGCGCGAGCAGCAGCGTGCAGAGGTACAGCCAGTTCGAGACCGGGACCGAGATGGCCTGCGCGCCGGCGAGCACCCTCAGCACGAACCCGCCGGCGATGCCGAAGACGTCGAGCACCACGACGTGCTTCAGCACGGCGGAGTAGCCGAACTGGAGCGCGACGTACGCCGCGACGTACGCCGCGAACCGTGGGCCCAGCCACAAGGAACTCGCCAGCCCCGCCCCGCCCAGCACCACCGCCATCGCGACCGCCACGCCCTGCGAGAGCTCACCGCTGGCGATCGGCCGCGCGCGTTTCAGCGGGTGGGCCCGGTCCTGCTCGGCGTCGGCGACGTCGTTCACGAGGTACATCGCGCTCGCGACGAGGCTGAAGATCGCGACCGCCAGGAGGGCGCGAAGGCTGGCGCCCGGCTCGCGAGCGCGCAGCGAGAAGAAGAGCGGCGCCAGAACCACAGCGTTCTTCGTCCACTGGCGCGGCCGCAGCGCGGCGAGCGCCGCGGCCGGCCGGAACGGGCGGACTTCCGCGTGTCCTGGCTTCGCGTCTTCTCGCAGCATCAGCCCGAGGATAGCGCGACGACCGCCCACGGGACACCGCTACCGCGTCAGCGTCCGGGAAGGACAGGCTGGCCGCCACGACAGTACTCTGTCGCCGAAGAGTCCAGCGTCTCCGGCCGTGCGCACGGTAGGGGGTCCGCCTCGACGAACCGCACGCCGGCGTCGTGCAGCCGCAGCCGGTGTGACTCCCCGAACGGGGGCCGGAATCGGATCGCGACGGGGACCGGCTCGCGGGCGAGCGATGCGAGCTGAGCCTTGAGGGCCACGCTGCGCATCCGGCCTCGGTGGACCGCGTTCGTCCCCACCAGCCCGGCGTCCACCGCGGTCGTGAGGAAGGTTGCCGCCGCGAGCGCCAGAGCGGCGCGGCCGCCGGTTCGGGTCGAGGCGCCGAGCGCAAGGACGATAGGGACCAGCCAGACTTGCGGCGCGTAGCGAGCCCACCACGCGTGCGGGTTGACGAGCGCGGTCGCGACGAGCCCTGCCGCGACGGCGGCCGCGAGCGCGACGGCGCGACGATCCGAGCGGAGCGCGGCGAGGAGCGCCGCGAGCGAGAACACCAGCGCGCCGGAGAAGAGGGGGCCAAAGCCCCCGAACCGCACGTCGGGCCAGCGGAACGGCACCGTCTCGCCCGCGGCCCACGCGAACGGCCACTTCAGCGTGGGGTCCGCGCCCATGTCGTTCCGGCTCTCGGCGAGGATGCTCAGCGCCACCCTCGCCAGGCGCGAGTGCGCCAGGAACCCGGCGCCGACCTGCCCGGTGACGATGTCTATCGCCTCGGGGCCCGCCAGCGGAAAGAACGGGTGGCCTCGCGAGCGCCAGTTCGTGACGTACGGGTTGAAGCCGACGAGCAGGGTGCCCGCCGCGAGCCCGGCGACGCAGGCGATCAGGACCGGCCGCGCCGCGGAACGGTGCCAGCGCCAGGCCACGGCGACTGTGCCAGCGGAGACCAGGCCCGCATACGCGACGCCGGTGAACTTGAGCCCGGGCGCGAGCGAGGCGCAGGCGGCGATCCCGGCGAAGGCCACCCGGCCCCCGCCCAGCGCGACGGCCGCGGCGAGCGCCGCCGCCGCGGTGATGACGCTCGCGAGCTGGCCGTCGACGTAGTTCGTGAGCAACTGCGTCGCGACCACCGGGTTCACCGCGCAGAGGATGGCAGCCGCGGCCGCAGCCCATCCACGGATTGCGCGGGCGCGCAGGAGAGCCCCGAGCGCCGCCAGGCCCGACGCGGCGCCGAGCACGAAGGTCCACCCTTTTCCCGCCTCGATGTCGCCTCCCACGAGGTAAACGGACGCGGCGCGCAACCACGCGCCCTTCGCGTAGTGGTTCGCGAAGTAGGCGTTGCTGCCGTCGCCGCCGGGGAGCGCGGCCGCGAACGGGTTCCAGCCGTCCACCAGCCGCTGGATGGCGAGCTGATGGTACGTCTGGCCGTCCCAGGACACGTCGTAGGTGGTGCGAGCCAGAAGCGGCGCGCCGATGGCGACCGCGGCGGCGAGCCCGGTCGCGAGCACGGCGTCGCGGGCCCTGCCTCGGGAGCCGTGCAGGAGCGCGACACCGGCCGCGGCCGCCGCGCCGGCCGCGAGCACGAGCGCCGAGGCGTGGCCACCCGCGAAGAACACCACCGCTTGAACGACCTCGACCGCGGCCGCCAGCACGAGCAGCTGCACTGCGGCGAGCACCGAGACGCCCGCGGCGCGCTGGCGAAGGTCGGCCGTGGCGGTGGGCATGTGACCCCAATGATATGCCAAGGGAGCGCGAGACGACGAGAGAGCCACCATGTGGCGTCTCCCCCGAGCAAGCCTCATAATCCCCGAGGTCGGGAGTTCGATCTTCCCCATCGCACCAAACGAAGCAGACCGTCCAGATGCGGTTGGGCGGCTCACCGGCTGAGGTCGGCGGGCTGGTCTCCGCTCCCCGGACACAGTCGAGGTCCAACGGATGACCACCACGACCAGCACGATCAAGATCGGCATCCTGGGGCTTGGGAACATCGGGGCCGGCACGGTCGAGATCCTTCAGCGGAATGGCGGCCTCATCGAGCGGCGGCTCGGTGTGCCTTTCGAGCTGGTGCGCGCTGCCGACCTCGACCCGGCGCGCGCGCGGAAGCTCGAGCTCGCTCCAGGCGTGTTCACGTCGGACGCGATGCAAGTGGTCGAGGACCCGTCCGTCCAGATCGTGGTGGAGCTGATCGGCGGGATCGAGCCAGCTCGCAGCCTCATCCTCGCGGCCATGCGGAACGGGAAGCACGTCGTCACCGCCAACAAGGCGCTCCTCGCCAAGCACTGGGAGGAGCTCGTGGCCACGGCCGAGGAGAGGCGCGTCGCGTTCGGCTTCGAGGGAAGCGTCGCCGGCGGGATCCCGATCATCCACGTCATCCGCCGGGGGCTCGTCTCCAACCGGATCCGGCGCGTCACCGGGATCATCAACGGAACCTGCAACTACATCCTGACACGGATGGCGCGGGAGCGGAAACCCTTCGCGGAGATCCTCTCCGAGGCGCAGGCGCACGGGTTCGCCGAGGCCGACCCCGCCCTTGACGTGGAAGGGATAGACGCGGCGCAGAAGCTGGCCATCCTCGTGAACCTGTGTTTCGACCTCACCATCGGGCCCGAGGCGATCACGCGCTGTGGCATCACACACGTCACGCCGCTCGATCTCGCGATCGCCGAGGAGCTGGGATACAGGATGAAGCTCCTCTGCTCCACCGAGAGCGAAGATGGCCAGGTGGATGCGTGGGTGCACCCCGCCCTCGTCCCGGCCGCGCACCCTCTCGCGTCGGTCGAGGGAGTCTTCAACGCGGTGTACCTCGAGGACGACAACCTGGGCCCTTCGCTCTACCTCGGCCGCGGGGCGGGCGCGCTCCCCACGGGCAGCGCGGTGGTGGCCGACCTCGTCTCGGCCGCGCGCGACATCCTGTCCGGGGCAGTGTCACGCATGCCCGCGAGCGGAGCGCGCATCCGCGGCCAGGGGCGGAGCCGCCTCCGCTCGTCCGGCGAGTCGCGGAGCGAGTTCTACTTGCGGGTGACGGCCCTCGACCGGCCCGGCGTCCTCTCCGCCGTCACCGGGGTGATCGGGCGCCACGGCGTGTCGATCGCCTCGGTCATCCAGAGGGGGCGCGCGGACAGCCAGGACGAGGCCGTGCCGATCCTGATCGTCACCCACGACGCGACCTTCGCGCAGATGACCGCCGCGCTGGCCGACGTGGACGCACTCTCCGTCGTCAACAAGGAGAGCTTCCTGGCTCGCATCATCCCGGGAACGGGCGGCGTCTAGTCGAGCAGCGATTCAGTAAGAAATGCCTTCGATTCCATACCATCCCCTCTCCTCCACCGGGGGAGAGGGTTAGGGTGAGGGGGCCGATCGTCGGGCGCCTGCTCTAGAGGAAGCCGGCCTCCACGGGACGCACCGTGCAGCCGATTTCTTGACGCGTCGCAACCCGGTGATACACGGAGAGGCGATATCGATGCCGGTATCGCTGCGCCGCTCATTGCAGGAGGCGACCGTGACGACCGATGACCAGGCCGTGAATCTCACCGAAGCCACCGAGCTCGACGATCTCGTCAGGGAGCTCGATGCCATCCTCGACGCCTGGTTCATGGGCGAGGTGACGCCCGCCCTGGACGAGGCGCGGCGCGCCCGCCAGGGCCCGAGCGCCGAAGCCGCCTAGTCAGCGGCCCCGGTCGTTCGCACTCTTGGTCGCCGCCGCCTGGTCGCGGCCGTATTCCCCTTCTTCGTCCTCGAGCCCCTCCCCCACCTCCTTGGGAGCCTCGAAGATGCGCGCGAGCTTGATGTGGCGCGAGAAGAGGAAGACCAGGCCGAGCGCCGTCGTCTGGAACAGCTGGACGAGCCAGAGCACGTTCGCGAAGGCGAAGGCTCGATCGCCAGCGTCGCCGACGAAGAGGGAGAGCCCGCCCGCTACCGCCGCCTGGAAGGTCCCGACCATTCCCGGCCCGGCCGGTATCATCACGCCGACGACCAGGACGCCCAGCACCGTGTAGGCGTCGAGGAGCGCCAGGTCGAAGCCGAAGCTGCGGGCGAAGATCTGTATGCCCCATCCGTTCACCGCCCAGTAGACGAGGGTGAGGAGGAAGAAGAGCGCCACCTTGCGGCGCGAGGGCACGAGTCGCAGTCCGTGGAGGAACGCGTCCATCATCCCGGAAGCGCGCTCGGCCACCCGGGGTGAGAGCGGGTCGAGCAGGCGGTGCGTGAGGCGAACGGCCCGCGGCCGGTTCTTGTACGCGAGGATGAGGAAGGCGAGCAGCGCCGCGAAGGCGACGAAGACCACCACTCCGGCGACCCGGAAGGCGTGCAGTCCGCGCGTGCCTTCCGGCACGGCCAGGAGCGTCAGGATGAGCAGCACCGCCGTGAAGAGGCCGTCCACCACCCGCTCCACCACGACCGAGGACAGCGCCGCCGAGACGCGGAGCCGCGGCCGCTCCGCGACGAGGTAGGGCCGCGCGAACTCACCCAGCCGGAAAGGTAGGATGATGAGCGCCATGAAGCCGACCGCGGCCACCGCGTTCAACTTGGAGAACGGGATCTTGGCGACCGGCTCGAGCAGGATGCCCCAGCGGACGGTGCGGATGACGTGGATGGCGAGGAGGATCGCGAGGTACGGCCAGAACCACCGGTAGTCGGCGTGCACCATCGCAGACCATATTCGGTCGAGGCTCTTGCCCTTGAGTGTGAACGCCAGCGCCGCAGCCGAGATGCCGAGGCCGGCCAGCGTCTGGATGATCCGCTTCATGAGAGATCCCCGCCCGCCAGGATGCGCCTGGGATTCTCTTCGCACAGCCGGCGCAGGCACGCGACGCCAGCACGCTCGACCAGGGTCTCGAGCGCCTCGCTTATCAGCTCCTCGGCGTCCTCGGGGGTGTGCAGGTCGGTGCCGGCGACCGAGTACAGGCCCTCGTCGAGGAAGCGCTCCGCGAGCGCGCGCGCTCTCCGTCCGTGACGGCCGGTGAGTGCGCCCAGGTTGAGCTGCAAGGCCGCGCCCATGCGCACGACCTCCGCCGCACGACCGCTGCGTTCGAACTCGGCGCAGCGCTCGGGATGAGCCAGCACCGGGACGAGGCCGGTCGCCAGCAGGCGGGTCACGAGAGCCGGGAGCGCGGGGACCTGCTCCAGGAACGGCACCTCGACCAGCACATACCGGCCGGCCTCGCCGAGGCTGCGCGCCGCGCCCGAGGCGGCCCGCTCGAGGAGCTCGTCCCCGAGCAGGTTCTCTGCGCCCGCGTGCAGCACGAGCTCGATGCCCTCATCGACGAGGAGCGACCGCGCCTGCTCCAGGCGCTCTCGCGAGAGGCGCGCATCCCCGCCGCCGTATCGCGGCTGCACGTGAGGAGTAGGCGCCGCCTCCGAGTATCCGACGGCAGCCAGTGAGCGCGCCGCCTGGAGCGTCTCGGCGGGAGACCGGCAGCCGTCGTCGAGGTCCCAGAGGATGTGGCTGTGGAGATCGACGAGGCCCATGTGGAAAGCGGGCGCTTATACCATGCCCGCGCCCGCAGCAGCGACCTTGCCTACGGCACCCGGTGCCTCGGCTCCTGGCCTCGCACTATTCGCTCTATCTCCTCGAGGACCATTCGCGCCATGGCGGCCCGCGTCTCGCGGCTGCCTGAGCCGAGGTGCGGTGTCAGGACTACATTGGCGAGCCTTCGGTAGACCTCCGGCACGCGCGGCTCGTCGCGGAACACGTCGAGGCCAGCGGCCGCGACCTGGCCCTGGGCCAGCGCCTCGGCCAGCGCCGCGTCGTCCACCACGGGGCCCCGCGCCGTGTTCACCAGGACCGCACCCTTCTTCATGGCGAAGATGCGCTCGCGCGAGAGCAGGTTCTCGGTGGTGGGCGTGAGCGGCGTGTGCACGGAGACGAAGTCGCTCCGGGCCAGGAGTTCCTCGAGCGTCACGCGCTGCGCACCGGGGAAGGCCACCTCGCGAGGGCTCGCGTAGAGGATGCGCAGCTCGAAGCCGGCCGCCCTGCGCGCCACCGCCTGGCCAATCCGGCCAAAGCCGATGAGCCCGAGCGTCTTGCCCGTCACCTCGCTGCCGAGCATCCAGGACGGATCGACCTCCGTCCAGCCACCCGCCCGCACGACGCGGTCGCCTTCGGCGACGCGGCGCGCGGCCGCCAGGAGGAGCGCCATCGTCAAGTCGGCGGTGGCGTTCGTGACGACGCCCGGCGTGTTCGTGACGACGACGTCGTGAGCACGGCATGCCGCGAGGTCGATGTGGTTCACTCCCACGCCGTACGAGGCGAGATGGCGCAGGCGCGGCAGGGCGGCCAGGAGCGGCTCGTCGACGGGATCGAGGTAGGTGACGGCCAGCACCTCGGCGTCGCGCGCCTCCACGAGCAGCCGTTCGCGCGGAGGCGGCCGCTGCGCATTCCCGCGGATCTCGAAGTGCTCGCGCAGCGGATCGAGCCGGGCCTCCGGGAGGGCGCGCACCACGTACAGGATGGGCTTCACGGCCGATCCCCTCCATGGATCCTGCCGAGGAGGTCCGCCAGGGCGACGGCGAGGTACGAGGCCGCTGTCACCCCAGCTCTCCGTCGTCCTCGCCGGGCGGGCTCCGAGGGTCTCCGTCGCCAGCGCGCCGGTCTGGTATCCGGTACTCCTCTCCCATCCACTTGCCGAGGTCGACGAGCCGGCAGCGATCGGAACAGAACGGATACGAGCGATTGCCTGGCCGTGGCGCTACCGACTTCCCGCAGATGGGGCAGGGGCTGATCACCCTGCCCTTCTATCGCAGTGGCGCGCGCGGTTCACGTCCTCGCGCGCTCGTCCCCTCCGCAATCCGCTCTCCCGCTCAAGACCTTTCGAAAAATGGCTGAGGTCCCCGGCGTGGCCGGGGTGGGGCCCTGACGGGCTTTGCCCGGCGGGGCGGGGGCGGCCTGCGCCCCCGGGTACTCAGGCGCGCGGGCACGAGGCCGGGGTCTCGGCGAGCAGCGGCGTCAGCGCCTTCTCGAGGTCCTCGCGCTCGACCGCGCCCTCGAACACCTTGCGAATCCGCCCGTCCACGTCGATGAGGAAGGTGCGCGGATAGCCGGGGATCTTGAAAGCGTCGCCGGCCTTGCCGTCGTCGTCGAGGAGCACCGGGTAATTCACGCCGAGCTTCTGGGCTGCAGCCACCACCTCGTCGCGCACACCCGACTCCTCGGCGACACCCAACATCTCGAAGCACTTGCTCTTGTGCGCGCTGTACACCTTGGCCAGGTCCGGGATCTCGTCCTGGCACGGCCCACACCAGGTCGCCCAGAAGTTCACCGCCACGACCTTGCCCTTCAGGGACTCGAGCGATACGTGCCGCCCGCTCGTGTCCGGAAGCGTGAAGGCGGGCGCCGCGGCGCCCGCGGGGACCTTGGAGATCCGCCGGCCCCGCTGCAGGTAGAGTTCGGCCACTGCGATGGCGACCAGGGCGAGCAGCGAGAGCTTGATCCAGTTCTTCATGTGGGGTGGGAGCATAACCGGAGGACGAAGGATTCGCGTGCAAGCAGGCGAGCGCATCCTTTCGTGAAGCCCCCCTCTGGGGGTTAGGGAGCCCCCTCACCCCAGCCCTCTCCCCCGTCGGGGGAGAGGGGCAATCCTCCGTCAGGCGAGCCCATCGTTCTCCGCGAACTCGTCCACGAGGCGCACCTCGGGTGAAAGAAGGGGAGTAGCCCCCCCCCCGCATACGCTCCCGCCTCGCTAGCGCGTGCTCGTCGCCCCGCCCGAGAGGCTGCTTCCCGCCACGGAGATGATCGCCTTCAGGTCGTCGTCCGTGAACACGATCCCGCCTCCGAAGAACACGTCGTTGCCGAGCGAGAACTTCGGCCCGCCCGGGAACCGGCCGGCGCGCCAGGTGTTGAGGAAGTCGTCGGTGCCGATGGTGGCGTAGAGGTAGTGGAGGAAGGTGTAGTCGAGCCAGAGCTTGGCGCGCGGGAACTTGGGCGCCGGCTCGGGCCGCGCGAACTGGAAGACGCTCACCGACAGCTTGAGCGCGTCCTTGAAGAGAAAGAGGTCGGCGCCCGCGCCACCGGAGCTCT
>JBGQLS010000190.1:0-10755 GCA_041500205.1 Anaeromyxobacteraceae bacterium | reverse complement strand
GGTTTTCGACAGCTCTTGAGTCGCCGGGGCTCGCGCCGCCCCGCCCCGCCGGCAGAGCCGTCGGGGCCCCACCCTGGCTAAGAAGCCAAAGGGGGTTTTCGACAGCTCTTGAGTCGCCGGGGCTCGCGCCGCCCCGCCCCGGCCACGCCGCAGAGCGATCACAGTCTCGACAGGTCTTGAGTGACGACTCGGACTGGGGCTCGGACCCCAGGCGTCAGGTGAGAAGGACAAACACCAGGGGTGAGGCGCTGGCGCCGAGGATCGGCCCCCGCACCCAAACCCACTCCCCCCGTCGGGGAGAGGGGAGAGGTACGGAATCAAAGGCATTTCTTACTGATCGCTGCTCTAGGCCGTCTGGCTCGGTTTAGGGATGAATTCACAGGCCCTGAGGCCTGGAGCCTTTCTGATCATCACTGGCCGCCGGCGATGGCCTGCAGCGCGGGGGCGATCGCGTCGAGCGGCAGGACGCGCTCCGCGGCCCCGAGCAGCACCGCTTCCCTGGGCATCCCGTAGACCACCGACGTTTCCTCGTCCTGAGCCAGCGTGGTCCCCCCGGCGCGGCGGACAGCGAGCAATCCCTCCGCTCCATCCCTGCCCATGCCGGTGAGCAGGCACGCCGCGGCGTGGTCGCCGAGCTCCTGGGCGACCGACTCGAACAACACGTCGACCGACGGCCTGCAGGAGTGCCGTTCCGGAGCGCGCGACAGCCGCACGCGGTTCCACTCCAGCACGAGGTGCCGACCCGGCGGAGCCATGAGGACGCGCGCCTCGCCCGGCGCGGGGAGCACGTCGCCGTCGCCCGGGATGACCACCCTCAGACGCGAGTGCTCGTCGAGCCACTCCGCGAGGGCGAGGTCGAAGGGCGCGGCGATGTGGATGACGAGGAGGATGGGGACCGGGAAGGTGGCCGGGAGCGCGCCCAGGATGCGCAGGACGGCGGCGGGCCCTCCCGTCGAGGCGCCCACCGCGATCGCCCGGCACCCGTTCCGCCCTGCTCTCCTCGGCTCGTGCGACGGGCTCGCCACGCCGCGCCGCGCCGCGTCGAGCCGGGCCCGCGGGTGCGTGATGACCTTGATGCGCGACGTCATCTTCAGCCGCGAGGTGAACAGAGCCTCCCATCCGTCGTCCGAGTCGTCGCCGCGCGGCTTCTCCAGCACGTCGACGGCGCCGGCCGCGAGCGCCTCGTACGTCCTGAACAGCTCGCCGCGATTCGTGGACGCCGACACGATCAGGATCGGCGTCGGGCAGAACGCCATGATGTGCTCAGCGGCTGCCAGCCCGGTCATCACCGGCATCATCATGTCCAGCGAGACGACGTCCGGTCGCAGCCGCTGGCAGAGCTCGACCGCGCTCTTCCCGTCCTCGACATCGCCTACCAGCTCGAGCTCGGGATCGCGCTCGACCACCTCCACCAGCCTCTTGCGGATGGTGAGGGAGTCCTCGGCGATCAGGACGCGGATCCGCGGCATGGTCACTCCATCAGCTCGCGGATGGTCCGGAGGAGCCGAGCCTGGTCGAACTCGCTCTTCACGATGAACGCGCGGGCCCCGGCTTCCTCGCCACGCTGCCGGTCCTGCTCGGAGCCGCGCGACGTGACCATGATGGCCGGCGTCTCGCGCAGGACGGGGTCGGAGCGCGTGCGCGACACGAAGTCGAACCCGTCCATGCCCGGCATCTCCACGTCCACGACGAACAGGCCGTAGCGCCGCTTGCCCGCCTTCGCGAGCGCCTCCTCGGCGGAGACGGCTAGGTCCACCTCGTATCCCGCCGACTCGAGGATGCTCTGCTCGAGCATGCGCGTCGTGAGCGAGTCGTCGATGACCAGCACGGGCGGCCGCGCGGCAGGAGCGGGAGCGCCAGACGCGCAGGCGCCGGCCCGTACCGTCTTCGCGAGCCCTTCGGGATCGAGTACCAGCCGGGGAACGCTCCTGGCGTCGAGCGAGATGCCCGCGGTGAGTGGGCTCGACGGCGTGAAGGGTGGCAGCGGGCGGACGAGGACGCTCTCCACCCCGAGCAGGCGATCGACCCCGATCGCGACGCGGCCCGCGCCGTCCTCCACGACCACGGCAGAGCAGGCCCGCGCCGCCTCCTGGCCCGTCTGTCCCCGCCTGAGCACGCGGACGAGGGGCAGGAACGGGACGCCCTCGCTCCCTTCGAAGACGACCTCACAACCGCTCGACCGGACCACGTCGCCGGGCGCCACGCGCAACGTCCGCCGGACGGCCTGCAGCGGCAGCGCGGCCGCCGTGCCGCCTGCTTCCACGAAGAGCACGGTCAGCGACGAGAGCGTCACCGGGACGCACAGCTCGACCGTCGTCCCGACGCCAGGAGCGCTCGTGAGCGACACCTCGCCATGCAACCGGGCCACCACCTCGCGGACCACGTCGAGCCCGACCCCGCGACCCGAGACCGCGTCGACCGAACGGCTCGTGGAGACGCCGCCGCGGAGGAGCAGCCGAAGCGTCTGTTCACGGTCGAGGCCTTCGGCCTCGGCAGCGGTGACGACCCCGCGCTCCACCGCGGCACGGCGCACCGCCTCGCAATCGACGCCGCGCCCATCGTCGCGACAAACGAGGGCCAGCCCTTGCGCGCGCCGCTCGATACGGAGCTCCACCCTGCCTGCCTCCGGCTTGCCGGCGGCGGCGCGCTCGAGCGGCCGCTCGATCCCGTGGGCGACCGCGTTGCGCACGACGTGCAGGAGCGCCTGGCGCAGCGGCGAGAGCACGCTCACGTCGAGCCTGTTCTCGCCACCCGTGGCGGTGAAATCGACCTTCTTCCCCAGGACCACCGCTGCGTCCCGCGCCGCCCGTTCGAGCGGGGTGAAGAGCGCGCCCGTCGCGGCGAGGCGGAGCTGCTCCGCGGCGCCCACGAGCTCGGCGTGATCCCGTTCCGCCTGCTCCGCCGCGGTCGAGAGGCCGCGCCGGACGCGGGCCACGAGCGCCCGGAGGTCCTCGGAGATGGCGAGCGCCTTCGCGGTGGCGGCGGCCTCGCCTCCTGCGGCGCCCCGCCGCGGTCCGAGCTGGTCCGCCAGCACGGCGGCGAGGCGGGACGCCTGCTCCAGCGCGGCCACCTCCGCGCTAAGCGCCACGTTCAGCGCTCCCTGCTCGGACAGAATGCGCAGCACCGCGTCGGCTTCGTCGACGTCGATCGGAATCGCCTGGATCGCCGCTTCACCCCGAGCGCGTCCACCCGGCGCCTGCCCCGGCTCATCGAGCGCGGCCAGCATCCCTCCCATCTCGCCGACGAGGCGCAGGATCTCCCCGGCGTGGGCCGGTCCGATCGCGCCGTTCGAGCGGTACGGCGCCAGCTCCTCCTCCACCTTGTGGGCGAGCTCGGCGATCTCCGCCTGCTTCACGACCCGGGAGGCGCCCTTCAGCGTGTGGGCGGCCCGGAGCAGCTGCCCTACCATGTCGGGCCCGGCGCGCCCCTTCTCGAGATCGAGGGCGCCATGTCCGAGCGCGTCCAGGAGCTCCCGGGCCTCGATGCGGTAGTACCTGTAGGGATCGCGGCCCATCCTCACGCGCTCGCGGCTGGCTGCACGAGGCGCATCAGGTCCGTCGCGAGCCCGCTCAGCTGGGACGCCGTCTGCAACATCTGCACGGAGCTCGCCTCGCTCTCGCGCGTGCTCTGCGCCACGTCGTTGATGGCCGCGTTCACCTGCTCGACGCCCGACGACTGCTGCCGCGTGCTGAGCTCGATCTCGCGCGCCGCGTCGGTCGTCGTCCCGACGAGCGAGACGATCTCGTTGAACGACGCGGCGACCTGCTTGAACTCGCGCATTCCTGCATCGACCGCCTTCGATCCGCCCTCGGTGGCCATGACCGTCGTGTTGACCGCGGCCCGGATCTCGTCGACGAGCACGCGGATCTCCTTGGTGGACCCACTCACCCGGTCGGCGAGCTTGCGGATCTCGTCCGCCACCGCCGCGAACCGTCGTCCCGCCTCGGTCGCACCGGCCGCCTCGATGGTGGCGTTGATGGCAAGGATGTTCGTCTGCTCCGCGAGCTCGTTGATGATCTCGAGCACGCCGCCGATCTGCTGCGATCGCTTGCCGAGGTCAAGCATGTGGGCGACGACCGCGTCCGTCTGGCGCTTGATGCCCGTCACGGAGTCGAGCGCCGAGCGCATCGCGCTCTCGCCGGAGCGCCCTGACGCCGCCGTCTTCTCGGCGATGGCGGCGACGCGCTTCGCGCTGTCGGCGATCTGCCTCGAGGTGGCGAGCAGCTCGTTGATGGTGGTGGCGACCTCGGTCATCGCCCCGGACTGCTGCTTCGCGCCGCTGGCCTGCTGCGTGGCGGCGGTGCGGAGCTCGGTCGAGGTGCCCTGGACGTGCTGGATGGCGGTGCCGACCTGGCGCGAGATCGCCCGCCCGAGCACGAGCGCGATGGCGATCGCGAGGGCGACCGCCGCGAGGGCCCCGGCCATGACCAGCGCCTGCGCGGAGGCGGAGTGGCTCGCGGCCTCGACCTTGGCCTCCTCGAGCAGCCGGCCCTCCATCCTGACGAACTCGGAGATGCGCTGGTAGATCTGCTCGCGCCGGGGAGCGAGGTCTTGCCTCATGATGCCGGCAACGGTCTCGGGGTTGACCTTGCTCTTCAGCAGCGCGAAGGCGCGGTCGAGACCCTCCTGGTGATCCGCCTCTGCCTTCTCGATCTCGGCGAGCCGCCGCCTGCCCTCCTCGGTGAGCTCCTGCTTCTTGAGGCGCTCGAGCACCGCGAAGTAGTGGGTGCGGGCCTCGCGCACGAGGTCGAGGAAGTGGTCGTCGCGCGTGAAGAAGAAGCCTCGAGCCTCCGCGATCTTGCGCTCGAAGACCGCGTCGAGCTCCTCGGCGTCGTGAAAGCTCTGGGCGTGGACCGAGAGGAGATGCTCCTGCTCGGCCACCACCCGCCTGAGCCCGTACACGCCGACGCCGGCGGTGAGCATCGCGAGCGCCACGACCGCGGCGAACCCCGCCGCGATCTTCCGCCCAATGGTCCATGTCTCTGGCATCGTTCACCGCTCCTTCAAGGGAAGACCGAGCCGCTGCTCGAGACGCCTCAGCACGGATGCCACCGAGACGACCGGGCGGAGCGAGGAGCCGCTCCGGACGAGCTCCGCGACCACGGACGTCGTCGCGCCGTGCTCCGACGCCGGGACGAGCTGTCCGCGCGGAAGCCGCAGGTACTCCTCGATCTCGTCGAAGGCGAGCGCCACCCGGTCCGCGCCGCCCGAGAGCAGCATCCAGCGCGGCGCCTGGGCGGCCCCGTCGTCGACGAGCGCCGCGAGATCGTACACGGGGAGCGCCGTGCCGCGGACGGCGGCGATGCCGAGCATGGCGGGCTCGTCGCACGGCAGCGGAGCGACGGAGCGAAACGGTACGACGCTCCCGACCTCCGAGATCCGCACTGCGTAGGAGCGTCCGCCCGCGCGCAGCGCGATGAGGTCGACGTGCTCCTCGGGCGTGACCCGCTTGCTCGCGAACCCGGAGTCGAAGGCCCGCCGCAGCTCATCGAGCTTCTCCGTTCTCGGGCTCATCCGGCCCCTCCGCACGCGCGCAGCTCTGCGCGGCAGAGCTGGAGGAGGCCTTCGCGCCGGAAGCCGCCGCCGAAGAGGAGGATGCGCGACGCCTCCTCGCGCTGCAGGAGGATCTCGGCCTGCCCGAGCTCGCGCCGCGCGGTCTCGCGATCACCCGCTCGCTTGGCGAGCAGACCAAGGTGAAGGCGGGGCATCGCGAATCCGGGATCGACGTAGACAGCGGCCTGATCGTGTTCGCGCGCGCCCGCGAGATCGCCGGCGTGCTCGCGGCAGAGCGCCGCCAGGTAGTGCGCGCCGGCGTCGAGATCGTCGAGCCGCAGGAGCTGCGCGCAGACCCGCTCCGCCTCCTCGAGCTGGCCGCAGCTCGTCAGCAGGACCGCCCGCAAGAGCTGGGCGTCGGGGTCCGCGCGGGCCTCCGCCGGCAATCCCGTCACGACGCCCATCGCCTCGGAGATCCTCTCCTGCCGCAGGAGCTCCACCGCCGCGGTGAGATCGCCGCGCTCATGCGGCGTGGCTGCCGTGGCGCGTCCCGCCACCGGGGGAGCCTGGGCCGGTTCCACCGTCTGTCTCGCCTCCAGGACGGCGATGCGTTCCGCGGCGCGCTGGATGGCGTCGACCCACGACGTGGCGGCCTCGACGATCGGGACCGTGTCGAGCGTGGGCGCGACGCGAGCGGGGACGACCTCGGGGACGGCCTCGTCAGCGCCTCGCAGCTGGTAGTAGAAGCAACCGTGCGAGTGCCGGAGGTGGAAGTCGTGCGAGATCCCGCGCAGGGTCTCCGCGTGACCGAGGAAGAGGTACCCGCCCGGTGCCAGCGACCGCGCGATCCGCGCGATCACCCTCCCCATCACGTCGGGCGGGAAGTACATCCCGACGTTGCGGAAGAAGACGACGTCGAAGGCAGCCTCCCGCCAGAACCCCGGATCGTCCTCGAGCAGGTTTCGCTCCTCGAAGGTCACCGCACGCCGGATCGGCTCGACGAGCGCGAACTCGGCGCCGGCGGGACGGAACCACCGTCCGCGAACCGGCTCCGCGCTCTCGCGCATCGACCACTTCCCGTAGCGGCCTGCTCTCGCTCTCTCGATCCTCGCCGGGTTCACGTCGATGCCGGTGATCCGGACGTCCCACGTCGCGAGGAGCTCCGGGAACGACTCGTGGATGACCATCGCGATGCTGTACGGCTCCTCGCCCGAGGAGCAGCCCGCGGACAGCACGCGCAGGACCCTCTGCTGGCCCCGGCTCCGGAGCCGCTCCGGGATGGCGACCTCGGCGAAGGCCCGGAACTGCTCGACGCTGCGCAGGAAGTAGGTCTCGCAGACGGTGAGCAGCTCGGCCAGGGCTCGCGCCTCGGCGCGGCGGCCCGGACCCCGCAGATGGCGCAGGTAACCCGCGGCGTCGCTCCCCGTGGCCGACATCCGCTTGCGGAGCGCGACGGCGATGTCCTCCAGCTTCGTGTCGTCGAACTCCAGCCCAAGCAGATCGCGGACCGAATCCCGGAACATCTCCTGATCGCGTCGCGTCAACGGCGTGTTCACGGCCGCTCACCCGTCTCGACCGCCTGCCACACCTGCTCGGGGACGAGCTTTCCTGCGCGCAGCACGAGCAGCAGGTCCTCGTCGAGCGATCCGATCGCATCCGCGACGCCGGCGACGACGTCCCGGAGCAGCGGCGGCATGGTCTTCAGGTCCGCGTCCTCCAGTGCCCGCACGCCGACGAGCGCATCGACGGCGAGCGCCGCGCGGCGAGCGCCCAGGCGGAGAGAGACGAACCTGGTGCACGTTCGCGGACCCGTCTCACCGAGGAGCGCGCCTGCGTCGATGACTGGCACTGGCACGCCACGCACCACGGCGGCTCCCAGCACGAAGGGCGGCACCCCCGCGAGCTTCGAGACCGGGAGCGGCCTCATCACCTCGATGACGTCGCCGAGTGCCAGTGCGAGCCGCTTTCCGCCCGCCAGCGCGACGAGATACGAGGTCTTCGCCTCCTTGCGCTCGTTCACCAGCACACGGCTCCCGTCGTGCGTCCCAGCAGCACCAGCAGACCGTCGGCGGTGTGGTCGCGTGAAGGTCACAGGCTACCATTCCGGGTCGCGTCGAGAAAAGGTGATCGAGACGAGCTCGCTCAGCCCGGCGTTCGCGGCGGCGCGTGTCCTCGCCACGATGCGTCATGGTGGAAAGGTGCTCCATTCCCGAGCCCGCGCCCGAGCCCGAGTCCGGTTTCGGACACATGGCCGTGCTCGATTGGATCGATCCGTAGCGCGGGGCCTTGTGCCCCGCTTCGATGCGTCCAGGCGGGGGACAAGCCCCCGCGCTACGAAATCGCCGGCTCGATGCGCGTGATCACCGCCTCACAGAAACTCCCTCGCCGGGAAGAGCAGCACCTCCTCGATCGACTGCGCGCCCACGAGCAGCATGAGCAGGCGGTCGAGACCCACCGCGACGCCGCCTGCTTCCGGCATGCGGGAGAGGCCTTCGAGGAAGCGCTCGTCGAGAGGATACGCCGGTCGGCCCAGCTGCGCGCGCACTGCGCGTTCGTCTTCGAACCGGCGCCGCTGCTCGGCCGCATCGGTCAGCTCGGTGAAGCCGTTCGCGAGCTCGAGACCGCCCGCGTAGAGCTCGAAGCGCTCCGCGAAGCGCGGATCGGACGCTTTCACCCGGGAGAGCGCGGCCATCGGCGCGGGCCAGTCGACCACGTAGACAGGGCGTCCTGCCGCCGCCAAGGCCGGCTCGATGCGCTCGAGGAAGGCGCGAAAGAAGAGGTCGTCGTAGGAGTCCCCCGGCTGCGCGTCGGCGAAGCCCGCCCGGTTGAGCCCTGAAGCCAGGTTGGCGGGGTCGCTGCCCCAGGCGTCCCCATCGACAGCGGCGTGGCGCTCGAACGCGTCCGCCACGGTGAGCCGCTCGAACGGCGCCAGGAGGTCGAGGTCCCGCCCGGCGAGGCGCAAGCGGGTCCCTCCCAGGAGCTCTCGCGCGCAGTGATCGACGAGATCCTCCAGATCGCGCATGATCCCCTGGTAGTCCGTCCCCAGGCGGTAGAACTCCAGCATGGTGAACTCGGGGTTGTGGGACGAGGAGACCTCCCCGTTCCGGAAGACGCGCGCGAGCTGGAAGATGCGCGCAAAACCGTCGGCGAGGAGCCGTTTCATGGCGTACTCGGGGCTCGTGTGGAGCCACAGCGCCCGGCCTTCGCCGCCGCCCTCCGGGAGATAGCGCGCCTCGAAGGCATCGATGTGGGGCTCCATCCCCGGTGCCGGGACGAGGCAGGGAGTTTCCACCTCCTCGAACCCACGGCCGGCGAAGAACGCCCGCACGGCTGCCTGCAGCTTGGCCCTGGCCCGCGCCACCTCTCGACGATCCATGGCCCCAACCTTAACGTCGGGAGGCGAACTCGGGCTAACATGCTCCTCGCGTGAAACGCGCGACCCGTCTAGGAGCCTTGCTTCTCGCCTGCGCCGGATGCGCGCACGCTCCCGTCCCCTTGCCCGATCCTGCGTCGACGAGCGACTCGTTCGACTACAGCGTCCCTGCATCACCACCGAGCCCGAACCCGGCGCCAGGAGCACCTGCGCCAAGCTCGGGTGCCGCCGCGGGCCCGACCGCGACGTCGGCCGAGAACGCCGCGCGGCTCGCCTCGGTTCGCGCCGCGGTCGATCAGTCCCTCACTGCGCAGGCGAAGCTCCTCTGGGAGACCTGGCTCCGAGGAGCCCCGCCCGATCTCGAGGCAAAGCTGGCCCGTCGCGACCCGCTCTTCTCGCCTTCGACCCTGGTCTTCGTGAATGGCGCGCGCGAGCGCGCCACGGGCGAAGACCGGCGCACTCTCTCGCTCCTTCATGCCTACCTCGTCGGAGAGCACCTCTCCCGCGAGGCTGCCGCAGGGTCCGATGCCCCGCAACCGGCCCTCACCTGGGATGGCCGCCCCGTGCCCATCTCCCGGGTCCCTTCGCTCCTTGCGAGCGAGCCCGATCCTGCCCGCCGGACCGCGCTCGAGCACGCCTGGGTGGAGGCAAGGCGCCGCCAGGGAGCCGCCGACGACGCGCGCTGGCGCGGCATCGCCGTGGCTGGCGGTCGCGTCGGCTACGGCTCTCTCCTGGCGCTCGCGGCCGATCTGCGGGGCGAGCCGATCGAGGCCCTCGCCGCGCTCGCGCAGGGCGCGCTCGCGGCCACGGACGCGACGTACCGCACGCTCTTCCAGGCGCTGGCTCGGCTGGAGATGGGCAAGGACCTCTCCAGCCTGCGCGGGCGCGACGTGCCGCGGCTCCTCCGCGCCGGCGAGGACGTTCGGGCGTTTCCGGCCGGCCGTGCCACCGTCGACGTGGGTGAGACGCTGGCCGCGCTGGGCCTGCAGCTCGCGAATCGCCCGGGCGCAGTCCTCGACCTCGAGGCGAGGCCGGGCAAGGACCCACGGCCACTTGCGCTTCCGGTCGAGGTCCCCGGGAGTGTGCGCGTCTCGTTCGCGCCCCAGGGTGGTGCCGCCGAGCTACGGGCGCTCCTCCACGAGATGGGAGCCGCGACCTTCTACGCGCACGTGACGTCGCCCGTCCTCGAGTTCCGCCGCCTGGGCACTGTCACCGCCGAAGCCTGGGCCTTCCTCTTCGAGGACCTGGCGGGGGATCCGGCATGGCTGGCTGAGCGGACGGGGCTCGCCGAGAGCCACGTCGCGCCCCTCGTCCGCGCCGCCGCCGCGCGCCGCCTGCTTGGCGCGCGCACGCTCGCCGCGCGGATCCTGGTCGAGATCGCGCGGGAGCGCGAACCTGGGCGCGCGCGCGACGTGGCGAGAGCGGTCCTGGAGTCCGCCTTCGCGCGTCCAGTCGAGGCGGACGAGCTGGAGCTGTTCCTCCAGGAGCGCGACCCGCTCCTCGAGAGCGCCGATGCGTTGCGCGCGCTCCTGCTCGCGGCGCAAGCGGAGGCCTTCCTGACGGGCCGGGCCGGCTCGTCATGGTGGCGCTCGAAGGAGAGCGGCGCATGGCTGGCGGCAGCCTTCGCCGAAGGGTCGCGCCTTGCCCCGGCCGAGCTGGCGCAAGCCTTCGGCGCCGCGAACGTCGACGCTTCGGCTCTCGAGTCTTCCAGCCGCGCGCGCGCGGCTGCGGCCGGCATCCGCCTCGCCCAGGCGGGCCCGCGCTGATGAGCGAACCGAGACCCTTGGCTTCAGACTCCGGGCCTCAGGAAGACTCGACGATTCAGGGGTGTCGTCCGCTGAAGCTTGAGGCCTGAGTCCCCGGGGGCGAAGGCCGCCCCCGCCCCGCCG
>JBGQLS010000189.1:0-10807 GCA_041500205.1 Anaeromyxobacteraceae bacterium | reverse complement strand
GTCAGCGCCGGAGACGCACAGGATCGAGTGCGCCGTCGCATGCCCGCACGCGGGATGACCACGCTCCCTCCGCGGCGGCCGTCGAGCTCCAGCCGCGTCCCGCGATCGAGGCACAGCCGTTGCTAGGTCTCGAACGGCTCAACTCTTCGAGCGGGACATCACGAGCAGAGAAACCGCGGGCGAGCGCTTCCGTCCGCGGTGGCGCTTCTCGTCTGCGCAGGGGTACCCATGGGACGCTCTAGCTCTCGCCTCGCCACCTCGGTCGCAGCGCTCCTCGCGCTCGCGGCGTGCGACGCCGTGCGGCCCGTGGGTGGCGGCGCCTCCGTCGCCGCTGCCGGCGGTGCGGGTGGCGGGACCAGCGGCGCGGGCGGCACCCCCATCGACCTCGCCACCTGCACGCGCTGCCACGGCGATGCCTCCCACGGCAACGCCGCTCCGCCCTTCTCGCTCAAGGGCACCACCGCCACCAGCGAGCGGGGCGTCGGCGCGCACCAGCAGCACCTCCGTGGTCTCACCACCCGCGCGCCGCTGCGCTGCGACGAGTGCCACCTGGTGCCGGCCAAGTCGAGCGACCCGGGCCACATGGATTCGCCATTCCCGGTGGTCAGGTTCGACGCGCCCGCCTCGACGGGCCTCGCCCGATCCCGCGGCGCCTCGCCCGCGTGGAACCGGGAAGCCGGGACCTGCAGCGGCGTGTACTGCCATGGCGCCACCGTCTCCGGCGGAGCGAGCACGACCCCGGTCTGGGCGCAGGTGGACGGCTCGCAGAAGCAGTGCGGAAGCTGTCACGGGTTCCCGCCTCCCGCGCCACACCCCACCTCCACCGGCTGCGCCTCCTGCCACCCCGCCACGGTCGACGCGCTCGGGAACATCCTCGTGTCGGGCGGCAAGCACATCGACGGCAACGTCGACGTCGCCGCGGGACACCCTGCGGGCTGGGGCTCCCCCGGCCAGCACGGCACGGCCGCCAACGCAGGCCTCGGGCAGTGCCAGCAGTGCCACGGCGCCGATCTGGCGGGCGGCTCGTCCGGTGTGTCGTGCGACAGCTGCCATGGCGGTGGCACGGCCTGGCGGACGAACTGCACATTCTGTCACGGCGACGCGAACCGCTCCGCTTCGGCGACCCTGGTGAAGGCGGCCCCACCTCGGAGCGTTGCGCAGGAGACGGCCACCACCTCGCGCGGCGTGGGCGCCCACCAGAGCCACCTCGAGGGCGGGACGCTCTCCAGGGCCATCGCCTGCGGCGAGTGCCATGCGGTCCCGTCGAGCGTGCTCGCGGCGAACCACGTGAACGGTGCGAGGGAGATCACCTTCGGCGGTACGCTCGCCAGCACGGGAGGCGCCGCGCCCGTCTGGGACGGCGCGACCGGCACCTGCGCGTCCACGTACTGCCACGGCGCGACGCTCCCGGGCGCCGCGGGCCGGCCCGCCCCGAGCTGGACCGGCACCTTCACCACCGGCGCGACCACCCTCGGTTGCACGAGCTGCCACGGCAACCCGCCGGCGGGATCGCACCCCGCCAGCTCCGCCTGCAGCCAGTGCCACACCGGTTACGGCGACAAGCCCGCCTCGGGCCCGCAGGCGATCAATCTCGCCAGTCACGTCAACGGCATGATCGACGTGGCCAATCTCACCTGCACCTCCTGCCACGGCACGCCGGGTCGCGCCGGCGCCGATCCCTACGTCGCCGCCGCCCCCCCGGCGGGCACGCGCGGCGAGACCGCCACGTCCGCGCGCGCGGTGGGCGCGCACATGAAGCACCTGCAGGACGGGGCGATGCGCGCGGCGATCGCGTGCAGCGAGTGCCACGCGCTCCCGAGCCAGCAGGTGCACGGAGACGGGACGGTGACCATGACGTTCGGCGCGCTCGCCAAGACGGGCGGCGCGGCGCCCAGCTTCAACGGCACCTCGTGCGCCTCGACCTACTGCCACGGCTCGACGCTCGCCGCTGGCGGCACGCTCCAGGCGCCGAGCTGGACCAAGGTGGACGGCACGCAGGCCGCTTGCGGCACCTGCCACGGCATCCCGCCCCCCACCTCGAGCGGCCACCCTGCCGTCGCGGGAGGCGTCACAGCCTGCGCGAACTGCCATCCCGCCACCGTCAAGGCCGACGGCACCGTCGACGTGGCCGGTGGCAAGCACATCGACGGCACGCTCCAGGTGCTCTCCCAGGGCTGCACGTCCTGCCACGGCGACCCGGCCCGCGCGCCGGCGGCCATCGCCGCGGCGCCGCCCAAGGGGACCCACGGCGAAACCGCCACCACGACCCGCCCAGTCGGCGCCCACCAGGCCCACCTCGCCGGCACGGCCGTGCGGGCAGCCATCGCTTGCTCCGATTGCCACACGGTGCCCACCAGCACGAACGGCCACCCCACCGGTACCGTCGACATGACCTTCGGCGCCCTGGCCAAGACGGGCGGCGCTTCCCCGGTCTTCAACGGCACCACCTGCGCCTCCACCTATTGCCACGGCGCCACGCTCTCGGCCGGCGGGTCCCAGACCCAGCCGGTCTGGACCACCGTGGACGGCACGCAGCGCCAGTGCACGAGCTGTCACGGCGCCCCGCCCCCGACCTCCAGCGGTCATCCCGCCGCCAGCACCGCCCTCACCGGCTGCGCCGGCTGCCATCCCGCCACCGTCAAGCCGGACGGCACCATCGACCTCACCGGCGCCAAGCACATCAACGGCACGCTCGAGGTGGTCTCCCAGAGCTGCACCTCCTGCCACGGGGATCCGGCCCGTACGCCGGCCGCCATCGCCCCCGCTCCTCCCACCGACACGGCGGGACTCGCCTCCTCCAACGCAGTCGGCGCACACCTCAGGCATCTGCAGGGCGGATCCATCCGCTCCGCCATGCAGTGCAGCGACTGCCACACCGTCCCCACCGATTCCGCTCACGCGAGCCAACCGCTCGGCCTGAACTGGAGCGCGCTCGCGCGGTCGGCAGGGGTCGTGCCGTCCTGGAACGCCACGACCCTCACCTGCACCAACTACTGCCACGGCATCTCCCTGCCCGGCGGTTCAGAGACCACGCCGACCTGGAACCAGGGTTCGGCCGCGGCGGCCTGCGGCACCTGCCACGCCATCCCGCCGCCCACGGCGAGCGGCCATCCGGCCGTCTCCGGTGGCACCGCGAGCTGCAACGCCTGCCACCCGGCCACCGTCACCAGCACCGGCGTCATCGACCTCGCCGGTGGCAAGCACGTCAACGGAACGGTCGAGGTGACCGGCGGAAGCTGTACCTCTTGCCACGGCGACGCGAACCGCACCCCGGTTGCGGGAGCCGACGCCAACGTGAAGGCGGCGCCACCGGTCGGGACCCGCGGCGAGACCGCCACCTCCACCCGGGCCGTGGGCGCCCACCAGGCACACCTCAACAAGAGCACGGGTTCCATCGCCAACCCGACCGCCTGCTCGGAGTGCCACCTCGTGCCTTCTTCCACCGGGCACAGCGACGGGGTGGCCACGGTGACCTTCGGCACGCTCGCCAAGACCGGCGGCAAGGCCCCGACCTGGAGCGGAACCACCTGCTCGGCCTCGTACTGCCACGGTAACTTCACGGGTGGCGCCACCGCCGCCGCTCCTTCCTGGACCGGGGGGGCGATGACCTGCACCTCCTGCCACGGCAACCCTCCCAGCTCGGGGCAACACGGGCGCTCGCAACACCAGGTGGTCTGCTCGACCTGTCACGGCACCGGCTACTCCTCGACCGCCGTCAACAAGTCCCTGCACGTCAACGGCGCGAAGAACGCCGGCGGTGCCGGATCCAGCATCACCTGGAACGCCGCCACCCGAAGCTGCGCGCCCTCCTGCCACGGCAGCGAGACCTGGTAGTCGCGCGGCCGTTCCTTGCAGCGCAAGGTCTCCCTCTCCCCCAGCGGGGGAGAGGGTTGGGGTGAGGGGGCCGCACGCTCACAGCTGATGACCGCCAGAACCTCAGGATCCGAACTCCGCGAATGCGCAGATACGCCTCACGAGGGAGGTCGCGGGCTCGGCCTGCGTCCGTGAAGTGCTGGCCGCCGTCGGCTTCGATCGCGATCCGCAACCATGGGCTGTAGAGTCGAGGACGTACGGGCCAAGTCCGTACCGCCGCCGAAACTTCGCCGAGGCGAACCGGCGATCGCGCAGCGCAGACAGAGCCTCCGTTCCGCGTCCGTGCTGCGACGCCGCAGCTGACGCCTGAAGGCGAGCGGGGCGAGAGGTGGCATGCTGCCAGAGTGCGCGGGAGGTCTGCCAGGGCGACCTCGGCATCTTCGCGCGCCCCGAGCCTCCCTCACCCCGACCCTCTCCCTCGCGGAGGGAGAGGGGGACGGGACCCTTTGGCCTCCCTTCTCGTGGAGGCGTGCATAGCCGGCTACCGCTCTTGAAGCCTCGAACCCGCTTGTGACTAATGCCGAGCGGTGGGGGGGAGAGGGGATAGGCACAGAAGAAAGGCACTTCCTACTGATCGCTGCTCTTGTCGCTAGCCCGCCGGAAGTAGGTCCGGACGATCTCGGGGCCCTCGACGACCGCGTGAGCCGCGAAGCCTTTGCCCGCAGCCAGGTCGATGAGTGGAGCGGGGACGAACGGCGTGATGAGCTCGTAGACCTCACTCGCGCGAAGCTGCGACAGGTCCCGCATCACGTCCTGCATCGGGTGCTGGCCTCCCGCGATGGCCTGGCGCGCGTCGCGGCTCCGGGTCGCAGCGGAGGCGGTCGCCCAGTCCGGTCGCGGGTCCGCCGCGCCCGCGCCCTCCTCGGTGACGGCGAGCGGCGAGAGACCCGCCGCGGCACGGAGGTGGTCGACGAGACGGCCCAGAGGCACGCCGCTCACCTTCGACACCTGGCGCAAGGTCGCGATCTTGGCGACGGTGCGCCGCAGGACGGGGTTCTTGAGGGCCTGGAAGTGTGGCGAGAGGGCGACGAGCGCTTCCTCCAGCGCGGGCCAGCGCTCGAGGAGATCGCCGAGCTTCGAATCCGGGGTGATGCTGGACGCCGCGCAATCAGGCATCGGAGCGGTCCTCCTTCCAGGACAGAAGCCGCTGCTGGCCCTGGAGCGCGCGCTTCTTGAGGAGGTCCTTCCGCTCCTGCGCTCCGTTGTCGATGAGCTCGCTCATGAACGCTCACCGCGCACCATCGAGAGCAGCATCTTGAACCGCTCCCGCGCGTGGACCGCGTGCGGCACGCCGGCCGGCATGAGCACGGTCTCCACTGCGCTCGCCACGACGCGCTCGCCGCCGATGGTGAGCTCGACCGCTCCGTCGAGGACCTGCACGAAGGCGTCGAACGGCGCCGTGTGCTCCGACAGCTCCTGGCCGGCGTCGAAGGCGAACACCGTCAGCGACCCGCCCTTCGCCCGCGCCAGCGTCCGGCTCACGATGGCGGCCGGGACGTAGTCGAGCTCTTCGTGCAGCCGCGCCGGCGTGCCCGGCCGCAGCCCTACGGGATTGATGACCTTCATGGCTGCAGCGCTCATCGCTCTTCCTCCTGGGTGGGGTCGCACGCTGGCGTGCGTTCACTGAGCTAGTGCGAATGCCCTGCCAACACATATCTAGCGGAATTCGTTGGCTGTTTCTGAGCGGCGTCGCGGCGCACCCAAGCTTGGGTGAACGCGGCACCCTCATTTCGGTGCGCACACCGGATTTGGGTGACGGGGCAGCCGATCCGACCCTGGGCGACGGCCCCATCCAGCGTGGGCGAGGCGTCGCTGGTCGAATGTCACGCACAGTATATATAAACGACGAGGCGGCCGCGGGCCCGGAGACGTCCCTCGAGTGACGGCCCGCACCGCGCCGCCAGCGGCTCGCGACGGGCGGCGCGCTGTCCGGGGAAACCGGGGAAACCTGGACACCCGCGACGGGGCATGGTTATGGACAGCTCGCAACCATTTCCATCTCAAGCTGCGCCAAACGGAGGGAAGCCCATGCGGATTCGACTCGTTCTCGCCGGCCTCGCCTGTTGCCTCGCGCTCACTTCCGCACGCGCCCAGGATCTCGGAGGGACGCTCAAGAAGATCAAGGACACGGGGACGATCTCCCTAGGACATCGCGAGTCTTCGATCCCGTTCTCCTACTACGACGACAAGCAGCAGGTGGTGGGCTATTCGCACGAGCTCATGCTCAAGGCCGTGGACGCCGTCAAGAAGGAGCTCAACCTTCCCAATCTCCAGGTGAAGCTGACGCCGGTCACCTCCCAGAACCGCATCCCGCTCGTGCAGAACGGGACCATCGACATCGAGTGCGGCTCGACCACCAACAACCTGGAGCGCCAGAAGCAGGTGGCGTTCTCGGACACCCTCTTCATCATCGGGACACGGCTGCTGACGAAGAAGGGCTCGGGCGTCAAGGACTTCCCGGACCTCAAGGGCAAGAACGTCGTGACCACCGCCGGCACCACCTCGGAGCGGCTCATCCGCAAGATGAACGAGGAGCAGAAGCTCGGGATGAACGTCATCAGCGCCAAGGATCACGGCGAGTCATTCCTGACGCTGGAGAGCGGCCGCGCGGTGGCCTTCATGATGGACGACGCGCTGCTGGCGGGGGAGATGGCGAAGGCCCGCCGCCAGGCGGACTGGGTCATCACGGGCACGGCGCAGTCGAGCGAGGCCTACGGCTGCATGATCCGCAAGGACGACCCGCAGTTCAAGAAGGTCGTCGACGCCGCCATCGCCAAGGCCATGACGTCAGGTGAAGCGGAGAAGCTCTACAAGAAGTGGTTCCAGTCGCCGATCCCGCCCAAGGGCCTGAACCTGAACCTCCCGCTGAGCGACGACATGAAGGAGCTCTTCAAGAACCCCAACGACAAGGCGCTCCAGTAGCCGGCCGCGTCGGCGCGCCGGAGCCTTGGCCGCACCACGGTCGCGGCAGGCCACGGCGCGCTGTAGCGCGGGGGCTCGTCCCCCGCTCGGCGTGAATAGGCGGGGCACAAGGCCCCGCGCTACGGACCACCGGTGGGAGGCACGCGCATGTCCTATCAGTGGAGATGGGGCGTCTTCCTCGAACCCGTCCCTTCCGGCGGCGCCACCTATCTCGGCTGGATGCTCGCCGGGCTGCAGACGACCGTGCAGCTGTCGCTCACGGCGTGGTTCATCGCCCTCGTCGTCGGATCGCTCATGGGCGTCTTCCGGACCGTGCCGAACCGGTGGCTGTACGGGCTCGCCACCGTCTACGTCGAGGTGTTCCGGAACGTCCCGCTCCTCGTCCAGCTCTTCATCTGGTACTTCGTCGCGCCGGAGCTCCTGCCCACGCGCCTCGGAGACGCGGTGAAGCAGATGCACCCGTTCCTCCAGCAGTTCCTGGCGGCCATGGTGTGCCTGGGCCTCTTCACCGGCGCCCGCGTCTGCGAGCAGGTCCGCGCCGGGATCAACTCCCTGTCCAGGGGGCAGAAGGGCGCGGCGCTGGCGCTCGGCTTCACCTTGCCGCAGACCTACCGGTACGTGCTGGTCCCGATGGCCTTCCGCATCATCGTCCCGCCGCTCACCTCCGAGCTCCTCAACATCTTCAAGAACTCGGCCGTCGCCTCCACCATCGGACTGCTCGAGCTCGCGGCCATGGGGCGGCAGCTCGTCGACTACACAGCCCAGCCGTACGAGTCGTTCATCGCGGTGACGGTGCTGTACGTCCTCATGAACGTGATCCTGATGGGCCTGATGCGCTGGGTCGAGGGCAGCACGCGCGTGCCGGGCTACATCGGGGGGAAGTGACCATGTACGAGTTCGACTGGAGCTCCATCCCCGGCGCGCTGCCGTTCCTCTGGGTGGGGATGAAGGTGACCCTGCGCATCACGGTGACCGCCATCCTGGCCGGGATCGCCCTGGGGACGGTCCTCGCCGTCATGCGCGTCACCGGGAAGCCGCTCCTGTCCTGGTTCTCGGCGGCGTACGTGAATACGTTCCGCTCCATCCCGCTCATCATGGTGCTGCTCTGGTTCTTCCTCATCGTGCCCGCGCTGCTCGAGGAGCTCTTCAACATCCCCCGGCACGCGGACACCCGGCTCACCTCGGCCATGGTGGCGTTCGCGCTCTTCCAGGCCGCCTACTACGCCGAGATCATCCGGGCCGGCATCCAGAGCGTGTCCAAGGGCCAGATGAGCGCCGCCCTCGCGCTCGGGATGACCTTCGGCCAGACGATGCGCCACGTGATCCTCCCCCAGGCCTTCCGCAACATGACCCCGCTCCTGCTCACGCAGAGCATCATCCTCTTCCAGGACACCTCGCTCGTGTACGTGAGCGCGCTGGCCGACTTCTTCGGGGCCGCCTACAAGGTCGGCGACCGCGACGGCCGGCTCGTGGAGCTGCTCCTCTTCGCGGGGGCCGTCTACTTCGCCGTGTGCTACCTCGCCTCGTTTGTCGTGAAGCGGCTCCAGGACAGGCTTGCCACATGATCTCCATCCGTGACGTCAGCAAGTTCTACGGCACCTTCCAGGCGCTGAAGGACTGCTCGACCGAGGTGCAGAAGGGCGAGGTGATCGTGGTCTGCGGGCCCTCGGGCTCGGGCAAGTCCACGCTCATCAAATGCGTGAACGGCCTCGAGTTCTTTCAACGTGGGGAGATCATCGTCAACGGCACGTCGGTCGGCGACAAGCGGACCGACCTCCCCAAGCTGCGGGCGCACGTGGGAATGGTTTTCCAGCACTTCGAGCTCTTCCCGCACATGTCCATCACCGAGAACCTCACCATCGCCCAGGTGAAGGTGCTCGGCCGCAAGCGGGAGGAGGCGCTCGAGCGCGGACTCAAGCTGCTCGACCGCGTCGGGCTGCGCTCGCAGGCGGAGAAGTTCCCGGGACAGCTATCGGGCGGGCAGCAGCAGCGGGTCGCCATCGCGCGGGCGCTCGCCATGGACCCCATCTGCATGCTCTTCGACGAGCCGACCTCCGCGCTCGATCCGGAGATGATCAACGAGGTGCTGGACGTGATGGTCGCCCTGGCCAAGGACGGGATGACCATGATGTGCGTGACGCACGAGATGGGCTTCGCGCGCAAGGTCGCGCACCGGGTCGTGTTCATGGATCAGGGCCAGATCGTGGAGGAGGCCCGGACCGACGAGTTCTTCGGCAGCCCGCGCTCGGAGCGGGCGCAGCAGTTCCTGTCCAAGATCCTGAGCCACTGAGGGAGGGACGGCCGTGCGGCAGCTGCGCAGCGTTGTCACCGCGATAGCGGCAGTGCAGCGCGATCGGCGGTAGCACGATGCAGCGGCAGAGCCGCTCGCGGCGCTCGCTGTCGTTGCGGATCCCGGCGCGGAGCGAAAGCCATCGAGGAAGGCAGGTAGCGTCCCCGGCCCTGACCGTCCGTCTCGATGATGGCGACATGCACCGCCCTTCCTTGAGCCGGAGCAGGGCTGGCGGGGTACGGCTGCGCGCGCCGAACGAAGAAGGTGGTGGTGGGTTGATCACCCACCGCGGAAACACGGTAAACGCCCGCTGGGGGGCCCTATTCATGACTTATCTCTTCGCTCTCGGTGTGGGGCCGAAAGAGCATGCGGCCGTAGGGGCGGTTGTTCTCGCGTTGGCATTGCTCGTCGGCTGCGGCAGGCCGCCCGACAACTTGAAACAGCAGCGCGTGCTCACCGTTAGCTCGGCGGGGACCGGGGGGGGGCGTCGTGACCTCGAGTCCGGCCGGAATCGGCTGCGGGACCGCCTGCTCGCAGGCCTTCACGGAAGGGACGGTAGTGACGTTGACAGCGACGGCAAACGCCGGCTCCGCCTTCACCGGCTGGTCCGGCGGCGGTTGCACGGGGCCCGACACCTGTGTCGTACCGGTGACGGCCGACGCGACCGTGACGGCCACCTTTCAGGTCCCACCGAACGGTCTCGCCTATTCCACGACCCAGCCGAAGTACACGGCGAACGTGACGATCCCCCCCAACACGCCGATCAGCAGCGGTGGACGAGTCGTGTCCTACTCGGTGTCCGGCTTGCCGCCGGGCCTGAGCTTGGACCCATCGACCGGTGTGATCACCGGGACGCCCACAGCGGTCACGATGACGCCTGCCTTCTGTGTCGTGACGGCAACCAACGGCGCTGGCAAGACCACGGCCAGCCTGATGATCACCGTCAACGCCGAGCCGCCGAGCAACCTCACTTACTCCGCGGAAACGGTGACCTACATCGTGGACGTCGGCATCGCTCCCAACACGCCGAGCAACAGCGGCGGAATGGTGGCCTCCTACTCTCTGTCGCGCGCCTTGCCAGTGGGCCTGATCATCGACACGTCCACCGGCATCATCACGGGTACGCCCACGGAGGTGACGGTCAATCCCGTGACCGTCATCGTGACGGCAACGAATCCGAACGGCTCCACGACGGCGACGCTGACAATCACGGTCAACAGCCCGGGAACGTTCACCGCCACAGGGTCGATGATGGCGACCCGGACCGGTCTCGTGGCGACGCTGCTGTCCGACGGCAAGGTCCTCGTCGCGGGAGGGTACGGCGGCGGGTATCTCTCGAGCGCAGAGCTGTACGACCCGGGAACGGGGGCGTTCAGCGCGACGGGGCCCATGACGGCGGCCCGGTACGAACCCACAGCGACGCTGCTGCCCGGAGGCAGGGTGCTCATCGCGGGAGGTTTTGCTGGCGCCGGGTATCTCTCGAGTGCGGAGCTGTACAACCCGGGCACGGGGACGTTCACGGCCACGACGGGGCTCATGACGGCGACTCGAGAACTCCACACGGCGACGCTGCTGCCCGGCGGCCAGGTGCTCATCGCTGGAGGTGATAGCCACACCGGCCATCTCTCGAGCGCGGAGCTGTACGACCCGGGCACGGGGACGTTCACGGCCACGACGGGTCCCATGACGACGGCGCGGTATGTGCCATCGGCGACGCTGCTG
>JBGQLS010000188.1:0-10810 GCA_041500205.1 Anaeromyxobacteraceae bacterium | reverse complement strand
GGAATGAATGATGAGTGAACCTTCTGGAAGGTCACCGGTGCCGCCACGCATTGCGACGGGCATCCCCGGGTTCGACGAGATCGTGGGCGGTGGTCTCTTCGCCGGCGGGGTCTACATCGTGATGGGCCTGCCCGGGGCCGGCAAGACCATCCTCGGCAACCACTTCGCCTTTCACCATGCGCGCAGCGGTGGACGTGCCGTGTACGTCACCCTGCTCAGCGAGACGCATGGGCGACTCCTCGCGTTCCTGCAGGCGATGTCGTTCTTCGACGGCGATGCGGTCGGAAGCACGCTCCGCTACCTCAACGGCTACACCGCGGTCGAGTCGGAAGGGCTCCCGGGGCTTCTCAAGCTCGTCCGCCAGATCGTCCGCGAGAGCAAGGCCTCGCTGCTCGTCATCGACGGCATGATCACCGCCGCGACCATTGCCAACTCCGAGGTCGAGTACAAGAAGTTCGTCAACGAGCTGCAGAGCTGGATCGAGGTGATCGGTTGCACCGTCGTGCTGCTGATGAGCGCTCGGGCCTCGGAGCTGCGTCCCGAATACACGATGGTCGACGGCATCGTGGAGCTCGAGTACGTGCGTGCTGGATCGCGCCGGGTCCGCGAATTGACCGTGGTCAAGTTCCGGGGATGCGCGTACCTCGAGGGTAAGCACACCTACGACATCACCTCCGACGGCATCACCGTCTTCCCGAGGGTCGAGGCCCGCTTCGGTTTGCGCCCGAGGGCGGCCGAAGGCGAGGAACTGGCTGTCTTCGGCGTGCCGGGGCTGGACCGGCTCCTGGGAGGCGGACTCGCGCGCAACTCGACGACGCTCCTCCTCGGAGCCTCCGGGGCTGGCAAGACGGTGCTGGGCCTGCAGTTCCTCGCCGCCGGGCTCGAGGCCGGGGAACCGGCGCTTCACCTCAGCTTTTGCGAGGACCCCGTCGCCACGATGGCAATCGGGGACGCGCTGGGCCTTCGCCTTGCAGAACATGCGCGGTCTGGGAAGCTGACGTCGATCTGGGACCCCGTCCACGAGCCGGTCCTCGATCGGATAGGACACGACGTCGTCGCGGCGGCAGAGAGGACCGGAGCGCGCCGGCTGTTCATCGACGGGCTGGAGATCGTCCGCGGCGCCGCCTCCGCGGAGCGCTTGCCCGCATTCTGGGCGGCGCTGTCGCAGGAGTTGCGTTCGCGTGGGGTGACCGTCATCGCGAGCGCCGAGGCGCGCCAGGCGTCGTTCCACGATATCGCGGCGCCCGTCCCAGGGATATCGGCCATCGCGGACAGCGTCATCTACCTGGGTCGGGCGGAGCGCGGAGCGGCCCTCGCCCCGGTCCTGGGTGTCTCGAAGACACGGGGCAAGCCGCACGACCGGAGGCTCGTCAAGTACGAGGTGACCCATCGTGGCATCCGAATCGGGCGAAGCATCGGAGAAGATGGTGCGGCAACGGCCTCCCCCGGACTGCGCAAGGTACGCCGCAGCGCAGGAGGCCGGAGGAAGCCTTAGGTGCAGCCAAGAGACGCCAAGACGCTCCTCATCGTCGACGACGAGTTCGCGATCGTCGAAGCGCTGGCCGAGATCCTGAAATGGGAAGGCTATACCGTGATGAGCGCGGGCAACGGCCAGGCAGCGCTCGAGGTGCTCGGGAAGGAGCGAGTCGACCTCGTCCTCATGGATGCCATGATGCCGGTGATGGGAGGCGTCGAGGCGGCCGCCGCCATGCAGGCGGACCCACGCTTGCGAGACATCCCGATAATCCTCATGACCGCCGGGCCAATGCCGGCTGGCGAGGCGCGCTGGGTGGCGACGCTCCGCAAGCCGTTCCAGCTGGAGGCGCTGGAACGGGCGGTCCGAAACGCCCTCGGCGCGAAAGTCTATATCTAGACTTCAGTCTGACGCCCGCTCACGGTTCGAGATCACGCCGCCGGCCCTCGAGGGTGGGCAGACCTTGGGACGATGGAGTAGTACTAGCCTCGCGGTAGACGCAGGGTGAACTTGGCGCCTGCGCCGGGAGCGGAGGCGAGCGCGATGTCCCCGCCATGGTCCAAGACGATGGTCTTCACGATCCAGAGCCCGAGGCCGAATCCCTCCACCGAGCTGCTGTGAGCGCCACGCGCGAAGCGCTGGAATACCCGGTCGTGGTCGGCTGGGGCGATCCCGGGGCCCTCGTCCCGGACGCTCAGAAACGCGTTCGCCCCCTCGGCCCACACCCTGATCTCGATCGGCGCCCCGGCGGCGTACTTCATCGCGTTCGCGAGCAGGTTCTCGAGGACGCGCTCCATCCGGGCCCGGTCCCAGTGGACGAGGAGCGGACCGCCCCGCTCCAAGGCGCACCTACAGTGCGCCCAGCGAAGCGACTCGGCGTTCGCGGTCAGCACTTCCTCCGCGAGCTCCACCAGGTCGAAGGTCTCGCGGCGGAGCGTGTGCTCACCGAGCGCGATGTCGGACACGTTGAGCATGTTCTCGATGAGGCGCGTCGCGCGCTTCACGAGCTTCCCCATGCGATCGAGCCGTTCCAGGACCCACGGCGTGGGGACTTCGCCCGCGGACTGCGCGATGCGGCCGCGCATCATCTCGACCTGCAGGCCCATGGCCTGGAGCGGGGTGCGCAGCTCGTGCGATGCGAGCGCCAGGAACGCTTCAGGCACGGTCCCTTGCTCGGTGGATTCCCCCGGTTCGCCGCCAGTGCTCGCGGACCTTCCCGGATGAGCGGTCTTCACCTGTTCCGGGTCAGAAGCCGGGGTTACCGGCTGGGCTGCCGAGGAAGGCGGTTTCTCATCCACGCTGATTCCAACTACGCTGTGCGTAGGTCCCCGTCAAGGGCGCTCCGACGATTGACGCCCATCATGAATGGCGACGTCACAGCGGCGCAGCGTCAACAAGAAGCGCAACATAATTCCGCGTTGCGCCGGCGCGCCGCACGCTGTTCTGGCTCGCAGGAACGCGAGAGAGGTGCGATCCGACTTGCGCAATCGACGCCGCTGAATTGCGCACCCGACGGCAATCTACATTCTCTCCAGCCCTCGGGGCGTTAGGCTTACCGGGTCTCCCACGCGGTACGGGAGCGGATCGCTGGAGAGGAAAGCCTCGTACCCACCGTCGTCGAAGCGCACGAACACGTCATAGAAACGCTCCTCCGACGAGCCCTGGCTCGCGGCCGCTCCGACCATGGCGCCTCCGACCGCGCCGACCACGGCGCCCGCCGCGCTACCGTGATGGTAGCCGTTGCCCCAGCGGTCGTAGCTGGTGTGGCCGCCTATCGCGCTCCCGAGCAGGCCGCCGAGTACGCCGCCAAGGACGGCGCCGGCCGCCGGATTCCCTTCCTGCCTTCGAACGGTCTCGCGGATCGACTCCACGTGGCCGTAGCGCGCCCAGTCGCCAGCGTAGGGGTCACTCCATGTGCTCGTGGTCGTGGTCGTCACGCAGGCGGCGAGCATCAGTGGTGAGAGCAGCGCGAGCGTGCGGAAGCGGCGTGGTCTCATGGTGTGTCTCCCGATGTCGGCCGAGTGCGACATGCTGCAGTGGCGGTCGCCACGTATCTATGCATGCTGCAGGCCATCCCGGACCGAGCAGAGTTCCCCTGAGATATCGGTGCGGTACCCGCTGGCCGACTGGCTGCAACCGTGAAGCGGGTGCACACCGTGGCTGCGCCAGACGCCACGCTCAACCGGGGGTTGAAGCGACGGTTGGGCCACCTTCGGGGGTGCTCTCTCTACGAGCGGCGGCGCCAGCGGTCGGCGGCCTGCCCCGAAGTGACCGTGACGCGAGGCAGGATCTCGTGCCAAGAGGCCGTCGTGCGAAAGCATCGTCATGTCACGGGTTGGGCGCGCGGCGCGATGTTGGCGGCGCTCTTGGTGGCGAATGCGCGGGCGGCTGCGGCCCGCGACGTCGCGACGGGGAGCGGCTCCTGCGCCTTGGGCCCGGTCGGCGCGGGCGCGGACCCCGGCGATCGCGCTCTCGTCAGCTCGCCATTCGGCATGTGGCTCGTGGACTTCGCATGTCCTTTCCTGTGGCACGGGCCGCTCCTGCCGACCTCCCCGTGGCTCAGCGGGCCGTCCGCGACCGGTGCTGGCGTCATGGCGTGGGACCTCGCAGCCGACTTGCAGATCGCCGGCCCGCCACCGCCGACCGGCGGGAGCGCCGCGATGCCACCCGCCCGCCGCGAGGGCGCGATCCCAGGCGCGCGCGCGGACGTCCCTCGCGAGCCGCTGTGGGGCGTCATCTCGGAGGTGCGCGTCGGGGCGCTCGCCCACGACGTCGTCTTCCCGAGCAGCAAGCACCTGAACGCGCCGAACCCGTTCCACCACCACTTCGAGAGAGGCATGAACTTGAACGGCGAGATCCTCTTCGTATCGCCTGGCCTCTTTCACGTCATCGGATCGCCGCGGCCGCGCCTCGGCGGCTCCGTCAACACCCTCGGCTACACGAGCAACGCCTACGTCGATCTGGACTGGCGATACCAGTTCGCGGTGGGACCCTTCTTCGAGGGCTTCCTCGGTGGCGCCGTGCACGACGGCAGACTTCTCGACGGCAACCCGGAGTTCGCCGAGCTCGGTACGCGCTTCCTCTTCCATCTCGGGCTCGAGGCGGGCTTTCGCTTCCAGGGCCGCCACGGTCTCTCCCTCTTCTGGGAGCACATGTCCAACAGCGCCCTCGCTCGCAAGAACCAGGGCATGGACAGCACCGGGGTGCGCTATGGCTATCGCTTCGGTGACTGACCTGGACGCTGACGGCCTGCCCCCGGACGCCAGGGGCGGGTAGGCCCCGGCGGGGCAGGGGGCGTGCGCCTCACCGCGCGGCCGCCACCCGTGCGGCCGCCTCCTCGTTCTCGCATTGGCGAAACGTGCCTCCCGCGCGCATCTTTCGACGAACCGCCTCCGGGGCGAGCGAGGGATCGCCGTGTGGATCGTCCGTCTGGCGCTGCGCAGGCCCTATACCGTCGCGACGCTCTGCCTCATGATCGCGGTGTTCGGCGCGTTGTCGCTGAGCCGTGTCCGCGTCGACGTCCTGCCCTCCGTGGACATCCCGGTCGCCGTGGTCGTCTGGAACTATCCCGGCCTCATCGCGGACGAGATGGAGAAGCGCGTCATCTACATCACCGAGCGGGCCCTCTCCACGACCATCGGCGACATCGAGCGCATCGACTCGCAGTCAATCGACAGCATCGGGGTGGTCAAGGTCTACTTCCAGCCCGGCACGGAGATCGGGGCCGCCATCGCCCAGATCACGTCGGTGTGCAACACCGTCCTGCGCGTGATGCCACCCGGCATCACGCCCCCGGCCATCCTCCAGTTCAACGCGAGCAACGTCCCGGTGGCGCAGCTCACGGTCGGCGGCCAGGGAGCCGGCGAGCAGGAGCTCTTCGATTACGGCCTCAACGTCCTGCGGCTCCGGCTCTTCACCATCCCTGGCCTGTCCACGCCCGCCCCGTACGGCGGGCGGCAGAAGCAGATCATGGTCGACCTCGAGCCCGAGCGGCTCGCCGCGAGCGGGCTCTCGCCCCAGGACATCGTGAATGCACTCGGCAACGGGAACGTGATCCTGCCCGCCGGGACCGCGCGCCTGGGCGGGACGGAGTACGACGTCCAGCTCAACAACAGCCCTGATCGGATCGGGCAGTTCGACGAGCTCCCTCTGCGCGAGGTGAACGGGCGCCATGTCCGGCTCGGCGACGTGGCGCACGTCCACGAGGGGTACGCGACGCAGAACAACGTGGTCCACGTGAACGGGCGACGCGCCACCTATCTCGCCCTCCTGAGGAAGTCCGGGTCGAGCACCATCGCCGTGGTGGACTCCGTGCGCGACCTCCTGCCGGCGCTGCAGAAGGCGGCGCCGCAGGGGATCGAGCTGAAGCTCGACTTCGACCAGAGCACGTTCGTGCGCGCGGCCGTCCGCGAGGTGCTCCGCGAGGGCCTGCTGGCGGCGGCGCTCGTCTCGCTCATGATCCTCTTCTTCCTGGGGAGCTGGCGCGGCATGGTGATCGTCTGCAGCTCCATCCCCATCGCCATCCTGGTCTCGGTCGTCGGCCTCTTCCTGGTGGGCGAGACGATGAACCTCATGACCCTGGGCGGGCTCGCCCTCGCCATCGGCATGCTCGTCGACGACGCCACGG
This sequence comes from Anaeromyxobacteraceae bacterium, assembly GCA_041500205.1. Taxonomy (GTDB): domain Bacteria; phylum Myxococcota; class Myxococcia; order Myxococcales; family Anaeromyxobacteraceae; genus Anaeromyxobacter_A. The sequence goes on along the minus strand of JBGQLS010000188.1, from coordinate 4,709 downwards.
TCGAGGTGGAGAACATCCACCGCAACCAGGGGAACCGCTGGCCCGACGGAACTCCGCACTCGCTCACCCGCGTCGTCATGGACAGCGCCCAGCAGATCGCGACCCCGGCGCTGGCCGCGACCCTGGCCATCTGCATCGTCTTCTTCCCGGTCGTGCTCCTCACGGGCCCCGCGCGCTTCCTCTTCCGACCCCTGGCCCTGGCCGTGGTGCTGGCCATGCTGGCGTCGTACCTGCTCTCGCGCACGCTCGTCCCTTCGCTGGCACGCCTGCTCCTGTCGCAGGAGCACCAGGGCTCGGGAGGCGGCGGGCGCGTTGCGGCCTTCTCGCGCCGCTTCAACGCCTGGCGAGACCGCGGGTTCGCGCGGCTCCAGCGCGCCTACGACGCGACCCTGGCTGCGGTGCTGGGACACCGGGCGGTCGTCCTCGCGGCGGCGGCCATCCTCGTCGGCGCGACGGTGGCGCTGGCGCGGGTGGTGGGGCTCGACTTCTTCCCGTCGGTGGACACGGGCCAGATGCGGCTTCATTACCGCGGGCCGCCCGGCACCCGCATCGAGCTCACCGAGCAGCGCGTCATGGAGGTGGAGGGCGCGATACGCGAACTGGCGCGCGGTGACGTGGAAGGCATCGTCGACAACATCGGCATTCCGCTCTTCTACAACCTTGGATTCGTGTCCACGAGCAGCGCCGGCGGCGAGGACGCCGAGATCCGCGTCTCGCTTCGCCCCGGGCATGCTCCGACCGCGAAGCTCATGGACGCGATCCGCGCGGAGCTGCCGCGGCGCTTCCCCGGGGCCAGTTTCTGGTTCGAGCCCGCCGACGTCGTCACCCAGGTGCTCTCGTTCGGCCTGCCCGCCCAGCTCGACGTGGAGGTGCTGGGCCGCGACCCGAACGCCTCGCTCTCGGTCGCACAGCGCGTCATCGCGGAGGTGCGGCGCATCCCCGGCGCGACCGACGCGCACATCGCGCAAGTCTTCGATCGCCCCTCGCTGGGGGTGGACGTCGATCGGCAACAAGCGCAGACGCTCGGGCTCTCGGAGCGGGACGTCGCGGCGAGCCTGCTCACCTCCCTCTCCTCCAGCACGCTCACGGCGCCGAACTTCTGGGTCAACCCGGCGAACGGCATCAACTACAACGTCGCGGTCCAGACGCCGCAGGAACGCATCCGAGACGTGAACGACCTGCTCCTCACGCCGCTGTCGGTGGGCTCGGCCGCGGGCAACTCGGGGACGTCGGGCCCCGGCACGGAGGCAGGGGCGAGCCCGGGCAGCGGGGCAGCTCCGTACCTCGGGTCCGTCTCGGTCCTTCGCCCACGAACCGCCAGGGCCGCCATTGCCCACGACACCGTCCAGCCGATCGTGGAGGTGCAGCTCGCGGCGAGCGGGCGCGATCTAGGCTCGGTCGCGTCGGACATCCAGGCCGCGCTCGGCCGGCTCGAGCTGCCGCAGGGGACGACGGTCAAGCTGCGAGGCCAGAGCGAGAGCATGTTCACCGCCTTCGGCAGACTCGGCCTGGGGCTGTTCCTCGCGATCGCCCTCGTCTACCTGCTGCTGGTGGTGCTGTTCCAGTCCTGGTCCGACCCGCTCATCATCCTCGTCGCCGTGCCGGGGGCGCTGGTGGGGATCCTGTGGCTCCTCTCCATCACGGGAACGACGCTCAACGTGGAGTCGTTCATGGGGGCGATCATGGCGGTGGGCATCGCCACCTCGAACAGCATCCTGCTCGTCTCGTTCGCGAACGACGCTCGCGCCTTCGCCGAACGCGATCCGGGGCCCGCGGCGGCCATGCGGGAATCGGGGCGGACGCGCCTGCGCCCGGTGCTCATGACGGCGCTCGCCATGATCCTGGGGATGCTGCCCATGGCGCTCGGCATGGGGGAGGGGGGCGAGCAGAACGCGCCGCTCGGACGCGCCGTGATCGGGGGCCTCCTGGCGGCGACGTTCACGACGCTGTTCCTCGTGCCGGTCGTCTACACGTTCGTCCGCAGGGAGCTGCCGCGCAAGCACGTGCTCGACGTCCGGTTCGAGGAGGAGACCCGCGAGCCGGCCGGGGCGACGCCAGTGGCGGCCGGTCGGCCCGCATGAGGAGAGCAGGGATGGATCGGGAGAGCGATGACCGCGAGAGGGTAGAGTCCGGGCGCCCCGGTGACGGCAGCGCTTCGCGTCAGGATGGGCCAGTCGAGCACCCACGAACGGCTCGACGCCTCGTCGGCGGCCTGGCGATCCTGGCGTGCCTGGCCGTCGCTGGCGCGGTGGCGCTCTCGGTCGTGAGCCACCGCCGCGAGGCGGCGCAGCGCGAGGCGCTGGCGCGGGAGGCGGACGCCGGTCCGCGCGTGCTGGTTGCCTCGGCGGCGCGCCCGAGCGAAGAGCGGACCGTCGCGCTCCCGGGCGACGTGCGGGCATTCTTCCAGGCGACCTTGTACGCGAAGGTCAGTGGATACGTGCGCGAGATGCGGGTCGACAAGGGGGACCGGGTCAAGCGCGATCAGGTGCTCGCCGTCATGGAGTCGCCCGAGACCGACCAGCAGGTGCGCTCCGCCCGTTCCACCCTGGACGTCCGGCGCCGCAACGCGCAGCGCGCGCGGCGGCTCGCGCCCCACGGCATCATCTCGCGGCAGGAGCTCGATCAGGCCCTCTCCGACCTGGGCGTGGCGGAGGCGGACCTCCGGCGGGTGCAGGCGCTGCGGGGCTACGAGGTCCTTCGCGCGCCCTTCGACGGCGTCGTCACGGCGCGCTACGTGGATCCCGGCGCGCTCACCAATGCGACCGCCACGGGTGCTCCGGTCGTCGACGTATCGGACTCCACGCGCGTGCGAATCCTCGTCAACGTCGGCCAGGACGCCGCGCCCTTCGTCCGCCTCGGCGACCAGGGCGCCTTCACCCTCGACCAGCACCCGGGGGTGCGCATGCGAGCGAGCGTCCGCCGCATCGCCGATGCGCTCGACGTGCGCAGCCGGACGATGCTCGTCGAGCTGTGGCCCGACGGCGACCCGCCGGTGCGGCTCCTGCCAGGCCTGTTCGTCCACGTGGAGCTGAGCGTGCGCATCCCTCCGCTCCCGGCGGTACCGGCCGAAGCGCTCGTCTCGCGGGGCGAGCGCTTGCAGGTGGCTGTCGTGCGCGAGCGCAAGCTGCACTTCGTCGACGTGGAAACTGGCTCGAACGACGGACGCATGGTCCAGATCCGGCGGGGGCTGGAGGGCGGCGAGGTGCTGGCACTCTCGCCGCCGAGCGACCTCGGGGAAGGCGCCCCCGTCCAGCCCATCGCGCCGCCGCCTCGCCACGACGAGGGTGGGCGCGGCGGCGCGCGCAGCGGGCGGACACCCTCGGTCCGCTGATGGTCGGCGACGGGATGCCCGGTCATGTCCGGCCGCTGAGGAGTACCAACATGGCCCCGCCGAGCAGGAGCGCGCCCGCGCTCCCTGTGGGCCCAAACCGCTCGCCGAAGATGAGCCATGCGAGAGCCGTCGAGGTGAGCGGCTCGAGCAGCGTGGCGACGCTCGCCGCCGTCGGGCCGACGGTGCGCATCCCGGCGGCGAAGAGCGCGTATGCGAGCGCCGTGGGGACGACGCCTAGCCAGGCGAGGAGCGCCCAGCCCGAAAGGGAATAGCTCACCACCAGCCCCTTCGGTAGCGCGAAGGCCAGGAGCAGCGTTGCCCCGATGGTGAACCCGATCGACACGGTCTGCAGTGGATGGCACCGCGCCGCGAGGCTCCGGTTGCAGAGCGTGACGATCGCGTAGCCGGACGCCGAGGCCAGGGCCAGCGCGGCGCCCGCCGCCATCGAGCCGGGTACGTTCCCGCACGGCCCGCCGCCGACGAGCAAAGCCGCGCCCGCCGTGGCGGCGACGAGCGCCGCCACGACTCGCGCCGACGGCCGCTCGCGCAAGAGCAGCCCGGAGAGGATGACGACGATCGCAGGCGCGGAGCAGAGCGTGACCACCGTCGCCACCGCCACGCCGAGGTGGCGAATGGCGGAGAAGTAGCACACCTGGTAAAGCGCGGTCATGGCCCCGAGGAGCGCCATGAGGGTGAGGTCGCGCGGGGCCACGCGGAACATGCGCCGTCCAAGCGCGGCCGCACCCGCCGCGAAGAGCGCCGGCAAGGCCAGCGCGAGCCGGAAGAACCCGACCGAATGTGGATTGGTGGCGGAGATCCCGTAGAGCGTCTGGGTGGCGACGCCCACGGTTCCCCATGCGACCGCCGAAGACATGACGAGCAGCAGACCGCGGCCCGCGCGCGCGCGAGCATTCCGATGCGTGGACACGTGTGACTCCCCTGTTCCCGAAGCGAGGACGGACGGCAGGAGCAGAGGCTGTGAGGGAATCCCCGGACCGAGCCAGGCAGCCTAGATGCGAGCCCGGCGAGGAGGAGGGCCGAAGCCGTAGCTCGCGCTACGGCGAGGTCCTCCGACGATGCCCGGCGAAGCAGATCGGCTGCCGCGGCGACGGGAGGGGATTTCTTCTCAGCCTCTCAGAGGCAGGAGAACGCACTACCAGCGCGAGCGCGCGCGAGGCGCGTCTACGCGGACCGCGGCCGACCTGCCTACTGGGCGGGAGCGGGGGGTGGTGGCGTGACGAAGCGGAAGCTGGCTGGCATCGGCGGCGTACCCTAGCACGGTGCGCCGCGAGCCGCCTTGAAACCCGCCAGATCAAGCTTGAGATCAAGCCTGCTGGGACGCGAGGGTGAAGCGCAGCTCCCCCATCTTCTCGATGGT
>JBGQLS010000187.1:0-10850 GCA_041500205.1 Anaeromyxobacteraceae bacterium | reverse complement strand
CCGCGACCTCGCTCGCGAGGACGTATCTGCGTATTCGCGCGGTTCGGATCCTGAGGTTCACTGATCGAGAGATACTTGTCGAGACGAAGCGCGTGCTCGAGAACATCTGGGCGCTCATCAGCCGTGAGCGTGCGGCCCCCTCACCCCGGCCCTCATCCCCCGGTGGGGGAGAGGGAGTAATGCTCTTGCCCCTCACCCCACCTGCAACTCCACCCCACCGAACAAACCTTGACGTCTCCGTCTCGTCCCACCATCCCTGCGACTCATCCGGGCCAAGACCGCCGCGCTCACGCTTTTCACGTGCCGGACGTCCCGTCATTCCCCAGCAGTGCCAAGTCTTTGGACAGCGCTGCGACTAATGCCCAGGGCTCTGCCGGCGGGGCGGGGCGGCGCGAGCCCCGGCGACTCAGTGCGACCGGTGTGCGTGAGTGAGGAACGAACCTTGCGTGTCGAGGTGCCAGGAGGACCTGCCTCGACCGCGTCATGCCGCGCTGGGGAACCGCCATCCTGATGGACACGAGCTCGGGTCAACCATGACGAAACAGCCAAGACCCGACGCCCTGACCGTGGAGCAAACGGCGCCAGGCGCGAGCGCAACCGATTCAGCGACTGGCTTCGCCCATTCCGACCCCCGCGCCGAACCGAGCGACGTCAGTGCCGCGCCGGCGACCACCAGCCCGGAGACGGCTGAGCCCCTCCCACTGGGGCGAGTCCACCTGACGCCCTCGCAAGAGTCGCCACCACCCCGAAGCGCGGCCGCGCCCGCAGGGGACGATGCGGGGCGGATTCCAGCAGCGGCCGCGGGGAGGGAGCCGAGAGCGAAGCTCCGTTCGGCCCTGTGCGCATTGCGCCGCCTCTGGAAGCAATTGTGCGACGTGCCGCCGAGATTGGCGCGCGCCCTTGCCCGCGCCCGCGGCGCAGCGCGACGCATGCGGGCCGACGCCGTGGCCAAGCGCGGGTCGAATGCCAGCGGACGGAGCCGCGCCTCGCGCAGCGGCAGCAGGATCATCCCCGTCCTCCTCTCCCTGAACACGTTGCTCCTGGCGGTCATGATGGCGCTCTTGCTCCTCCTGTAGTGGGTTCGGCCCAATGACCACCCACCCCCGGCCACGCGTTCTCTGTGTAGACGACGAGCCCCATGTGCTCGCCGGTCTCGAGCAAGTCCTGCGGCGTCGATTCGACGTCACCACGGCAGCAGGCGGACGAGAAGGTCTTCGGTCGCTCGCGCAGGCCGGCCCCTTCACCATCGTCGTCTCGGACTTCCGGATGCCGGAGATGAATGGCGCGGAGTTCCTCCGCCACGTCCGAGACGTCGCGCCGGATACGATCCGGATCCTGCTCACCGGCCAGGCGAGCCTGGAGGACGCCATCTCCGCCGTGAACGAGGGATACATCTTCCGGTTCCTCAGCAAGCCCTGTCCTACCCCCATGCTCCTCCAGGCGCTGGACGGCGCGGTCGAGCAGGCCCGCCTCGTGACGCGCGATCGGGAACTCCTCGAGAGCAAGCTCGAGGCGATGTCGGGCCACCTCCTCCGGACCGAGCGGCTCGCGACGCTCGGGACGCTGGCGGGGGCCGTCGGTCACGAGCTCGCCAACATGCTCGTCGCGTTCGACAGCGCGCTGCGATACATCTCGAAGCGCTCGCAGGGAGGCCTCGCGCCCGAGGAAGAGGACCTGACGACGCTCGGGCGCGTCCGGGAGCACCTCGCGACGCATGCGAAGCACCTCCTTCACCTCGGGCGGCCCGGCGCGCCCGACGGCGAGCCCACGGACCTGTGTGCGGTCGCGAGCGACACGCTCTCCATGCTGCGCTCAGCCGGCACCCTCCGTCACGTAGAGGTCCGCCTGGATCTCCCGCAGGCCCCCATGCCGGTTCGGATGGACCGGATTCGCCTGGAGCAGATCCTTCTCAATCTGGTGAAGAACGCGGTGGACGCGATGGAGGGTCTCGCGGGACGATCCCCGTCACTCGGCGTGACCATTGCCCGGGGCGAGGCGCCGGGGGCCGTATCCTGCCGCATCGAGGACAACGGCTGCGGCATTCCGCAGGGCAAGCTGCTCGAAATCTTCGAGCCCTATTACACGACCAAGCCTCCCGAACGGGGCACGGGACTCGGACTGTTCGTGGTGAAGCAGATCCTCGACGCGAGCCACGGCGAGCTGTCCGTCACGAGCAGCGAGGGCACCGGGACCACCTTTACCTTCCGGGTACCCCTCGCGCGGGATGTCTCCCCTGACGCCGTGACGTTCGAGAGGCCGGCGGGGGGTGAGTCCTTCGACCCCACGCCCGCGCGGCAGCTAGCGCCGAAGCGAGCGTGAGGACCCTCTCCTGCCTCTCACGGCTTCACATCTTCTGGCAGTCGCGGATGAGCCTGTCGATCTTGTCGTAGAAGGGGACGCACATGCTGCCCACCCCCTGCGCCGTGGTGCAGGCTGCGAGCGAACCCTGGAGGTCGTCGAGCCTCTGTATCCACTTCTCTGCCTCGCCTGACTTTCCCGGCCAGGGATGGTCGTGCGTGAGCTTCTGCACGACGGGTTCGAGCTTGGAACACAGATCCTTGAGCTTCTCGCTCATGATGGGCGCATCGACCTCGGCGGCGCTCTGCCGAAGCGACGCTAGGTATCCCTGGAATTCCTCTCCATAGATCCTGCTGACGGTGGCCATGACAGCCTCCTTGCTTTCCCGAGTTCCACAACCTGAATTGGCGGCCACGCAACGATAGGTTCGAACTCATTGGTGTGAAAGAGCCGGAAGGGGATCGCCTTCCGAATGCTCGCCGGGTGACCCAGGAAGCCGCCGACCGCAGCCAGGGCGTGCCGTCCGGGACTGGCGCCCGAGGATCGGGCCCCCTCACCCTACCCTCTCCCCCGGCGGGCCGTTGGGGGAGAGGGGGTAATTGCCTGGCCCCTCCGGAGCCTGAAGCCTGAAGCCCAGGCGGCTCGAGTGAGCAGTCTCGGGCCTAGAAGTTCAGGGCGTTCGCCACGGCCTGGACCTGAGCCGCGCTGAGGCCCTTGGTCATGTTGGCCGCGGTGATCTGAGCGGCCGTCCGGCCTCGCTTGCTGCTGGTGGCGAGTGGGCCGTGGCATCCGGCGCAGGTGCTGGCATAGAGCGCCGCGCCGTCGATCGCGGGTGGCGGCGGCGTGCAGGACTGCGTCAGGGACGGGGTCCCGGTGCAGCCAGCAGGTGACGCCGATACCACCGTGCGCGTCTGCGTGCTGTTCGACTGGCACGTGCCCCACGCCGAGTACGCGTACGTGCACGTCCCGGGCGGCGGCGGAACGTAGGTGCAAGCCTGGCTCAGGACCGGAGTCCCGCTGCAGCCAGCCGGGGACGCGGACGCGACGGTCCTGCTCTGCGTGTTGCCCGGCTGGCAAGCTCCCCAGGTGTTGTAACTGTAAGTGCAGGCTGCGGGCGGCGGCGGAGGTGCCGTCGTCGCGAGGGCGCCCGCCACGGCCTGGACCTGAGCCGCGCTGAGGCCCTTGGTCATGTTGGCCGCGGTGATCTGAGCGGCCGTCCGGCCTCGCTTGGCGCTGGTGGCGAGAGGGCCGTGGCAGCCGGCGCAGGTGCTGGCATAGAGCGCCGCGCCGTCGAGGGTCGTCGGAGGCGGAGGCGGAGGCGCCGTCGTCGCGAGGGCGTCCGCGATGGCCTGCAACTGCGCTGCCGTCAAGGTCGAGAACGCTCCCATGCCGCCGAAGTTGCCGTCGATCCCCGCCTGGATCATGGCGGCGGATGCGCCCTTCTTGCTGCTCGTCGCCAGGGGACCGTGGCAGCCGGCGCAGGTGCTGGCATAGAGCGCCGCGCCGTCGAGCGTCGACGGAGGTGGCTGCGACGGGAGACCAGGCGCGTCGACCACGCCGTTGATGTGCTTGCCGCCGGCGGTGTTGATCGTGCCGTCCGGATTCACCGTGTCCGCGTGGCAACCAGCGCAGGCAGTGACACCGCCAGTGACCGAAGGGTGACCCGTCGAGGTGGGCGGCGGGACCGCGTGGCAGGCGTCGCACGCGAGCGTGGTCGAGCCCACCGCGAACGCGCCCGTCCAGGCAGGCGTGGGATTGCTCCCGCCCGCGCCGAGGGTGGTGCCGTGGCAGTACGTCGAGGAGCAGGTCGCCTGCGCCGGGTTCCACTGTGGGTGCGCGCCACCGGAGCTGGCCAGCGGGCCGAAGGAAACGGGCGCGCGCGGCTGGTCCATGTGACCCGGCGCGTCGTCGGTCGAGGGAACGACATGGCACTCGCTGCAGGCGATGGGCCGGCGGTAGGGGCCCTCCTGCAAGTGGGACTGGTGGGCGCCGACCGCGGGGTCGAGCGTGTCCGTCACCCCTCGCACTGACCTGGGCGGCGCGGCGTTGCCGTTGTTCGGATCTCCGTGGCAGCGCGTGCAGGCGCCGTCCGACGCGGTCGCGGCGGCCTCGTCAGGGTTGGGCCGAACGGCGTCGCAGGCGCCGACAGCGAGGAGGCCGATCGTGCCGAGCAGGAGCGCGAGTCGCGAGTGGAAGAGCATCATCACCTCGTGGCGGTGCGCCGGCCTGGATCGAGCGCCGGACATGGAGCTGGCCGCAGGTCTGCGGCCGGCGCGTCCCTCGAACGCGGGACGGGACACGGCGGCGCACCTGAGCAACAGGCGTGCCTTCTTTGTCCTCCATCAAGGCCACCGGACCTTGCGCCAAGCACGCACGTCCGAGCGCATGGAGCCGAACCCGCGGCGATCCCGTTTGGTTCAGCGCTTCGACGAAAGGCGCGACAGGAGCGATCTTACTGGGGGTTTAGCCATACCTTGCCCTACACGGCCTCCCGTGCGTGGCGCAAGCGTTGCGCGGTGCTGCAGGGTTGTCGCCGCGCAACCGAAGCCCTGGTCGGCCGGACCGGCACGAGCCCAGCGAGGCGCGACTCGATTCAGGATCGCAGGAACAAGTAGACCCCGATAAGTTGAGCTGAAGAGGCGAGACCAGCCCGGGAGGATGCGTGCGAGCCCGTGGTCGGCGGAGGGGCTGGGCAAGCGCGGATGCCGTGCAAGCGCCAGATCCGCCGCGCCCGGCGTGCCGTCCGAGAAGCACAGCGGGATTCCCGCCAGGAAGGAAGGCGATGACCACGCCGGACACGATGACAAGCAGCCTCGCGCCAGGATTCCTGGTAGCGGCGCCGGGCCTCCGAGATCCCAACTTCGCGCGCTCGCTCGTGCTGATGGCGGAGCACAAGCCCGAGGGTTCACTGGGGTTCGTCGTGAACCGGCCTTCGCGGGTGACCGTGGGCGAGGTGCTCGAGCAGGTGGACCCGGCGCTGCGGGCGGAGGCGGAGCGCAATGACCGGGCACACGCGTCCGTCATGGTGGGCGGGCCGGTGCAGCCGGAGCGACTCTGGATTCTCCACCAGCCAGGCCCCGTCCCGGCGGAGGAGGGAGGGGTCGTGCTCGCAGGAGCACTTGCGGTGGGCGGGTCGCGTGAGCTGCTCGAGGCCCTCGTGCGCGCGCCCGCGCCGGGCCTCTTCCTGCTTCTCCTCGGATACTCGGGCTGGGGGCCTCTGCAGGTCGAACGCGAGGTGGGGGCGGGCGGCTGGATCCCGCTTCCCTTCGTGGAGAGCCTCGTGTTCGACGTTCCGCTCGAGGCGCGCTGGGACGAGGCAGTGAAGCGGCTCGGGCTGACGCCCGGCGGCTTCTCCGTCAGCGGCGGAGGAGCGCAGGCGTAGCCGCTCCGCCGAGTTCGAGCAGAACCGCCAACGATTTCAGCAGGGACCTGCAAGCCGATGCTGAGCGCTTGCCACGAAGGCTCCGCGCATTCTCTTCCACGTGGATGCCCTGGCCCCAAGTAACCCTGACCTCGGGGCCGTCGTTGACCTAGATCAAGGTCGCCTCCCTCCATGCTCGTTCATTTCTCCGGGGAGCCAGAAAGACACGCGTCATGGCAACAGTCGACAACACGCAGGCGGCCCGCCGTCTCATCGAGGAAGTCTTCGGGAAGGGCAACTTCGACGCCTTCAACGAGATCTGCGACGCGGGGGCTCGCATCCACGATCCCGTGACGGGCGAGTCGGATCTGCGGCAGGAGAAGGAGACCTGCCGCATGTACAAGACCGCCTTTCCCGACCTCACGCCGACCATCCTCGGCTGCTGCGCCGAGGGCGACACGGTCGTGACCCACTGGACGATGACCGGCACGCACCAGCAGCCGTTCATGGGCATCCAACCCACCGGGAAGAGCCACACCTTCGAGGTCATGTCGGTGGGACGGTTTCAGGGTGGGAAGCTGGTCGAGGGATTCGAGCAATGGGACGACGGCGGTGCCCTCGCGTTCGACGTCCTGCGCCGGCAGGGAGCCGCGCTGTCTCGCGAGCTGGGCGCCGCCAGCGCGCGGACGGGGAGGCACCAGGGCCTTCACGACCTCGTCGTGCAACCTGGCGCTCACGAAACAGGCGCCGTAGGCGCGGCGACGAAGAAGCGGCACCCGGGCCTTCACGACCTCGTCCTGCAGCTTGGCGCTCACGAGCCGGACACCGCCGGCGCACGGACGAAGCAGCAGCACTCGAGCCTTCACGACCTGGTGGAGCAGGACGCGGCCTCGGATCGCTCTGGCTCGCTCCGCCAGTGATGACGAGGAGCTTGCTCGCGATCGCCCGGCGAGCTGCATCGCCCGTGCGACCGCGGGTTGCTTGACCTGCGTCGATCTCCAGGAGCGCAGCGGACGGCGATCCGGGAGCAGCGTCTCCCCTCTTCCGGGCGATGCTAGACTGCAGGGCCCATGTCCTCGCTCCCGCCACTCTCCCCTCCGGTCGACAGCGTCCTGGATCTCATCGGCCGCACGCCGATGATCCGGATCCGCAAGCTGAACCCGAACCCTCGCGTCACCCTCTACGCCAAGCTGGAGGGGTTCAACCCGACGGGCAGCATCAAGGACCGGGTCGCCCTCAAGATGATCGAGCAGGCCGAGCGCGAAGGCACGCTCACCCGCGGGAAGACGATCCTCGAGCCGACGAGCGGCAACACCGGGATCGGTCTGGCCATGATCGGTGCGGTGAAAGGCTACCCGGTCGAGATCGTCATGAGCGAGGCCGTGTCCATCGAGCGGCGGAAGATGATCCAGGCCTTCGGCGCGAAGGTCACCCTCACCGACGCGAAGCTCGGTACGGACGGCGCGATCCTGTGGGCGCGCCAGCTCGCCCGCGACTTCCCCGACCAGTACTTCATGCCGGACCAGTTCTCCAACGAGTACAACCAGCTCGCCCACTACGACGGCACCGCCATGGAGATCCTGGAGCAGACGGGGGGAGAGCTCGACTACTTCGTCTCGTCGCTCGGGACGAGCGGCACGTTGATGGGGGTCGGGCTGGCGCTCAAGGAGCGGCTCCCGAAGGTGAAGATCGTGAGCGCCCACCCGGTGCGCGGGCACTACATCCAGGGGCTCAAGAACCTGGAGGAGGCGATCGTCCCGGCGATCTACGACGCATCGAAGATCGACCGGCACATCATGGTCGAGAGCGAGGAGGCGTTCGAGCTGGCTCGCCGCGTGGCGCTCGAGGAGGGGATCTTCGCCGGGATGAGCAGCGGGGCCGCGCTGGTGGCCGCCCGCAGCGTGGCCTCGGAGGTCGAGTCGGCCACCATCGTCACCATCCTCCCCGACCGCGGGGAGAAGTACCTGAGCACGGCGCTGTTCCAGGTGTGAAGCCCGTCGCGCCGGCCTGAAGAGACGGCCTCTCCCGGACCGCGCGGGATCGACGTCAGTTGAAGTGGGAGTAGAAGCTGAAGATGGCGTGCAAGTCGCGCTGAACCGACGGGCAGGTCGCGTTGGCCGCGAAGAGGGCGTGCAGCTCGGCCGAGGCCTTGCTCGCGAGCGCCGCACTGGGGTCTCTGGGGAGCCGCGGGCGCCACCGCCCGGCGATGAGGAGCTTCGCGGCGAGGAACGACAGTCCCGGCCTTCTCCTTTCGCTCACGACCTCGGTCCACGCTCGGTCGCTGCTAGCGGGGACTTGCATGAGGCATTGCGCGACGCGCCGGTGCAGCACGAAGCGCGCGCCACACACCTGAAGCCACTTGCCGCGCAGGTTGGGAAACCTGTCGCTGTGGACGAAGAACACCGCCTCGCGAGGGCGAAAGCCAAGAGGAAGAAGCGGAACCCGACCGGCGCAGGACTGACCCGGAGCGTGAGCATCCCGCGTCACGGTATCCGCGGGTAGCTCGTGTTCCTCGCCGCTGCCGAGGTCCTTGACCGTCATCATGTAGCGCATGTGTGCTCGCCTGAACGTGCCTTGGGTGCACCGATGGCCTGCTCGCATCGGGGGAGTCGCGCCGCGGTCCAAAGCAACGTCTGAGCAACCGCCGCGCCAGCGCGCGCTGACTGAACAGGGCCAGAACTCGGTTGTTTGGCAGCCGCGCCCACGGTGTGAGGCTCGACCCGGGTGCGACTCGAGGGCCGCGGGCACCCGCCGGGTGGCCCTTCCTGCTCAGACATCCTGTGCTCGTTGAGTGAATGCGCGGCCAGCGATCGATGACGACGGAATTTTCTAACGCTAACGAGGTAACACATCTGGAGACACCCTTCCCGAGACCTTCCCCAGATCTCGAGGGGATATGCTGCGGACTCGTACTGCCACGACGCTGAGGGGGGGGTCACGGTGGGAACGGCCGAGCAACGCGATCTCGATTGTGCGACCGAGTCGGATGCCCCCAGCGTCTCCCCTGGTGTGCTGCAGGTGAAGGTGGCCAGACAGCCCACCGCAGGCCTCTCCTGGCACGCAACACGCCGCAATGATCGATTGATCAGGCGAAGAGAGATTGGGTTTGTCCGGAGGCCCTGGACTGACGGCCCGGGCGATCTCCCGTCTGCCAGGCGGTGCCGGCCGTGAGGCTCGAGGCGCCGCTGGCGTGTGACCGTCACCGGGACGTTCCCCGCTGCCGAGAAGATCGGCCTCTCGGGCAAGCTCGTCGAGAGAAGCGCGCAGCTGCGGTCGCGAGGTGGGCAAACGTGAAGACAAGGGCCGGGTTCTCGCGTCTCGTGGCTGCAACTTTCCTCGCGGTTCTGCTCTCTCCTGCCGCGGCACGCCCTGGCGAACCCGTTGGAACGGTCGCCCGGGCAGTCTCCGTCCAGGGCACCGTGGAGTCCCAGCGCACCGGCGCGTCGCGATGGGAGCCCGTGAAGCTGAACGACAGCTTCTCCGCCGGCGACACGATCCGGGTGGGAAAGCAGAGCCGCGCCGATCTCGCGTTGCTCGACCAGTCGGTCCTGCGGCTCAACGAGGACACCACGATCACGCTGCAGCCCGTGAAGCCCGAGCGCACGGGCGTCCTCGACCTCCTGAGGGGAGCCGTCCACTTCTTCAGCCGCGGCCCGCGCAGTCTCGAGGTGAAGACCGAGTTCGTGGCCGCCGGGGTCCGCGGGACGGAGTTCTACATCCGCGTCGAGGCCGACAGCGCGCTCGTCACGGTGTTCGAGGGGACGGTGCTGGCCGAGAGCCCGCGAGGGAGCCTCACCCTGATTGGCGGACAATCGGCCGTCGCGGAGCGGGGCACCGGTCCGGTGCTGCGCGCCGTGGCGCGCCCGCGCGACGCCGTCCGCTGGACCCTCTACTACCCCCCTGTCCTGTACCTGCGCCCGGACGAGGTCCCCGCCGACACCGGGTGGGCGGGGCCGACGCGGCAGTCGCTAGAGGCATACCGCCGTGGCGATCTCAAGGCGGCGTTCGACGCCATCGCCGGCGTCCCCGCCACCGTCTCGGACCCGCGCTTCCTCACCTACCGCGCCCAGCTCTCGCTGGCGGTGGGGCGGGTGGACGAGGCGGCCGCCGATCTCGAGCGGGCGCTGGCTGTGGCTCCGGGAGATGCCGGCGCGCTCTCGCTGCAGGCGATCGCGGCGGTGGTGCAGAACGACAAGGAGCGCGCCCTCGGTCTCGCCCGGAAGGCGGTAGAGGCCGCGCCGCGGTCGGCGACGGCGCACGTGGCGCTCTCGTACGCGCAGCAAGCGCGGTTCGACCTGGAGGGCGCCCGGTCCAGCCTGGAGCGAGCGGTCCAGGTGGACCCGCAGAACGCGCTGGCTTGGGCCCGGCTGGCCGAGCTGCACTCCTCGTTCGGCGATCGGGGAAAGGCCCTCGACGCCGCTCGCACCGCGACTTCGCTGGCGCCCGACCTCTCGCGGACCCAGACCGTCCTCGGCTTCGCCTACCTCACGGACGTCAAGGTCGCGCGGGCCAAAGAGACGTTCGAGAAGGCGATCGCGCTCGACTCGGCCGATCCCCTCCCCCGGCTCGGCCTGGGCCTGGCCCGGATCCGGGAGGGCGACCTCGACCGAGGCGCGCGGGAGATCGAGATCGCGGCCAGCCTCGATCCCAGCAACGCGCTCATCCGGAGCTATCTCGGCAAGACCTACTACGAGGAGAAGCGCACCGGTCTCGACGAGCGCGAGTACGCGATGGCGAAGGAGCTCGACCCGCTCGATCCGACGCCCTGGTTCTACGACGCGATCGCGAAGCAGACCACGAACCGGCCGGTCGAGGCGCTGCACGACTTCGATCGAGCGATCGAGCTCAACGACAACCGCGCGATCTACCGCTCGCGGCTCCTGCTCGACGCGGACCTCGCGGCCCGCAGCGCGAGCCTGGCGCGGATCTACTCGGACCTCGGCTTCCAGCAGCTCGCGCTGGTGGAGGGCTGGAAGTCGGTCGAGACAGACCCGACGAGCGATTCCGCCCATCGCCTCCTGGCCGATTCCTACTCCGCCCTGCCCCGCCACGAGGTCGCCCGCGTGAGCGAGCTGCTCCAGGCGCAGCTGCTCCAGCCGATCAACATCACCCCCATCCAGCCGCGCCTAGCGGAGAGCAACCTGTTCCTGCTAAGCCAGGGAGGCCCAGGGGCACTGTCGTTCAACGAGTT
>JBGQLS010000186.1:0-10866 GCA_041500205.1 Anaeromyxobacteraceae bacterium | reverse complement strand
GACAGGTCTTGAGTCGCCGGGGGCCGCAGGCCGCCCCCGCCCCGCCGGGCAAAGCCCATCGGGGCCCCACCCCGGCCACGCTGCAGAGCGATCACATTTTTCGACAGGTCTTGACTTCGCCTCGCCTGCGTCCCCCCCCGCCTACCGGCGGCGAGGGATGCGATGAGGCTCAGTCGTCGATCATCGGCAGCGGCGGCATGGGGCCGTCCGCCCACAACGTTCCCTCCCAGCCCGAGATGACCGACTCCACGGTGTGGCAGCGGGAGCAGAAGACCGAGAGCTGGTTGTCCGCCCTCTTCGAGACCCAGAGGAACCCGCCACACAGCTTGCCTCGCAGCCGCTGACCACATTCGATCAGCGTCTCGCGGCCTTCGAGGTGCCGGAGCGGTCCGCCGTACTCGATGAAGCGCACCACGCGCAGCGCTCCGCTCCGCATGCGGGAGTTCTCGGCCGGCAGCGAGCCGTTCTCGAGCCAGCGGCTGATATCGACGGCCAGCGGCGCGTTCGCCGTCTGGCTACCGCCGCCGGCCTTGCGGGGACGCGAGGATGGCCCGGCCGCGGGTTGCGCGCGTGAGCGGGCGAGCGACGCGGACGTTCCGGCGGTGGCGGAGGCCCTATCTGCGAGGCGGGGCACGCCTTTATCCTTACTGCGTTCTCGTGGTCGCAGTCCCGCGAGGACAGGGAGTACGGCAATTAGCCGCAACCCGGATGCGGCAACCAGCCTCACCTTCATGGGGCTTGCGCTCGCTACCCCACAGGCCGCCCAAGGCAGGATGACGTGTAGTCCTGGCCGCCCACCTCTGCCCATTCGGACGACTCTTCACCTTCCCGGCGACCCATGACTCGGGAAGGTCGGGGTGTCTCCCCACTCCCGCTTGAAGCTCTCGTCGTCCAGGCTGCGCCGGTCGCGCCAATACCTCTGCGCGTCGTGGAGCCTGGCCGACCACTCGCGTGGGTCCATTCCCTCTCTCGGCGAGCCACCCTCGCTGAGGACGATGTCGCTGAAGTCGGGCTCGTCCTCGTACTGCCCCCGGCCGGCGGCCCGCAGATACGCGCGCACCTGCTCGCCGCTGAGGCGGCACAACCGGGCGATCTCCTCACAGTCGACGACCTGCCCCGAGGATGCGAGCGCGGCCATGACGCCGCGAATGAACCACAACCGCTCCGCTTCGATCTCGACCATGGGACGAAGCCTCCGTGACCGGCGCGGCCTTGGCCACGCCGCCGTCTGACAGAGAGTTACCCACGGCTGCACAGGATTGATCATGGAGCAAATGACATATGGAAGAATCGTGAAGAAACACAGGTCGATCGCGGCCGGGCTTAGCGCATGTTTCTCGCCCGCTTCCGGGCGCGGAACACGTCCGCAGCGGTGACCACCGGTCCACGGCACCGGGTGAGCTCGGCAACGCGTATGACGGCCTCCGCCGGGTCGCGATGACCAGGTACCGGAAGCGTGGGACGAGTCTCCACCTGCGCTTCCCGACGATCGCCCTTAGGAGCGCGCGAGCCGCGGGCCAGGTGGCATGACTTTGCAAGGACAAGCTCGCCCGACCGCGTCATAGTGAAACCCGCACGGTGGCGGCTTCGCAACCAGCGCGCCAGGGAGACGACATGGAACGCCCTCGATACGCGATCGCCTTGGCCCTCGCCCTCGCCGGAAAGGCCAGCGCCGCGGATCTGAACGTGGGCGTGACCCTGTCCGCGACCGGTCCCGCCGCCTCGATTGGCATCCCGACCCGCAACACCATCGCGCTCCTACCCAGGACCATCGGGAACGCGACGGTGAGCTACGTCGTCCTCGACGACGGCACGGACAGCACGACCGCCGTGAAGAACGCCCGGAAGCTCACCAGCGAGTACGCCGTGGACGTCCTGATGGGATCGAACTCGACGCCCGCCTCGCTCGCGATGGTCGATGTCGCCGCCGAGACGGGGACCCCCCTCATCTCCCTCGCCGGTGGCAAGCGCATCATCGCGCCCATGGACGAGAGGCGGCGGTGGGTCTTCAAGACCCCACAGAATGACGATCTGATGGCCGAGGCGATCGTCGACCACATGTTGGGCCGCGGAGTGAAGACCGCCGCCTTCATCGGGTTCGGAGACGCTTATGGCGAGGGCTGGTGGACCGAGTTCTCGAAGGCGGCCGAAGCTCGCGGGATCAAGATCGTGGCCAACGAGCGCTACAACCGGGCGGATACGTCCGTCACCGGCCAGGCGCTGAGGATCCAGTCCACGAGGCCCGACGCCGTCCTCGTCGGCGCCTCCGGGACGCCGGCGGCGCTGCCGCAGAAGACCCTCGTCGAGCGCGGCTACAAGGGGCTCGTCTACCACACGCACGGCGTGACCAACCCGGACTTCCTCCGGGTGGGCGGCAAGGACGTCGAGGGGGCCTTCCTGCCAGCAGGTCCCGTCGTGGTGGCACGGCAGCTTCCCGACGATCATCCATGCAAGAAGCTCGCGCTCGATTTCATCGGCCGCTACGAGGCGGCGTACGGCCAGGGCACGGCTTCCTCGTTCGCGGCGCACGCCTGGGACGCCGGGCTCCTGCTCCAGGCTGCCGTCCCCATCGCGCTGAAGCAGGCGCGACCGGGCACGAGGGAGTTCCGAGAGGCGCTCAGGACCGCGCTCGAGAACGTGCGGGATCTCCGGGGAACGCAAGGGGTCTTCGACATGACCCCGACCGATCACCTCGGATTCGATCGCCGGGCGCGGGTCATGGCCCAGATCCGCAACGGCACCTGGCAGATCGTGAAGTGAGAGGGTCGAGGTCGGGGTGGACCCCTGGCCGCGCTCGTCGCGGTCAGGGGCGGGGTCGCGAGACAGCGACGGCTCTGCCGGCGCGGTCGATGGGGTCGGGGTCTGCTCGGAAGGATGAAGTCCGGACATGAGCCTCGACATCGCCCTGTCCCTGGCGCAGGACGGCCTCGTGAACGGCGCCGTCTACGCGCTCCTCGCGCTCGCGCTGGTCGTCGTGTTCTCGGTCACCCGCGTCATCTTCATCCCGCAGGGCGAGTTCGTGGCCTACGGCGGGCTGACGCTCGCGGCGCTGCAGGCAGGCCGGGTGCCCGGCACGTTCTGGCTCCTGTGCGCGACGTGCGCGGCGGTCGCCACGACCGATGCCATCCGCCTCGTCCGCGGCCACGCTTCCGGCGCGCTCCTGCACACATTGTTAGTGAATATCGCGTATCCGGCGCTCATGGGGGCGATCCTCCGGACCGTACCGGCCGCGGCGGCGCCCACCTGGTTCCAGGTCGCGCTCGCCCTCGCCCTCGTCGTTCCGCTCGGGCCCGCCATCTACCGCCTGGCCTACGAGCCCCTCGGCGCCGCGCCCGTCCTCGTCCTCCTCGTCGTCTCGGTGGCGGTCCACCTGGCGCTCGTGAGCCTGGGGCTCCTCTTCTTCGGAGCGGAGGGCTCGCGGACCGCCGCCTTCTCCGAGGCGCGCTTCCAGCTCGGCCCGGTCCAGATCGGGGCCCAGCCACTCTACGTCGTGCTCTTCTCGGGGGCGCTCATGGGCGCGCTCTACGCCTTCTTCGAATGCACGGCACGGGGCAAGGCCCTGCGGGCGAGCGCGATGAATCGCACCGGCGCCCGCCTCGTCGGCATTCGCCCCGGGCTCACCGGCCGGTGGAGCTTCGCCCTGGCGGCGCTCATCGGCGCCTTCTCCGGGATCCTCATCGCCCCCGTCACCACGCTCTACTACGACACTGGCTTCCTCATCGGGCTCAAGGGCTTCGTGGGCGCCATCGTCGGCGCGCTCGCCAGCTATCCGCTGGCCGCCGCGGGGGCGCTGCTGGTGGGGCTCATCGAGGCGTTCGCCTCCTTCTGGGCGAGCGCCTACAAGGAGCTCATCGTCTTCGCGCTCATCATCCCGGTGCTCCTCTGGCGCTCGCTCCACGCGCGCCGCGTCGAGGAGGACGAGTGAAGGCGCGCGCCCTCCTCGCGCCGGCGTTCTTCGCCTCCGTGGCGGCGGCCCCACTCGTGCTGCGCGAGTACCATGTCGTCCTGCTCGGCTACGTCGGGCTGAACGCGCTCGTCGTGCTCGGGCTCGTCTTGCTCACCGGCGTGGGCGGCCTCACCTCGTTCGGGCAGGCCGCCTTCGTCGGGCTCGGCGCGTACACGACGGCGGTCCTGACCCTCGCCGGACCCTCGGCCGGACCCTCGGCATGGCTCCATTCACCATGGGTCTCGCTCATCGCCGCGCTGGCGCTCGCCGCGGCCGTGGCGGTGCTCCTCGGCGCGGTCACGCTCCGGCTCTCCGGACACTACCTCCCGCTCGGCACCATCGCGTGGGGCATCGGGATCCCCATCCTCTTCGGCAACCTCGACGCGCTCGGCGGCCACACCGGGCTGGGCGGGATCCCGGCCATCGGCCTCCTCGGCTTGCGGCTCGACACCCCCCGTCGCGCGTGCTGGCTCATCTGGTCGGTCCTCGCGGTGGCGGTGTTCACGACCCGGAACCTCCTTGACTCACGCCCGGGGCGCGCCATCCGCGCCCTCCAGGGAGGTCGTCGGATGGCGGAGGCGATGGGGGTGGACTCCTCGCGCGCGCGCCTCGTCATCTTCGTCGTGGCCGCGCTCCAGGCGTGCGTCTCGGGCTGGCTCTACGCGCATTTCGAACGGTTCGTGAACCCCACGCCCTTCGGGCTCCACGCCGGGATCGAGTACCTGTTCATGGGCGTCGTGGGCGGCATCGGGCAGGTCTGGGGCGCCCTGCTCGGCGCGGGCATCGTGACGCTCGCCCTGCAGTGGCTGCGGGACGTCCTGCCGCGGCTCATCGGGCAGGCCGGCGACTTCGAGCTCATCGTCTTCGGCGTCGCCATGGTCGTCCTCCTGCAGCGGGCGCCCCAGGGCCTGTGGCCAGCGCTGGCGCGGCGGGTCCCGCTCCCGGGCGAGCGGCAGATCGACCGCGGCGCGCCGGCCCTGGCGCGCCGTCGGATGCCGCGCGCGGGCGAACCCTTGCTCGAGGTGGCGGGCGTGACGAAGCGGTTCGGGGGGCTCGTCGCCACCGATGCCGTGAGCCTCACGGTGAAAGCAGGGGAGATCGTGGGGCTCATCGGCCCGAACGGCGCCGGGAAGTCCACGCTCTTCGACGTCGTCTCGGGCGTGACCGATCCCGACGGAGGCGAGGTCCGGTTCCGGGGCGAAGCCATCCAGGGGCGGGCCCAGCGTGAGATCGCGGCCATGGGCCTCTCCCGCACCTTCCAGCACGTGAGGCTCGTCCCGAGCATGACCGCCGTCGAGAACGCGGCGCTGGGAGCCCACCTGCGCGGTCGCTGCGGTGTCCTCTCCGCGAGCTGGCGCCTCGATCGCGGCGAGGAGAGACGGCTGCTCGCGGAGGCGGCCCGCCAGCTCGACCGGGTGGGGCTGACGGCTCACCTGTCCCAGCCTGCCGGCACGTTGCCGCTCGGCAAGCAGCGCGTCCTCGAGATCGCGCGCGCCCTGTGCGCCGACCCCTACCTGCTCCTCCTCGACGAGCCCGCCGCCGGCCTGCGCCATCTCGAAAAGACGGCGCTCCAGGATCTCCTGCGCGCGCTCCGCGATCAAGGCACGGCGATACTCCTCGTCGAGCACGACGCGGAGCTCGTGATGGGGCTCGTCGACCGCGTGGTCGTGATGGACTTCGGGAAGAAGATCGCCGAGGGCCTGCCCTGCGAAATCCAGCGCGACCCGGCCGTCCTCGAGGCGTACCTGGGGAGCGTCGCGTGAGCGGGGGCGAGCCGTTGCTCGTGGTCCGGGGGCTCGGGGTTCGCTACGGCAAGGTCCCGGCCCTGCAGGACGTACACCTGCGCGTCGGACGGGCGCAGATCGTGGCGGTGATCGGACCCAACGGCGCCGGGAAGACGACGCTCCTCTCCGCCATCGCGGGCCTCATCCCCTGCGCGGCCGGCGAGGTCGTGCTGGAGGGGCAGCCCATCACCGGCGCGCCGATCGAGGACAACGTCGCGCGCGGGCTCGCGCTCGTGGCGGAGACGCGCGAGCTCTTCACCGCGATGACGGTCGAGGACAACCTCCTCCTGGGCGCGTTCTCGCTCCCGCGCGCCCGGCGGCTGGAGCGCGACGCGCTCCTCGACGAGGTGTATCGGACGTTCCCGCGCCTGCGGGAGCGGCGCCGCCAGATGGCCGGCACGCTCTCCGGGGGCGAGCGCCAGATGCTCGCGCTCGGCCGCGCCCTCATGTCGAACCCTCGGCTCTTGCTCCTCGACGAGCCTTCCCTCGGCCTCGCCCCGCTCGTCGTGCGCGAGATCTTCCAGGTGATCGTGGGGCTGCGCCGGAGGGGCGCCTCGGTCCTCCTCGTCGAGCAGAACGCGCGGGCCGCCCTCCAGATCGCCGACGAGGGCTGCGTGCTCGAGGCGGGCCAGGTGTCGCTCGCCGGCCCCGCCCAGTCGCTCGCGAGCGACCCCCGCATCCTGTCGACCTACCTCGGGCTGGGGCGGGGCGCCTCGTCTCGCCCGACACCGTAGCGCGAGGGGCTTGCCAAGATGATCCCCAAAGGGGCGATCGCTTCGGGGCCCCGCCAAGCTACGGGTTTCACCAGGGGCTCTCATGGAAGCGTCCGCTGTCAATTCGGAGGTCATCCGGCTCTTCCCGACCTTCGTGTGGAAGTCGCGGCTGGAGAGCGCAGCGCGCGCCATGGTCCAGCGCGCGATCCTCGACGTCCTGGCCGTGCTTCGGTCAGGCCTGCCCGATCCTGCGCCCGGAGAGGTATGGCAATCGCGGCACGGGCTTCACGAGGAGGCGCAGCTCGAGCCGCTCGTGCGCCAGATCCGCCAGGGCGTGGAGCAGGTCCTCGCCTTCCTGCGCACTCCCGGCCCCGCCTTCGAGATCACCGGGCTGTGGGCCAACATCGCGGCGACTGGCGGCGCGACGCGGATGCACGCTCACCCGAACAACTTCCTGAGCGGCGTGTACTACGTCCAGGTCCAGCCCGGCGCCGACACCATCAACTTCCACGATCCTCGCGCGCAGACGGCGATCGTGCGGCCGCCGGCGACGGAGCTGACCGCCTACAACACGGACCAGGTGGTGGCGCAGGTGGAGGAGGGAACGCTCCTCGTCTTCCCTGCGTGGCTCGTGCACTCGGTCGACCCGAACCGCAGCGATCGCTTCCGGATCAGCATGAGCTTCAACGTCATGTTCTCGTCGTATGCCGAGACGATGAGCGAGCCGCTGTGGGGCGAGCGGTGATGAAAGTCAAAGCCCGTAGCTTGACGCACGTCAAGTCATGACGACTTGAACGAGTGCGGTGAGCGGAACTTCCGTCCCTCGCACACGACCCGCGAGCCACAGGTGCCAGGGTGGTGGATGGAGCCACTCGCCCATCCGTCCCGCGTCATCCCTTGCACGAATACAGGCAGAACCGAGTACCCGGGGGCGAAGGCGGCCCCCGCCCCCGCCAAGCGGCCAGCGGTCCATTTTTCGACAGGTCTTGAGCTGCTCATCGCTGCGTACGCGTCGGATCTCGCGGGCCGCGTGTCCCACGGATCGGCGACACCTGTTCAAGGCAATGAGCAACCCCCTGTTCGAGACCCACTTTCATCGTTGCGCACCAAGAGACGCGATCGGGCTCGCATGGCTCGAAACACAAGGGAGCTTTCAGTGGCCTACACCGCCGAGAAAGCAGATTCGCGAAGGACCGCCTCCTCCTCTTTTCTACACGCGACCTTCGCGATAGCTGCCAGCCTGCTGTGGGCGAGCTCCGCCGCGGCGCAGGTGAGACCCGTTCAGCCGGTCTCGCCCTTCATCATCGTCGGCTTCATCCAGGACGCGACGCTGGGCAACAACACGGATCCGCTCAGCGGCGGCACACTTACCGTGAATAACCAGGTGATCACGATCCCACGTAACACGATCGTCCTCATGCCCGCGACCGCGATCACCTGGGAGGAGGTCTTCGCGCTGGCCCCCTTGCCTTACGGACCCACCAAGACCGGCCTCGCGCTCCGGGACACCCCCACGCCGAGCGGCGCCTACGAGGTCACGGTCCAGGGCAACCGCGTCGGGGACGAGTACATCGCGGGCCTGGTGAGCCTCTCCCAGCTGTCGCTCTTCTCGAGCCAGGGATTCATCAACTTCATCGACTACGCCACCGGCGAGCTGCGGGTCGGCGGGGTCATGGGCGACAACTCCACCGGGCAGCGCGTCCGCATCAACGACCCGCTCGGGAAGTTCGGCCGTGTCTTCTCGCCCGACGTGCGCTTCACCATCGACGAGGACAACCCGACCATCCGCACCGAGACGGCCTATCCGATGTGCCTGCCGCGCGTCGATCCGGCAGGGGCGGTTCCGGACGATCTCTGCCCTCAGTACAACCGCCCCATCGACTTCAACACCGGCTTCTACGCGACCATCTTCACCATGAATTCCGGTGAAGCGACCCCCGTCGCCGACCGCGATCCCCACAAGCAGATGCCTTTCGAGATGGGCGACTACGTCACCTACGCGGGTATCCTCGTCAAGGATGGCGGCGAGCCGACGGTCGGACCTCTCCCCGGCGCCTCGGCCACCTATGTCGCCGCTTACAGCATGGTGGCCAACCTCGGTGTCTTCACGGTTCCCTTTTCCAACCCGGCCTATGTCGCGCTCGACGTCACCATCCTCGGAGTGGGCGGCGCGCCCGCGCCCGGCCTGCCGCAGGAGGCGACGGTCCGGACCAAGTTCGAGGGCTTCACGACAGACCCGTCGCGCCATATCGACCTGTACGGCATGGACGTCGATCCCTGCACCGGAACGGTCTCCGACCGCTTCTGGGGGAGCGTCGGCGTCGATCAGGGTCCGCCTCTGGGCGCCGTGAAGGGCCGCTGGCGCTTCCAGCCGCCGACGCGGGCCCTCTCGGTGGCGCCCACGTTCCTGCCTCCGACGCGCGAGGTCCGCGCCCGGATCAACTCCGCGCTCCTCGGATCCGCCGCCAACGGCCTCCTCGCCGGCCAGTACCACGCGCCGATCACGGAGTACCTGTTCCCCGAGAACCTGGGCATCGGCAATCCCCCCGTGCCGCTCAACCTGCAGGACTTCCCGTTCCTCGCCAAGGGCTCGGGTCCGTGGGGAGGTGCCGGTCCGGTCGTCCGCCAGCTCTCGCCGTGGCCGGGCCTGCCGGTTCCGGTACCCAGCAACTGCCCGGGCGTTCCGCCTCCGCCGGGGTCAGTCGTCGCGCCCGTGGCGAACGCGGGCCTGCCCCTGGCCGTCAACCCCAACTTCCTCGTCACGCTGGATGGCACAGGCAGCTTCGACCCGCAGGGCCTGCCGCTCACCTATGCCTGGACGCAGACCCTGGGTCCCCCCCTGCTCCTCGTCAACGCGACGACCCCCACCCCGACGTTCGTCGCACCCCCCACCTTCGGCGTGATCCCGCTCGCGTTCCAGCTCATCGTGAGCAACGGGACCTTCACATCGTCCGCGACCGCAATCGTCAACGTGGTGTCCAACGCCGACACCGTGACGATCCTGTCGGCCTTGTACCGCGCTGGCAAGGAGCGGCTCAGCGTGACGGCCAGCTCGACGGATCCCACGGCGCTTCTGTTCCTCGTCATCCCGGGCAGCTCCCCAGTCCAGCTGACCCCCCTCAACGGCGTCCTCACCGCGACCCTCGTCGGAGTCGCTCAGCCGGCGTCCGTCACGATCACCTCCAGCCTGGGCGGCACGGCCACGGGACCGCTCACTCGAGTGCGCTGACGTGACGCGGCAGTCGGGCGGGGCGCGGGTCTCCTGACCCCGCCCCGTCGGCGTTGGACCCTGTGGTTCCAGCAAGCTGATGTGATCGCAGGCCTCGGCTGGCTGGCGGTGCAGGTAGCGCGGTAAAGTGTCGTCGCAGTTGCACGGGTCGCTGGGTTTCCCTCGTCGCTCCGCTCAAGCCATGTCCAAGCCTGCTCCCGCCCCTCAGCGCCGTTCGCGCGGGAAGCTATTCGTTGCGATACCGGTGATCGCGGGCGCCCTCCTCCTGGCCTACGCGGCCAGCCGATGGACAGCGGATCCGCCCCCATCCGTAGCGCCGCCATCGGAACCTTCCGTCGCTCGCCAGGAGCCGCCCGCCGCGCCCGTCGAGCTGCCTGCCCCGCCAGCGGAGCCTCCGGCAACCGCGCCGCGCCCGACCGTCGCGGAAACGCCTCCCGCCGCCGAACAGGAGCCTCCACCCCAGGCGGCCCCTCCGCCCGAGGTCGTGGCCCGCGCGACGGAGGAGGCGAAGGCTCAGCTCGAGAACCTGCGCCCTCAGATGGTCTCGCGCTGCCCGCCAGCGGGTATCAACAGTGGCGGCGTTCAGCTCGTCTTCCACTTCACCTTCGACTCCCAGGGACGCCAGACTGCGCGCAGCGTGCGCCCTCGGCACCGCGCACGAGGGAGAGAGATCGCGACCTGCCTGCGCGAGATGGACGGGCTCGAGCTCTCGATCCAGCCGCCCGGGACGAACGTCGCGGTGGCGGTCCCGATGGCCCTGCCCTGAGAAACCAAATGTGGCGAGCGGGCGGCCATCGCGCTCACCGCTTCGGCACGGTCCGAACGAGGCACGATGGCAACGCTCAGGATGATCGCATCCCCCTCGACAGCACGCGGATGCGCCATCGCGGTAGCGCTCCTCTCCACCGCCTGCGCATCGAGCACGCCGCGCCCCGAGGCCCCGCCCATCGCCGCGCCCGAGCGGCTCCTCTTCGTGGAGGGCGGAGCGGGACGCCTGCGCGTCTCCGATGGCGGAGGCGGTGGCACCCCGGTCCTCTTCCTGCACGGCCTCGGCGCCGATCTCGAGTCCTGGCGCGCGCAGCTCGACCACCTGCGCCCTGCTCGGCGGGCCATCGCCTACGACCACCGCGGCCACGGCGGCTCCGACCCCGCCCGCGATGGCGTCTATACCGTCGCGGCGCTGGCGGATGATCT
>JBGQLS010000185.1:0-10870 GCA_041500205.1 Anaeromyxobacteraceae bacterium | reverse complement strand
CCGAGCCCAGGCGCTGCGCAGTCCCGAGAAGGATTGGTAGAGATGCCGTCCCAGCATCGCTCGGACCCGACGCCGGAGTAGCCCGCCTCGATCCACGCGGACGCCGCCCGGAGTCCATCGGGTTACCCCGGCACGCCGTAGGGCATCGGGCACCAGTACGCGTAGAACGCGTCGTGCAATCCTTCCTTCCAGGGGCTTCACTTCATCCTAAAAGTGGTGAACCGGCGCGCCGCGGCACCGGGCGGTGGACCGGCACGACGTACGGCCCCTCCGGGATGACTGCAACGCAACGGTCGCCCGACTCACGCACGCTCTCCAGGACGGCGCGCTCGACCGAGTCGACCATGCGCACGCCGGTGAGCAGGCGATCACCGGCGGCGAGCGACGGCGAGTAGAGGTGCACCGTGCCCACCCGCATCGGCTTGAGCTGCATCTGCGTTTGCCACTCATCGACGTCGGCGAAGCGCTTCGGCGCGATGTCGGCCATGAACCCGTCGAGGCCGAGCGCGATGAGCCGCCGCTGCGCGTGCACGTAGTCGCTCGAGCCCATGCCCTCGGAGCACTCCGAGACGACGACGAGGTTGCCGCCCGGCTCCAGGATGTCGAGCGGCGACACCATGCCCTTCACCGTCTGGTAGTAGGTCTTGTCGAGCGGATACCCGGCGGCGCTCGTCAGCACCGTCTTGAACCGGCGCGGAAGCGGAACCATCGCGTAGCGCTCCACGAATGCGACCGCCTCCTGATGGCTCGCCACCACCTCGCCGTAGTTCACGAAGGACAGCCGGCGCTGGTCGTCGATCACCGCGTTCACCGCCAGGACACGTCCCAGCATGGCGACGATGGCGAGCTGCTCGCGGTGCAGCGGATTGCCCTCCAGAATGCAGTTCTCGACGCGGGGGTCGGCCATCATCCGCGAGCTGTGGAACGTCGTGATGGTGTCCTTCTGCGCGACGCCCGGCGCGATCACCTTCCGGCCGCCGGAGTAGCCCGCCATGAAGTGCGGCTCGACCAGACCGGTCACGATCTTGACGTCCGCCTCCACGAAGCGGCGGTCGAGCTTCACCGGCGTGCCTGACCACGTGCGGCCGAGATCGACGTGGGCGGCGTCGTCACGCGCGTCGTGATTCGCCACCTTGACGGTCTTGAGCACCCACTCGTCGCCCACGAGCTCTTGCAGCTCGGCCCCCAGGTTGGGCCGGTGCAGGCCCGTGGCGACCAGCACGAGGATACGGCCTCGGTCGAGGCCGGCCTCCATCAGCTGGCGGATGATCGGCTGCAGCAGGAGCCGGTTCGGGACCGGACGCGTGATGTCACAGATGAGGATGCAGGCGCTCGCCTTTCCTCGTGCTTCATCAGCGAGAGATGCGGCGCCGACGGGTTGCCGCAGCGCCTGGACGACGGCGCTCTCCGGCTGCTGCAGCACCGGCATGGGCGGCTTGCGGATGACGCTGACCTCGAGATCGGCCGGAAGGTTCACCCGCAGCGTGCTTCGGCCGTAGTTGAGCTCGACCTCCATGTTCCGACTCCTCGGGCAGGGCCCACCCTGGCCGTAATCATAGCCTGCCGCTGTGAAGCATAGCCTGCCGTGGTTGGGGGCGCGCGCACCGCTTGTTCATGATGCCCTGGTTGAGGCACCGGACGGCCTGACGTCGCCTACCTCAGGTCGGTGCTGTCGTCATCGAGATGCTGGGTAAGGATCGCGGAACACCAGCAGGCGGCCCTTCCCCGGATCGCAGATGTAGGCATTACCTGCGTCGTCCGCCGCCACGCAGTGCGCGTCAGGCACCGTCGCGACGGTGCCGAGCACGACGAACTCGCCGCGAGCCCGGACGCCGACGATGGTCAGGGTCTCCGAGCCCGCGGCAGGCACGCACAGATGGGACAGCTTTGCTGCAAAGGCGATCACGTCCACGCCCTTTCCCTCTCCCCGCTTGCGGGGAGACGGGACAGGTGTGAACTCAAAGGCCGGCCGGAAGACACCTACCCATAGGATCTAGATCCGTAGGCCCCGCGAGCTCCATCTCTTTTCATCCCCACGGTCCATGGGCAGCACCAGGGCCGATGCAGAGCTTGTGCGGCACGACAGCGCGCAGCAGAAGCCGGCGGGAGGAGCCGTGGGCGTGTCACGGATCAATGTACTGGTTGCATCCACGTCGACGGACGTGAAGGCAGAAGTGATCGCCGAGGCGGTCGCGACTCGCCCTGACATGCACCTCATCGCGCGACGGTACGTGACCACGGCGGAGGTCGACGCCCTCCTCGAATCGCTACCTCCGTCCCCGTGTGCGCTGGTGCTCGTGGGTCGACCTGCCGAGGCCGACGCGCTGGCGCGACGGTGGCTCGCGGAGCGCATCGATCTCGTCATCATGCACGTCGACGTGGTCGACGACACCGTGCGCATTGCGCTGCGGGACCCGAGGCTCGAGTCGTTGCTGAGCGCTCTGCGAGAACTCGTGGAGCGCCTGGGTATGGAGAAGCAAGCCCGGGTTGTGCGAATTGCGCTGGAGCCGGCCAGCTCGCCTGCCGAACCACAGGGATCGCTGCTGCGTGCGGCCATCGATTGGGTTCACAAGCTCTTCCGGGACGCCGTGGCATCCGTCTCCGACGAGAACGGCGACGTGCATGGCTTCTCCGTGACCCGCGCGACATTGTTGCAGTCGCTCGATACACCTTCCCGGCGCGGTAGCGAGCAGCCCCGTGCGCTCGCCGAGGCGGACGCGGCGCTCGACCGCGCGCTCGAGGCCGCCGGGGCGAGCCCTGAGCCCCTGGCCGTGGTGGCTCGCGCGCTCGAGCTCGGCCCGCTCGAATTCCGGATGATGGTGCTGGCGTGGGCGCCTGAACTGGACCTCCGCTTCCAGCGGTGCATCGGGTTCCTCCTCGACGAGATGAGCCGCCGCGTCGGCACCATGGGTCTGTACAGCGCGCTGCTCGGGGTTCCCATACAGGTCCGCGGAGCGCTGGCTCGGGGCGGCGCCCTCTCGCGCTGGTTGCTCTTCGAGGAGTGCGCGGGTCACCAGCCTGCAGCAGACGAGCAGCTGAGGCTCGATCCGTTCCTGGCGCAGTGGCTGCTCGGGGACCGCTCCGCGCTCGCACACGATCCGCGGGTCCGGCGCTCGACGCGGCTCGTGCCATGGGCGGGCGCGGGTCTCCTGCAGCGCCGCGAGGAGCGCTCCGAAGCGCTCGGTCTCATGAGCAAGGTCCATGACGCGAGCGCGCCTGCATGGACCCTGCTCGGCGGCCACGATCCGGCCGCGTGGCGTGCCCTGCTCGAGCTCGGGGCACATACCCTTCGCGTTGCGCCGATCCGCGTGGAGCCTTCGCGACTGGAGGGCCTCGACGCCATCCAGATCGAGGAGTGCGCCCTCCTCGTCGGGCGCATGGCGCGCTTGACCGGCGAACCGCTCGTCGTCGACGTCACCGATGTCGAGGGTTCCGAGAGCAAGGAAGGATGGATGCGGCTCTTCCTGGCCACGCTGGGGGGAACCGCCTGCCGTCCAGCCGTGATCTGCCGTGAGGAAGCGCGGATCGTCCGGCTGCTCGGGCCCGCGTCCTACGAGCTGCTGCCCGCGGCGCCGTTGCCCGCGTCCGCGCGCCTGGCGGCGGTGCGGGCGGCGGCCACCGGCGCCGACGCCTACCTGACGGAGGAGGCGGCTGAGGCGATCGCGAACCGCTATCCGCTCCAGGTCGACGGCCTGGAACAGGCGATGCGACTCGCCCGCAGTCGGCCGGTGCAGCACGGCGCCGACGATCCGCGCCTCGCGCGCTTCGCGGCGGCCTGCAAGGAGGTGGCGGCCGAAGGCCTATCGCAGCTCGCCGATCGAATCGAACCCATCTTCAGCCTCGACGAGGTGGTCCTGCCGCTCGATCGGAAGCAGCAGCTGGTCGAGATCGTCGACAACGTCCGCCTCGCGCCCCGCGTGCTCGACGAGTGGAGGTTCCGCGAGCAGCTCCCCTTTGGCCGTGGCGTCTCCGTGCTCTTCTTCGGCCCGAGCGGGACGGGCAAGACGATGGCGGCCATGGCCATCGCGCGCTGGCTCGGCATCCAGCTGCTGCGGCTCGACCTCTCCCGGGTCGTGAGCAAGTTCATCGGCGACACGGAGAAGAACATCGATCGCGTGTTCTCCGATGCTCAGCGGTCGGGCTCCGTCATCCTCATCGACGAGGCCGACGCGCTCCTCGGGAAGCGCAGCGAGGTGAAGGACGCGCACGACCGTTACGCAAACATCGAGGTGGCGTACCTCCTGCAGCGCATGGAAGCGTACGAAGGCCTGGCGATCCTCACGACGAACCTGCGCCAGAACCTCGATCCGGCATTCCTGCGCCGGCTTCGCTTCATCATCGAGTTCCCCCGACCGGACGTCGAAGCGCGCGAGAAGATCTGGCGCCAATGCCTGCCCGAGGGATCGCACGTGCTCGGCGACGCAGAGTTTCGCCAGGTCGCCAAGAAGATTGACCTCACCGGCGGCCACATTCGCCAGATCACGCTGCGCGCGGCGTTCATCGCTGCGGCAGCCTGCGCGCAGGTGACCCTGGAGCACATCGCCCAGGCCTCGCGGGCGGAGCTCGCCAAGCTCGGCATGCCACCCGTCGCGATCGACCTGACCCAGGGGAGGAGGGCGGCGTGAAGGCCGACGGCATCCTGCGCGTGACGGAGGCGCTGCGCGAGCGCTTGAAGATCGCGCTGGCGAGCTCCGGCGTGCCGGGGACGGTCTTCGTGGGCCCCCTCGATGACGCGGACGCGAGCGGCGCAGCGCTCATCCTGTTCCTCTACCGCATCGTGCCCAATGCGAGCCTTCGCAACCGCGAGCATCGGGTGTCGTCGAGCAACCCACCGCCGCCGGTGCAGGTGTTCCAGAACGCGCTTCCCCTGGACCTCTACTTCCTCGTGACCGTCGGCACGACGCCGGGCTCGAGCGAGGAGACGCTGCTGCGCGCGCTCGGCTTCGCCGTCCAGGCGCTGCAGGCCGATCCCGATCTCACCGGCCCGGCGGTGAGCCAGGAGACGGTGCGGGTCACGCTGGAGCCCCTGACGACCGAGGAGGCCAGCCGCATCTGGGCGCTCTTTCCCACCGCGAACTACCGGACCTCGATCGCCTATCTCGCCACGCCCGTCTGGATCGATCCGCCGCAGCCCGCTCCCACCGCGGCGCCGGTGGTCGAGGACCAGCTGCTCTCCGGGCCCAAGTCCGTGGAGGTCCGGCCGTGAGCACGTCATCCGGATCGCCGCGTCCCCAGGAGCCCGCGTATCTTCGCAAAGTCCTGTTCGCCGTGGAGCTGCTCGATGCGGTGACGCTGTCGCGCGTCAGCCAGGGGCTGAAGGTCGTCGCCGAGGGGCTGCGAGGCACGCCGATCGTCAACGCGGGTGGCCTCTTCGTGTGGCTCGACGAGGACGTCCGGCGCCTGAAGAAGATCACGATCGATCCAGGTACCCTGCCGTACGAGAGCGTCGAGCTTGCGGCCGACGAGCTGACGCTGCCGCTGACGACGACCGAGCTGACGCTCCCGCTGACGACGATCGAGCTGCCGCCGCGCGTCGATTACACGTTCGCCGCCGGCATGACGGGCCTGCGCGGCGCGCTCATCGAGGAGCGGGCCCTGCCGCCGCGTCGTCCCGTGCCGGTCACCGACGCCGCGGTGCGCCTGCGCTGGCTCGACGAGGATGGCGTCACCTGGCGTGACGCGCCGACGCGTTCGCACACCATGCGCGGTGGGAGCTTCGCGGCCATCTTGCGGCTCGCCGCGACGGACGCGCCGCAGCTGGATGCCGCCGGCGCACTGACCATTCAGCTGCGCGCGCGGCGGGGCGCGATGGGCGAGCGCCGCTCCGCCGAACTGAAGCTGCCGCAAGGCCGCATCGCAGATCCGGAGACCTACGCGCAGGGCCCGGGAGCGCTGACGTTTGCCTGGGACGAATTGCAGCTCTGATTGCACGAATAGGAGGCGTTTGCGATGACCCAGAGCACACGGCAGCAAGGCCCCGGCCACGAGTGGTGCCCCGGGCCGCCCGAGGATCCAGCCGACCAGCCGCGCGCGCCGGGAGGCGAGTGCAAGGACTGGCCGGAAGCCTCCCCGCCGAAGCTCGAATTGCCAGAGCCATGCGATCCCCACACTGACTGCCGGTGCGAGACCACGCCGCCTCCGGGTACGGGCCCGAAGTGCCTCGAGGACCTGATCGCCGCTCAGGCGGCAGAGATCGCCGCTGCCGAGAAGGCCAAGACGTTCAAGACCGACCTCGAGGCGCTGCTGGCGAAGGCGAAGGCTGCCGGCCAGGAGTACACCCTCGACAAGTTCAAGAAGCTCCGCAAGCTGTGGGCCGACCAGGACGCGCAGATCGCCGAGCTCATCCGAAAGGTCGTGTGCGCGGTGCCGTGCTGGCGCTGCGTGATCGAGTGCCACGTCTGCCCGCTGCTGAACGAGATGCAGGACGCCGAGCGACAGCTCTACGGCGATCCCAGCAAGTACTGCGACACCGCGTACAACCTCTACGACATGCTCAATTTCCTCGCGCGGGACAAGGAGGCGAAGGACCGCAGATTCCAGCGCATCAGGAGCGTGCTCGCCGCCTGGGAGAAGCCGGCCCAGACGATAGACAAGATCCTCAACGACGACGCAAAGCTCATCGCGGACGCCACCAAGTCGCTCGGAACCGACGCCGGGGTCGTCAAGGACGTGTTCCTGCGGCTCGTCCCAATGCACCTGGCCATCGCGCCGCCGCGCGTCGACAAGGACGAGTCCTCGAAGACCGCGATCGACAAGAAGTACACGCAGTTCTGCGGTTGCGACAAGGGCGGCGACCCGGACAATTGCTGCGGTCCTAACGTCGGCGAGTGGAGCCTCCGCCAGCGCCTCGCCGCGCCCCTACCCTACCTCGTCGATCCGAAGAGCTATTTCGACCTCATCTGCTGCCTCGTGGAGAAGCGCTACGAGCCGGCGAAGAAGGCGCTCGCCGACGCCGAGGCCAGGTTCGCCAAGGTCGACAATGACATCAAACGCCTCAAGGCGGTGGTCGACGACGGGCTGAAGTCGTTCGACAAGAACGCCAAGGCCGCCATCCCGAGCGACGTCGATTGCTGTGACTACGAGCCGAAAGAGACCGAGGGTGGGCAGTCGCAGGCGCGCTGACGCCTGACCAGAGGAGACTCGCATGCCTGAATACCTGCATCCCGGCGTCTACATCGAGGAGATCGAGCGGGGACCGCGCCCGATCGAGGGCGTGCCGACGAGCACGGCCGCCTTCCTCGGTGAAGCGGAGCGCGGCTCGATCACCCCGCGGCTGGTCACGAGCTACAAGGACTACCAGCGCTGGTTCGGCGACGTGTTCGGCGCCGACAAGTACCTGCCCTATTCCGTCAGCGGCTTCTTCGAGAACGGCGGCCGGCGCACCTTCGTCTGCCGGATCGTGGGCGATGGCTCCACGGTCGCGCAGGCGGCGTTCGGCGACTTCTTCGTGCGCGCGGCGGGCCATGGAGCGTGGGGGACGCGAGTCTGGGCGAAGATCGAGCCCGGCACGACGAAGAGGGACGACGGCAGCAGCGTCGGCTTTCGGCTGCGGCTCGCGTACTGGATCGCGGGCCAAGTGCCGTTCGACGCCTTCGTCCCGGAGAATCGAACCAAGCTGCCGCGCCCTCAGCAGACGGAGGACTTCGACGATCTCGTGTTCGACGACGAGAGCTCGCCGGACTTCTACGCGAAGCGCGTTCCGTTCATCGACCTCGACAAGGGCGAGACGAACCAGGGGCCGGAGAGCTCCGCGCTGGGCGTGCTGCTTCGCAACGCGGGGGTCGCCGCGGACGCCCGCCCGGCGGACGGCTCGCAGGCGCTCACGGGCGGCGCCGACGACACGACTCCGCTCGGCGTCGACGACTTCAAGGGACTGCCCGTGCCCACGCGCGCCGAATCGCAGGGCCTCGACGCGCTCGAGCTCGATCCCTATCGCGATGTCGCGCTCGTCTACGCGCCGGGCGTGTCGACGGACATCGTGAAGGAGGTCGTGAGCCACTGCGAGCGGCTCCGCTTCCGCTTCGCGGTCGTGGACTCCGCCAAGGGCGTGAGCAGCGCCTCGGACCTCATCCCGCGCAGCCAGATCACCGACAGCTCGTACGCGGCGTTCTACTACCCGTGGATCGTCACCGCGGACCCCAGGACCGGCGCGCGCAAGCTCATCCCGCCGGGCGGGCACGTGCTGGGCGTCTATGCACGGACCGATGCCGAGCGCGGCGTCTTCAAGGCGCCCGCGAACGAGATCCTGCGGGGTGCGCTCGACCTCGAGGTGGACATCGGCGACGCGCTCCAGGACGACCTCAACCCGAAGGGCGTGAACGCGACCCGCAACTTCCCTGGCCGTGGCATCCGCGTCTGGGGCGCGCGGACGATCAGCTCGAACGCGCTGTGGAAGTACGTCAGCGTCCGCAGGCTCTTCATCTTCCTGGAACGCTCCATCTACGAAGGCACGCAGTGGGTGGTCTTCGAGCCCAACGACGACCGCCTCTGGGCGCGCGTGATCGACACGATCCGCCTGTTCCTGCGCGGGCAGTGGCGGCTCGGGGCGCTCTTCGGCCGCACCGAGCAGGAGGCGTTCTTCATCACCTGCGACCGGACCACCATGGCCCAGGACGACATCCTGAACGGACGTCTCATCTGCGAGATCGGCATCGCGCCGGTGCGCCCCGCCGAGTTCGTCATCTTCCGCATCTTCCAGAACACCGCTGAAGCGCAGCGGTAGGAGAGCGCCGTGGCACGAAACGATCCGCTCCGCAACTTCCGCTACCGGCTCGAGATCGACAACATCACGCAGGCCGGCTTCAGCGAGGTCGCCATCGCCGAGACGACGATCGACGCCGTCGACTACCGCGAGGGCACCGACCCGCCCCACGTACGGAAGCTGAGCGGGCTCACCAAGTACGGGAGCATCACGCTCAAGTGGGGGCTGACCGTCGGCGCCAACGCCATGGAGCTCTTCAAGTGGCACGCCGACGTCTCCGCGGGGCAGGTGAAGGACAAGCGCAAGAAGGTCGTCATCGTGGCGCAGGACGAGGCGGGCCAGGACGCCGCGCGCTTCGTCGTCACCGACGCGTGGCCCATCAAATACGACCCGAGCGACCTCAACGCCAAGGGCAACGAGGTGATGATCGAGCTGCTCGAGCTGGCGAACGAGGGCATCGAGCGCGTGAACTAGATCGGAGGATGCCATGAGCAACAGCACCCATCCCGGCTTCCGGACCGAGGTCGAGTTCGAGCTGCCGAAGGGCTACGTGGACGCGGCGGGGACGCTGCACCGGCGCGGCACGATGCGCCTCGCCACCGCGGCCGACGAGATCCTCCCGCTGCGCGATCCGCGCGTGCAGCAGAACGAGGCGTATCTCGCGGTGATCGTCCTGGCGCGCGTGCTCACCCGCCTCGGCACGTTGCCGGACATCCACACCGGCGTGATCGAGGGTCTGTACGCGTCGGACCTCGCCTATCTGCAGCGGCTCTACGAGACGTTCAACTCGGCCGAGGACGCGGGGCCTGAGCGCTCGCCCGAGAGCTCGCGCGTCGCCGACGGCAAGTCCTTTCCGAGGATCACCGCCGTGGGGGAAGGATGAAGGCCTATCCCGTGAGGTCGCTGTACGAGGAGATGGCCTTCATCGCGCACCACTTCCACTGGTCTCGCGAGGAGCTCATGGGGCTGGAGCACCAGGAGCGGCGGCGCTGGTGCCGCGAGATCTCGGCGATCAACCGCGCGCTCGACGGCGCGCCCGCGAATCCCTTCGACGTGTGAGACGAGGCAGCCATGGCACGCCAGGACCCGCTGCGCGGATTTCGATTCCTGGTCGAGATCGAGGGGATCACGAGCGGCGGCTTCGCGCGCGTCAAGGGCCTCTCTCGCGAGGTGAAGTACGAATCGTATCGCGAGGGTGGCGTCAACGAGTACGAGCACAAGCTCCTGACGCAGGTCTCTCACCCCGTCGTCGTGCTCGAGCGCGGCCTGGCGCTCGACGACCTGTGGAAGTGGGCGCTCGCGGCAGCCGACGGTGACGTCCGCCGCAGGACCATCCGGATCCGCCTGCAGGACGAGGCCAACGAGAAGATGTGGGCATGGCAGATCGAGTACGCTCTGCCAGTGAAGTGGACCGCGTCGGACCTGGACGCCGGGTCGTCGCAGGTGGTGATGGAGAGCCTGGAGCTCGCCCACCACGGACTGAGGAAGGCGACATGAGCCAGGGGCGTCGCATGGGCACATGCCGCGCGATGGCGCTCGCAGCGTGCATCGCCGCTCTGCGCTTCGCATCGCGCCGCGGGAGCGGGAGAGGCCCGCGCGAAGGCCGGCTTCCCGTTGCGCTGCGCTGGAGGCGCGAGCGCAGACGCCTGGAGAGGGGGAAGGTGCGCGCAACCCGCGCGGCGGCGGCGGTGGGAGCCGCTTGGCGTCCACAGCTCCATCTGCACTTCGACGCGCGCGTGAGCGTGCACCCGCTGCGTGGCCCCTCGCCGCGCTCCGGCCCGGCCGCGCCGATCCGGGAGGCGCGACGCCTCGTCCTGGAGCGCCACTGGCTGAGCGCGCGACTCACACCCCACGCGACTCGGCCGCGGCAGTCGAACGCCTCGTCAGGAGTCCTGCGCCCGGACGGCCCCCGATCGCGAAAGGTGCGCGCCACCGAACCAGTTGCAGCGCGCTCTCCGGGGCTGCCATTCGGCCGGGTCATCCAGGCGCGCGTCGCGTATCGCCCGCCGAGGCCGCGCGGGCACCCAGCTCAGGACGGCGTGCACGCGGGGACGTCGAGCGGCCAGCGTACGCGGCCTCTGGCTGCGCGAACGATGATTCGTCAGCGCAGGCCGGAGGCGGTCCCGACGCGCGGCAGGGCGATCGGCAATGCCGATCCGCGCCCGATGG
>JBGQLS010000184.1:0-10886 GCA_041500205.1 Anaeromyxobacteraceae bacterium | reverse complement strand
GGTGCGCTCCGGAGCGCTGCACGACGTGTCGGAGCCTCGCGGTACAGTGCGCGAATGCAATTCGGCATCGACTTCGGCACCACCAACACCGTCGTAGCGCTGGTCGATCGTGGCAACTACCCCGTGGTTTCGTTCGAGCACGGTGACGCGATCCCGTCCATCATCTCGATGGACCAGGGCGGCGTGCTGCACTTCGGGCGGGCTGAGCCTGGCTGGCACGTGCTCCGCTCGGTGAAGCGGTTGCTCGATGGGATGCGGCCTGACGCTGAGGTGCGCATCGGGGGTGAATCGTTCGCGATCGTCGATCTGCTCGTGCGATTCCTCACCCACGTGCGCGAGGAGATCGTGCATCGCTCCAATGCCGGCGTACCGGAGGGGGAGGTCATCGAGGCCGCGGTGAGCGTGCCTGCCAACGCCTCCACCGCGCAGCGGCTCATCACGCTCGACGCTTTCCGGCGCGCGGGTTTCGAGGTGAAGGCGGTCCTCAACGAGCCCTCGGCGGCGGGCTTCGAGTACGCGCACCGCTTCCGCGACACGGTGACGAGCAAGCGCGAGTACGTCCTGGTTTACGACCTCGGCGGCGGCACCTTCGATGCGTCGCTGATCCGCATGGAGGGACGCACGAACGAGGTGGTCACCAGCTCGGGCGTGGCGCGACTTGGCGGCGACGACTTCGACGAGGCGATCGCGCGACTCGTCGCGGTGCGGGACGCGGAGGCGGTGACCCCCGAGCTCCTCGAGGAGGTGCGCGCGCAGAAGGAGGCCGTGAACCCCAACACGCGCCGGTTCGCGGTGGCTGTGGGCGAGAAGCACAAGCTCCTGCCCATCGAGGAGGTGTACGAGGCCTGCCGGCCACTCGTCGAGCAGACGCTGGCGGCGATGGAGCCGGCCATGCGCGACCCGCGCCGCGGCGAGGATCCAGTGCCATGGAGTGAGCTCGCTGGCATCTACGTGGTGGGCGGCGCATCCGCCTTTCCACCCGTCCACCGCACGCTGCGCGAACGCTTCGGCGCCCACCGCGTGCGGCGCTCGCAATACCCGTTTGGTTCGTGCGCCATCGGGTTAGCCATTCACCTCGACGCCTCCGCCGGTTACAGGCTGTCGGAACGGCTGACGCGGCACTTCGGTGTGTTCCGCG
The DNA here is from genome assembly GCA_041500205.1 of Anaeromyxobacteraceae bacterium. Taxonomy (GTDB): domain Bacteria; phylum Myxococcota; class Myxococcia; order Myxococcales; family Anaeromyxobacteraceae; genus Anaeromyxobacter_A. The sequence goes on along the minus strand of JBGQLS010000184.1, from coordinate 9,748 downwards.
AATCAGAGGCGGGCCAGCGTATCTCCTTCGACGTCCTCGTCCCCAAGGACACGCCGCTGCCAGCGGAGGTCTCCCGCCGTTACCGCGCCGCGCACAACGTCGGACACTTCCGTTTCGTGGAGTGCGGCCGCATCGAGCAGGGCCGGCCCGACGGAAACCTCGCGGCCTGGGACGAGGTGTTGTTCCCATTCGATCCGGGACTGCGGCAGCGGGAGCTATCGGCTGAGCTCATCCACAGGCTCGAGGCGCCCGGCCCCGACGTGGAGGAAGTGTATCGCTGCTCGGCTGATGGAACCGTACAGGCCAGTCTGCGGGTGATCGACGACGGCTTCGAGCGAACCGTCCAGCTGTCGCCGCGGTGAGCGCGGTCCAGCTGATCGAGAACGAGGTCGCGCTTCCACGGACTTCGGTGGTGCTCATGGCTGCCTCCTGGGTTGAGTCAGGTGTGCATGCCTTTCGTGGCCGTGTTCCTCGCGATCCGGGTCCGCTCCCGTCGAAGTGCCGCCGGGCGTTCGCCTTCTCGCTTGAGGAAGGCACGGTGGAAGGCCGACACGGACGAATAGCCCGCCTGCGCCGCGACTTCCGACACCGAGAGTCGCCCTTCACGCAGCCGGCGCGCCGCGAGCTCGAGCCGCAGCGCCCGGAGGTAAGCCATCGGCGTCGAGCCGACGAGCGCCTGGAAACGGTCCGCGAACACGGTGCGGGAGAGGCCCACCCGCCTCGCGAGCTGGCCGACGGTCCATGGGTCGCCAGGGGACGAGTGGATGAGGCCGAGCGCGGCCCACACGTGCTCGTCCTTCACTGCGCGCAACCATCCGGCGGCGGCGCCTTCGGCCGTGCTTCCGCCTTGGTCCAGCACGTCGCGAAGCACCTGGACGACCAGCGCCTCCGACAACCGCTCCACGACCGCCGCGGAGCCGGGGCGATGACCGTCGATCTCGGACGCGAGGAGGGCGGCCGTCCTGCCGGCCGGGCCGTCTCCGTCGAGCCGTACGAGTCGGGGGAACGCCTCGAAGCCGCTCGATCGGCGCAGCCCTTCACCGCTGAACTTCCCACAGACGAGCCGCGTCGACGGTCCCCCGCCGCCGTGGCGGCACATCGGCGCGCCGGGCGGCTGGTCGCGGACGAGCTGCTCGATCGCAATCGCAGCGCCGCCGCGCCGGTCGCTCAAGACATGAGCCGCTCCATCGAAGAGGACGACGAGCTCCCGGGCGCGGAGCCTCTCGGACCTTCGGTCGGCCGTGGCGAGCCAGCATTCACCCTCCTCGACGAGATGGAAGGTGGCGAAGTCGCCGGCCGGGAGCGCCATGCCCCACGGCGCGGTGAGCTCCCAGCGAGCGTAGACCTCGCCCCGGAGGCGGATCGACCGGACCACCTCGGAAAGGGCGTCCACGGCCGCGGTCATCACCACGAACTGTGGGGCGCCGGACGAGATGGCAAGAGAAACGTACGAGCGGCACGAGCGGGGATCCTACGTTCGTCCTCATGAAGATCATCGCGTTCGACGAGTTCAAACCCGGCGTGACGATGGAGGCGATCCAGCCCTATCTGAAGGAGGAGGTCGCGAACGTCTGGCGCCTGTGGAAGGCCGGGATCGTGCGGGAGAACTACGCGCGAGCCGATGAGCCCGGGGTCATCATCGTGTTCGAGGTGGCGAGCGTCGAAGAGGCTCGGCGCTACGCCGCCGATTTCCCGCTCTCGAAGGCGGGATACCTGGAGTGGCACTACCTGCCGCTCCAGGCGCCGCTCCCGCTCGAGGCCGTGATGGACGCCTCGGTCGACGTGGCCGAGCCATACGACCGGACCGGGCTGCGCCCGGGCGAAGCACCGGGTCGCGCTGCAGGACACGCCGGCGGCAGGAGGTGACGCGATGGATCATGGATTCGGAGTCGACGTCCCCGAGACGCTGACCGAGATCTGTCGTCCCGATCGCCTCGCGCTCGTCGTCTACGACATGCAAGTTGGCATCGTCCCGCAGCTCCCCGATGGTCGCGACGTCGTGCGGGCGGTCGCCGGCGTTCTCGATGCTGCACGGGCCGGCGGTTTTCGCATCTTCTTCACGCGCCACATGTCGCTGCCCAACGAGGTTGCTGGGGTGTCGCAGCTCCGCACCGCGAAGGCGTGGCAGCGCGTGCGGTCCGTGGCGGAGGTGAAGCCGAGCTTCCCGCGCGACTCGCCCCAGTTCCAGATCGTCCCGGAGCTCGCGCCCCGCTCGAGCGAGGCGGTCTTCGACAAGATCGCGATGTCGGCGTTCGTCGGGACGCCGCTCGAGATGGCGCTACGCGACTGCGGGCTCGTCGCCTTCGCGATCACCGGAATCGCGCTCGAGGTCGGGATCGAGCCCACGGTACGGCACGCGACCGACCTCGGGTTCCTCCCGGTCATCGTTGGCGATGCATGTGGATCTCGCGACCGTGCCGCTGCGGAGCGCGCGTTCGCCGGCTTCGCCTTCGCGGGCGGCTCGCTCGTGACGGAAATCGCCGCCGTCGCGCCCCTCCTGCGCGAGAGCAGGGAGAGCAGGGAGCAGGAGAGCAGGGGTCAAGACCTTCCACTTGACACATGAGTGTCTCGAGTTGCACGCGTACTCTTTGATGCCGAACACCGAACCCGGTCCGTTGCCTGGCCGTGTGGGCGCTGAGCCGAGCCCAGGCCCACTCGCACCGCGACATCGGGAGGGCGCTCGGTATGAGCGAAGGGCAGGTCGCGAAGATGCTGTGGCGCCTGCGGCGCGACGGTCCTCCGTCCCGGCATGGCCGAGTGGATGTCTGCCCAAGCGGAACCGCAGCATGTGGAAAGGGGAAAGTCTTGACCCCAATTCCTATTCTATTCTCTCACCGCGCACTCCGTGCTTTGCAGCTCTGAGGCGAGCATGTGAGGCGCGGCGGCACATGCGCCCACGCTGGCGCCTCGACAGACGCGACCGATGGTGAGCCCATCCCGCCTCGATCCGGGCCTCCCTCGCTCGCCGCGGCCTGTCGCGGCGCGCCGACCGGGCCCCGGTCACCGGCGTCGTCCACCCTCGGAGGCTCTCATGCGGCGCGCTCCTCTTCTCCTCACGCTATGCCTCGCCTGCGGCAAGGGCGCCCCTGGTGACCCGCCGCCTTTGGGCCAGGTGCAGCAGGGCATCGCCACCTACTACGACTTCGCCAATGGTGACGGTGCGTGCATGTTCGGGCCCTCGCCGAACGACCTCGATGTCGCGGCGATGAACGCCGAGCAGTGGGGCGGCAGCACGGTGTGCGGCGCCTGCGCGGCCGTCTCCGGGCCCAAAGGGAGCGTCGTCGTGCGCATCGTGGACCTGTGCCCGGAGTGCAAGAAGGGGCACCTCGATCTCTCGCCACGGGCGTTCGGGAAGATCGCGGATCCCGTACAGGGGACGGTGGACATCAGCTGGCAGCTGCAGGCGTGCGCCGTGAGCGGCAACGTGCGCTACCAGATCAAGAAAGGGTCCTCGCAGTGGTGGACCGCCATCCAGATCCGGAATAGTCGCCTGCCGGTGAGCTCTCTCGCCTACAAGAAGGACGGCGCGTGGATCGACGTAGCGCGTGAGGACTACAACTACTTCGTGGCGCCGAAGGGCGTGGGACCCGGGGCATTCTCCGTCCGTATCACCGCTTGGGACGGGCAGACGCTCGAGGACGAGCTGCCCGGCCCGAACGCCGAGGCGGTCTACGAAGGGAACGCGCAGTTCCAGTAGTCCAGGAGGTCTCGCATCGGCGGCGCGAGGGGTCACGGCGCGAGGGGTCAAGACCTTCCACTTGACACAAGAGTGTCGGAGGGTAGCGTTGCAGGATTGGCGCGCTCTCTACGGATCGTCCGCCCAGGGGCGTGGCATCACGCGTCACGCCGCCTTCTTCGCCGCCCTGAGCTGATCCGCGTACTCCTGGACCTTCAGCCGGCACTCGGGGCACGCCCTCGCGCGCCGGTAGGTGTTGTCGTTCGCCGGCACAGCGTGCTGGCAGATGAGCACGTCGTACCGCTTGGTACCCTGGCGCTCGTTCTTCTTCACGATGGTGCGCCAGACTTCCGGAACGCTGAACTCGGAGGATTTGCGTTTGACGATCTGTGCCATCTTGGGCGTTACCTCCGAAGACCTGACAGTGAGCACGGAGCCGAACGGTCGCTCGTCAGAGCAGACGCCGTCGTCTTCGCGGGCCTGCCGCCATTCCGGCTGGTGGCACGACACTCAGCAGGCGCGTGCATGCGAGGCATGTCACCGCGGACCGAACGGTCGTCCAGGTCACCTCTTCGCTCCAGCCACCGCAGATGGGCCGCAGTTCGATCTTGATCCGAGCCACATCGACGAAATGGATCGCTGGCGGCATGGAACCTCTTGCGCGAAGAGCTGCTCCGTGAGGCTACGCGCGAGTGGCCTCTGTCTCCCTGCTTGTATCGGTGTGTGGCTGCGCCGGAGGCGTCGTCGCCGGGGGCAGCACAGCTGAGACTTGCGCCCGAGGCTCTGCCGGCGTGTTCAGGTCCTCGGCACCCTTCTTGAAGTTGCGGATGCCGCGGCCGAGAGCGTCGCCTAGTTGGGGGAGCTTGTTCGGCCCGAAGACCAGCAGGGCAATCACCAAGATGATGAGGATCTCACCTGTTCCCAAGCGCATAGCGCCAACCTGAGTGCCGGCCGCCCGCCGCGCGAGTGCCGTGACCGAGGGACGACCCGCAACCCCCCTGCCGGAGCCCAGGAGGTCCGGCTTCAGGGCTCGGAGTCGTCGCCTCCAGCGCCTTCGCTGGATTCGTCGGGCTCGTCGGGGTCGTCGGGCGAAGCGTGTGCGCCACGCTTGACCAGCGCCTTGACGAGGTCGCGGTGGCCAGCGCGGCTCGCCCTCGCCAGCTCCCGTCCGGACATGCGCGCCCCGTGGTCGAGGAGGATGAGCGCCAGCTCCGGATGGCGCTCGCAGGCGGTCATGAGCGCCGTCTCGTCGGAGCTGTCGGCCCGGTTGACGTCCGCGCCGTGAGCCAGCAGGAACCGCACCGCCTCTGCTCTGCCCTTCGACACGGCTCCGTGCAGCGGCGTCCCCAAGTAGCTCATGGCGTCGATGTCCGCCCCCTTGGCCAGGAGGAGGGCCATCACCTTCACGTTGCCCTTCTCCGCGGCCTCGTTCAGCGGCGGCGTGTAGGCGAAGCGCTTGTCGAGCCGGAGGGACGGCGCCTTGGCGAAGAACATCCGGACCGTGCGCTCGTCCAGGCCGCCCAGGTGGTCGCGTCCGTCCGTCTCCCGGAACTCGTGCCGCTTCTCCTCGTCCTCCTCCTCGATCGTTGGCGGCGTGGTGCGGGCCGTCACGTCCGCGCCCCGGCGCATGAGACTTTGCGCCAGCTCGTCGTTCTCGCCCTCGAAGGCGTTGAGCAGGAGCGGGCGTCCCTTCGCGTCGCGGAAGTCGACGCCGCCGCCCGCGGCCAGAAAGGCCTCGACGACGTCGTTCTCCTTCAGGTGGCTGGCCGTCGCGAGGTGCCAGGCCAGCTCCAGGGGGTTCTCCTGGATCTTCTCCGGGGTGAAGAGCCGCCGGTTGAGCGCAGCGACCGACTTCGCATGGACCCCGAGCTGGAAGATGCCCCACAGGTTCTCGGACGTGACTGGCGAGCCCCCGTCGATCAGCAAGGCGACCACCTCGTCGTACTCGGGGCCCAGCTCCCTGCTCACGTGAGAGTCTTTGATCAAGGCCGTGAGAGGCGTGTAGCGATCATCGTCCTTCTTCCTGGCGACGTCCGCGCCCTGACCGAGCAGGTACGCCACGATGGAGGCCCGGCCCTTGGAGACGGCCAGGTGGAGCGGGTAGTCGGACTCTCCGGGGATCTCGCGGTTGGCGTCGCGGCTCCCGTGCACGAGCGAGCGCACGGCCTCGAGCTGGCCTCCCTCGATCGCCTCCTTGAGCCTTCCACCCCAGCGGCCCGGGAGCCAGGCCGAGACCAGCAGGCCGAAGGCAAGGGTTGCGCTCGCCATGGGCAGGAGGCGCAGAGGGGAGATCGCCCCAGCGGCGAGCGAGCGCCGCACCGCGATCACCAGCCCGGTGACGTTCAGCGGGAGCGGCATGGCCACGAGCGTCAGCGCCACGAAGCCGAACGCGAAGGCCCGTCCGGACGGCACGAAGGTCTCGTGCGCCTCGGGGACGGTGAGGGCCCAAAGGAGCACGAGCACGGCCGGGGCGAAGAAGCCGAGGATGATCCAGACGCCCTTATGATGCAGCTCGCCGATCAAGTAGACCGAGGAGGCCACGAGCATGAGCAGGGCGGCCACGTAGGTTTGCCAGCTCTGGGCCATCACGAGGAAGCCGCTCATGTCGTCCGCTCCTGTCGCTCGCGGCGCATCGTCGAGGCAGCACGTCGGCGGACCGTCAACGCCGTCCGTGCTCGATCCACTCCGGCGCCTGGGACCGCCGCTCCCCGCCGCGCGCCAGGTCGCGGAGCGAGAGCCGGCCCGACGCGTCGCGCACCAGGACCACGCCCCGCGCGCCGACCTCGATGACCTCGCCGGCGAGGCGGAGGACGGTGCCGGCGTCGGTCGTCCGGACCCCCTGCGCGCGGTGGTCCTCCGCCAGCGGCCGCAGCTCGCCCGCCGCCCCAGGCCGCACCAGGACGAGGACGTGGGAGCCCTCCACCGAGAGCACGACGGCCAGCCGGCCGTCCTGGAGCGCCACGATCCGCGACGTGTGGCCGAACCGCCGTTCGTCGTGGACCTTGAGCGCGAGGAGCGGGTCCGCCTCCACCGCGCCGTCCGGACGCAGGAAGGCGAGGTACTCGTGGTCCTTGCCGTGCAGCAGCACGAGCGCCCTCCCGCCGGAACGGACCAGGTCGCGCAGCTCCAGGTCGTCCTTCAGGCCGGCGAGGCGGGGGGGCAGCTGGAAGCGGAAGCTCGGGTCGACTGCACCGTCTGGGCCGTGGCGCGCAACCTTGCCGCTCCCCACGAGCATGCCGTCGCCGTCGGCCAGGTACTCTCGCCAGCGCCAGCGATCCGCGCGCTCGACCACGGCGCGGGCCACGAGCCGCGCCTGCGCCGCGGCGAGGTCGAAGAGGGCGACCTCGGTCTCGTTCCCCCGCGGCCGCATCACCGCGTAGGCTCCCGGCTCGCCGGTCAGGAAGGCGTCCTGACCGCCGAAGGCGTCGAGGGCCGCGGCGAACCGGTCCCGCTCCTCCCCTGGCTGCGCGCTCCCATCCGTGGAGAGGAGCGCCGCGACCCGGCCGCCCCGGAGGACCACGAGGCGCCCGCCCTGGAGCGTCACCCAGCCCGCGAGCGGCGCGTGGAGCCGCTCCGCGAACGCCTCGTCGAGCGATCCGTCCGGGCGAAGGGCCACCAGCGCCCACTCCACCCGATCGGCGAAGAGGCCTCCCTCGACCTCGACCTCCACGAGCAGCAGCACGCGCCCGTCGCCGGGGAACCCGGCCCAGCGCACAGTGCGTGATTCGCCCTTCCGGTGGCGAGACGACCACGCTCGGGGATCGCAGCGCCTGGCGTCGGGCAGCTGGCTCACGAGGCGGACGCTGTCCGCAGCGCCGACCACGTTGATTCCCGGGAACATGACGAGCACGTCCTGCAGGTTGAGCGCCAGGAAGCTCCCGCTCTTCTCGGTCATGCCGAGGAGCAGGACGAAGGCGATCGTGACGGCGCCGACGCCCGCCGCCCGCCCCGGCGGCGTGCCCAAGAGCTGCCAGGCCGGCGTCCACCGCGCGAGCAGCAGGAAGACCGTGTACCAGAGGGTCGAGCCGACGAGGAACACCGCGGCAGGGAAGAGCAGGCTCCGATCCGGATCGACCGGCCGGCCCAGGTTCGTGTTCGCCACGACGAGCAGGAGCGCCAGGACCGACGCCGCGTGAGGCAGCCACACGATCCAGGACATCTTCCCCCTCCCCATGGCTGCATCTCACCACGGGCGCGCGGTCCCACCAAGCTCGGTCGCAGAGGCCAAGGGCCGTGTCGCGCCGGACACGGCCTGCGTCTCCGCGCCGCAGTCCGCGGCCGCAAGCGACGATCGCCGCGTCCCCGCGCACTTCCGCGCTCTCGATCCATGGCCGGCTATTGCGAAGGTGCCGGACTGTGCTACGAGCTTCAGGCGCCTTGGTTCACCCGTCCGTGTCACCGAGGCGCGACAAGACTAGGTCCGCCCCCATGTCGGCGTTTCCGTGGGTGTATTCAACTTGCCGAACCCTCCGCAGCTTCTTGAGAACGATCTCCAGATCAGGAGAGGGTGAATGTCTTGCACCTCGCCTACCGTGGGCAAGCGCCCGGGGACCCCCTGCAATGACATCCAGTGAGCCAGGCGGGCGGAGAGGGCAGGGGACGACATGTTCGGCTTCACGAGACGCTCCGCGCCAGTCCTCGATCCGGAGCAGCGGTTCGCGCTCGCCACCGGCGCGATCCTCACCGAGATGAACGGCCAGCGCCACGACTGCCTTCTCGGCGACGAGCCCAGCGGGTCGCTCAAGCGCTCGATGCGCGAGACGCTGGCTGACTACTGGGGCGTCGAGAACCGGGAGCAGCTCCTCGAGGTCCTCCACTGGCTGAGCGAGGAGGGGCACCGCGCCGAGTACGAGGCGCTGGCGGCGGTGCTGGCTGAGGCGCATCCCATCGGCGATCCCCTCGATCTCCTGTCGCAGGAGGCCCTGGCGGCGATGGGGCCCGACGAGCGGGAGGTGTTTCGGAAGCAGGCCGCCTTCATCGGCGTACACGGCCGTAAGCATCCCTCTATCCTCGCCTGGGACCTGTGCCGTCTTGTTTCGGTCGCCCGGTTCGGGGCGGCGGCCGGCTACCTGTCCGAGACCGAGGCCTGGAAGTGGATCCTCGATGCGGCGCGGGAGCTCAATGCCGCCTTCGGTTCCTGGCGCGAGCTCGGCGCCAACTACATGGCCGGCCGCCGCTACTGGGCCCAGGAAGGAAGCGCCGAGGCGAGCACCGCGTTCGAGCGGACCTACGCGGCTCTGGTCGACGAGCGAAACGAGGCGAGCCCCTGGAACCGGATCTCGTGGAGCGGGTGACTTCTCGATTCGAGCCGCTGTGCCGCCATCGACGGTGAGTGACACTCCCATAACCAGCCAGGTGTGACATGATCTTCTTAGGTCTCGAAGAGAAGGTGGCCGCCAGCAAGATGTTTCCTGGGCTCTCCTGCCCGCTCTGCCATACCTCGGGCGAGATCGAGCTCTCGGTCAACCGAGTGCAGATCTCGGCCGCCTTCGTCCCCATGCTTGCCGTGACCAGCAGGGGTGGCGTGGTCCAGTGCCATCATTGCCAACAGCCGGTGAAGCTCAAGCTGGGCGGGGAGCCCTTCAAGAGCGCCCTCAGGGAGCTCAAGTCGACGGTACGGACGCCGCTGTACCTCTACTCCGGCCTGGTCGCTTGCTTGGTGGGGCTGGCGGTCATCTTCGGGAGCGTCTTCTACCAGGACCGCCACAACCCGTACACGCAGCCGATCGAGCAGGCGCAGCTCGCCTCGCCGCAGGTCGGAGACCTGTACGAGGTCGGTGTCAACGAGAAGACGCCCCAGAGCTTCGGGACCGTCGGCCACACGTTGGCCAGGGTGGAGCGGGTGGGCGAAGGGGTCGTGATGCTGCGCTGGCACCGTAAGATGGTGCCGATCGATCAGAAGATGCCCTTCCTCCAAGACTTCCCCGCCGCGCCCAGCGACTTCGGGAGCGAGACGATGGAGGCAGCAGCGTCTTACCTGCAGAAGGGGATGATCGTCCGCCGGGGTCAGGACCACACCGACTCGAAGGGCTCCATCGTCGCCACGCTGCGCCCACCCGCGAAGTAGGGGGT
>JBGQLS010000183.1:0-10892 GCA_041500205.1 Anaeromyxobacteraceae bacterium | reverse complement strand
GCGCGATCGACGAACGTGGCCGCCTGCGCCTCTCGAGGACCGATGCGGAGGCCGCCGCCGAGCGCAAGGAGGCCCAGGATTACATGCGCAAGTCCACCCTGCGCGCGCCTGGCAAGGGTTTCGGGACGCTCGGGGACCTGCTGCGCGAGAAGATGAGGAAATAGCCTTTCGGCATCGTCGCGCTGGACCTGCGTGAGCCCCGCCGGCGCGCGGTCATGTGCCTTCGCGAATCGCCCAGCCCCACCCCGGGAGCCCAGCCGCCGGCCCTGGCCCGACGTTCACGGTGACGATGAGCCTCGGGCGACGCAGCGCGATGACCGTTCCGTCCACGCTCACCTCGGGCCAGCTCGTGCCGATGGTCGAGGCGTGACGCCGACGCAGCCGCAGCATGGCGCGGTGATGCCACCACAGCTCGCCGTGGTGCCCATCCCGCCGGTGCGTGACGATGGAGCGGGTGAATGTGTCCTCCGCCTGCGGGTCGGGAACGACCCCTCCGGCCTCGGCGGTGAACTCGGCCTTGCGCCCTTCTCCGACCGCTCTCGCCAGCGCAGGATCGCCGTGGCTCGTGAAGTACAGGAACGGCCGCTCTTCCCCGTATTCCTCGCCCATGAACAGGAGCGGGAGGCCGGGGCCGAGCCCGAGTAGCGTCGCCAGAGGCATGAGCGCGGCGCGGGGCACGAGACGGGACAGGCGCTCGCCGACGGGCCGGTTCCCGACCTGATCGTGGTTCTGGACGGCACAGACGAAGCGCGAAGGGGCGAGGCCCGCGGTGCCCGTTCCCCAGGCCTTGCCGCGATACGCGGAATGCTCGCCCTGGAAGGCAAACCCCTCGCGGAGCGCCCTCGCCAACACAGCCATCCCGCCGAAGTCGGCGTAGTGACGGTTGCGCTCGCCCGTGAGGAGCGCGTGGAGCGCGTGGTGGAAGTCGTCCGACCACATCGTCGAGCAGCCCCAGCCGCGCGGCGGCGGGTCCACCACCTTCCGATCCTCGAGATCGCTCTCGGCGATGACGTGTATGTGGCGCCCCTCCTGGCGCGCCAGAGCCGCCGCGACCTCGCAGACCTCGGCGACGAGGTGCCGCGGGCTGTCGTCGAGGATGGCGTGCACGGCGTCGAGCCGGAGCGCGTCCACCCGGAAGTCGCGCAACCACTGGAGCACGGCCTGGTCGACGAAGGCGCGCACGGCGGCGGAGCCCTCGCCATCGTAGTTCACGCCGTCTCCCCATGGCGTCTTGTGACGCTTGGTGAAGTACGATCCGAACGCGGAGAGGTAGTTCCCCTCCGGACCGAGGTGGTTGTAGACGACGTCCAGGCACACCGTGAGCCCGAGGCCGTGGGCGGCGTCGACGAAGCGCTGCAGGGCGTCGGGGCCACCGTAGTCTTCGTGCACCGCGTGCAGGGCGACACCGTCGTAACCCCAGTTCCGGCTACCAGCGAACGGCTGCAGCGGCATCAGCTCGACGCAGGTCACGCCCAGCTCCACCAGATCGGGGAGCCGCGCCGCCGCCGCGTCCAGCGTACCTTCACGGGTGAAGGTCCCGACGTGGAGCTCGTAGAACACGAGCTCTTCGAGCGGCAAGCCCCGGGCTGGGTGGCGCCAGGTGTGACGGCGAGCATCCCAGATCTGCGACGCGCCGTGGACGCCGTCCGGTTGGCGGCGCGACGCAGGATCCGGGAGCGCCCGCCCGTCCGGCAGAACGAAGAGATAGCGGTCGCCCTCCCTCGCGCCGGGGACGAGCGCGCTCCACCAACCCTCCCCGCTCCTCTCGAGCTCCTGCTCCCGCTCCCCGAGCCTGACCGACACCCGCTGCAAGCGGGGCGCCCAGATGGAGAAGCGGGCGCCGTCCGCGAGCACGTCCGAGCCGTGATGAGGCTGTGACATCGCCTGAGAATAGCTCCTTGGACCCCGTTTGAAAGTGCACCGGCGCCGGGGGCGCCATCTGCAAAACGGGGGGGTACGAAACACGTCTTCGCAAGTGGCGCCCAGCACCCTCCGCGACTAACTTCACCCGACCCGGTATCTCAACCCTTGCCCAGGAACTGATTAGCATGCGCGCGACCGTCGAAGCTGGTGAGAAGCGGCCCACGTCGAACGCCCAACTCCTGTCCTGGGTGGACGAGATGGGAAAGATGTGCAAGCCCGACCGGATCTACTGGTGCGACGGCTCCGCCGAGGAGAAGAAGCGGCTCACGGAGGAGGCGGTCGCCTCGAAGGCCCTCATCGCGCTCGACCACGAGAAGCTGCCGGGCTGCTACTACCACCACTCGAACTCCAGCGACGTGGCCCGCGTCGAGCACCTCACCTTCATCTGCACGCCGACGAAGGAGGAGGCTGGCCCGACCAACAACTGGATGGAGCCGAAGGAGGCCTACCAGAAGCTGGCCGGGATCTACGACGGCGCCATGAAGGGCCGCACCATGTACGTCGTACCGTACGTGATGGGGCCGTCAAGGTCGCCCTTCTCCAAGGTCGGCATCGAGCTCACCGACTCGGTCTACGTGGCCCTCAACATGGGGATCATGACGCGCATGGGGAAGGTCGCGCTCGACCGCCTGGGCCCCGAGAGCAAGGAGTTCAACAAGGGGTTGCACGCGGTCGCCGACTGCAACCCGGACCGCCGGTTCATCTGCCATTTTCCCCAGGACAACACCATATGGTCGGTGGGATCGGGCTACGGCGGGAACGCGCTCCTCGGGAAGAAGTGCCTCGCGCTGCGGATCGCGAGCTACCTGGCGCGCAACGAGGGCTGGCTGGCCGAGCACATGCTCATCCTCGAGGCGGAGAGCCCGACCGGCGAGCATCAGTACGTCGCGGCGGCGTTCCCTTCGGCATGCGGCAAGACCAACTTCGCGATGCTGATCCCGCCCGGTGAGTTCAAGGGCTGGAAGATCCGTACCGTGGGCGACGACATCGCCTGGATGCGCGTGGGCGAGGACGGGCGCCTGTGGGCGGTCAACCCCGAGTTCGGGTACTTCGGCGTGGCACCCGGCACGAACCGCAAGACCAACCCGAACGCGATGGAGTCCATCAAGAAGGACACGCTCTACACCAACGTCGCGCGCACGAAGGACGGCGACGTGTGGTGGGAGGGCATCGACTCCGAGGCGCCTGCCGAGCTCATCGACTGGAAGGGACAGGTCTGGAAGAAGGGCTCGACGGAGAAGGCGGCCCACCCGAACAGCCGCTTCACGGCGCCCATGCAGAACAACCCAGCCCTCTCGCCGTTCGCGGACGATCCGAAGGGCGTTCCCATCAGCGCCATCGTGTTCGGCGGGCGCCGCTCCACCACCGTCCCGCTGGTGCTCCAGTCCTTCAACTGGACGCACGGGGTGTACCTGGGCGCGACGATGGGCTCGGAGACCACCGCGGCCGCGACGGGCGCGGTGGGCGTGGTGCGGCGCGATCCCATGGCCATGCTGCCCTTCTGCGGATACGACATGGGCACGTACCTCGGCCACTGGCTCCGGATGCAGGGCCGGATCCCCAACCCGCCCAAGATCTTCCTCGTGAACTGGTTCCGGAAGAGCCAGGACGGCAAGTGGCTGTGGCCCGGATACGGCGACAACATGCGCGTCCTCAAGTGGATGCTCGACCGCTGCGCAGGCCGTGCGGGGGCCCTGGAGACGCCGCTCGGCTTCACGCCACGTGAGGGAGATCTCGAGCTGCGCGGACTCAAGGACGCCGATATCGCCGCGGCCACCAAGATCGACCTCAAGGAGTGGGAAGCCGAGCTGGAGAGCCAGTCCGAGTGGTTCCAGAAGATCGGAAAGACCCTGCCCGGCGCGCTCGAGCACCAGCGGCAACTCCTGCTCCTGCAGGTGAAGGCGGCCCTGGCGGCGTCGAAATAGGCGCGGCCTCCAGGCGGGAGGCCTGGCGGAGAGGTCCACTCGAGCCTCTCCCCCTTTGACCAGGTCTCCACCCGATGTGCACTCTCGCCGTCGCCTTCCAGACCGACCGCCGCTGGCCGCTGGTGGTGGCCGCGAACCGAGACGAGCGCCTGGGGCGCGCCGCGGAGGGGTGGGATCTGCGCCAGCCGGGCCTGGGGCCGCGCTACGCGGCACCTCGCGATCTCCTGGCGGGCGGGACCTGGATCGCCTTGTCGGCGCGCGCCCTCTTCGCGGCCGTGACGAACTACCACCTTCCGTCCGGGGCAGCCCCGGACCCGAGGCGCCGCACTCGGGGTGAGCTGGTGGCCAAGGCGCTCCGACACGGAACCGCCGCCGAGGCGCGCGAGGCACTGCTCCGCGAGGACGCTTCGGCTTACAACCCATTCCACCTCGTCGTCGCCGACGCACAGCGCGCCTTCCTCTGGCGCCACGACGGTGAGGGCGCAGCCCTGGAGGATCTCGACCCGGGCTTGCACGTGGTGACGGAGCACGCCCCGGACGACAGAGGTCCGCGCGGCGCCACGGTCCGCTCTCGATGGCCGCTCGACCACGACGTCCTGCGGCTGCAGCAGCTGCTCGCCGTCCACGCGCCAGGGACCGCCGCAACCTGCATCCACGCCGACCCGATCTACGGAACCCGCTCGGCGGCGGTGCTCAGGGTCGCAGCGTCGCTCGCCGCCTCCGAGCTCTACGCCGCCGACGGCCGCCCCTGCAGCTCGCCCTTCGAGGACCGCTCGTGCCTCCTCGCCAGCCTGGCTGGTTCGCCTTGACAGCCGGGCGCCGGCCAGCCATTCCAGACGCGCCATGGGCCTACTCGATCGCATCTCGTTCAAGCCGACAACCACCGCCCCTCCCGAGAGCGTCGAGCTCGGCGAGAAGGGGGAGCTCGTGATCCTCTGGTCCGGGGGTCCCCGGGTCGCCATCCCCGCCGTGCAGCTGCGCGACCAGTGCCCCTGCGCGAGCTGCATCGAGGAGGGCACCGGTCGCAAGATTCTCGACCCCTCCAAGATCCCCGCCGACATCCGGCCCCTCCAGGTGACGGGCGTCGGCCACTACGCCCTCAAGATCCAGTGGTCGGATGGGCACGACACCGGGATCTACACGTGGGAGACCCTGCGTCGAATCTCGGGGCTCGCGCCGGAATAGCTCCTGCCGCGAGCGGTTGCCAGGGCTGAGTACCCGGGGGCGAAGGCCGCCCCCGCCCCGCCGGCAAAGCCGTCGGGGCCCCACCCGGGCCCCTGCGACCGCAACTGATTTTTCGACAGGTCTTGAGTACCCGGGGGCGAAGGCCGCCCCCGCCCCGCCGGCAAAGCCGTCGGGGCCCCACCCGGGCCCCTGCGACCGCAACTGATTTTTCGACAGGTCTTGAGTCCGGAACGCCGCCGTCCGCGCATGCTCGTCTTCGTCTCCGATTTCCACCTCCGACCCGGAGCGCCGAGCCCCGTCTCGCGCGCGGCGCAGTTCTCCCGTCTGTGGCAACTCATCGACGGCGGCCATCCGGGCTCACCGGTGCGGCTCTGCCTGGTGGGGGACATCTTCGACCTCGTCCGCGCGCCCGCGTGGCTCGGCAGCAAGCTGCGGCCTTACGCCGAGCCCTCCCCCGAGCTGGCCGCCAAGGCGCTGGCGATCGTGGAGGCTACGCTCGAAGCCGACCGCTCCTTCTTCGACGCCGTCCGGCACAAGGTGGAGGAAGGCACCCTGGAGGTCGAGTACATCCTGGGGAACCACGATCGACTGCTCGCTCATGCCCCGGCGGCGCGGGAGGCCATCCGCGCTGCCCTCGGCACGAAGGGTGGAGACGCGCCCTTCCCCTGCACCCTCATCTTTCCCACGGAGGGCGTTCTCGCGTACCACGGCCACACCGTCGATCTGCTCTGCCACGAGCCTGACGGCTCGGCCCCCCTCGGCGACGTCATCGCGTCCGAGCTCATCGTCCGTTTCCCGGCCGAGATCCGTCGCCGGGTCGAGCTTCCCGATCCGAGGCTCGACGACATCGACGACGTGCGGCCCATTCTGGCCGTGCCGGGCTTTGTCCGCGCGGTCGCGCGCGAGGAGCCTAAGTTCCTCCGCGACGTGGTGGGGCGGGTGTGGCGGGATCTCGTTGACGAGTTCCTCGCGAGCCCCTGGGTGCGCGCCTGGATGAAGGATCACCACCGCGCCCTCAAGTTCGACTTCGCGCAGCGCGTGAAGCTCTTCCTCGCGCTCTCCGCCCGCGCCAGGCCCCGTGACGAGCCGCGCCTCACGCAGCTCTACTATGTCCTGATGAAGCTCCTCGACGTGCGCTTCGCGAGGACCGCGCTCAAGGCGCTCGAGCAGAAGGAGCACCGCGGGCTGCGCTTCGTGGTGAACGGAC
Source organism: Anaeromyxobacteraceae bacterium (assembly GCA_041500205.1). Lineage (GTDB taxonomy): Bacteria > Myxococcota > Myxococcia > Myxococcales > Anaeromyxobacteraceae > Anaeromyxobacter_A. The sequence goes on along the minus strand of JBGQLS010000183.1, from coordinate 4,652 downwards.
ACACCCACTTCGCGGGCATGACGCCGCTCGGCCTCGTGAATGGAAAGCCCGGCTGCTACTTCAACACGGGCACCTGGCGGCAGCTCCGCCACCTCGGCAACATCGCCCGCGGCAAGCCCGCCTATCTCGCCTACGACGCCGCATCCTACCTCGTGTTCTTCGACAAGTCCGATCCCCTGGAGCGCACCTTCGAGTGGTGGCAGGGGGCGGGCGGGTAGGCCCCTCCGGTTGATCTAGACCGCCGATCGCAGCGGCCCGATCGCCGTGTACCGGTTCACCACGGGCGCGTGCCCGAGGCGCTCGCGTCCGAAGCGGACCTGGCGCACCTCTCCGCTCGCCCCGCGCAGCGCGTGGACGAGCAGGCGCACCGTGTTCAGGTCGGCGCGAGACGCGGTGGCCTCGGAGATGAGCACGTCGGTGGCTCCCCGCGCGTCGAATGGCTCGGAGCGGAAGGCGCGCGCCTGGGTGAGCGCGGCGAAGGCGCTGGCCACCGCCACCACCTGCACGGCGCGCGATGGCGCCTGCGGGAGGCTCGGATAGCCGTGGCCGTTCCGCCAGTGGTGAGAGACCGCTGCGTCCACGGCCGGATGCGAGCCGAGCAGGCTGGCGAGGTGCCAACCGCCGACGATCGGATGGGAGGCGACGTCCATCATTTCGCGGCCGTCGAGCGGATCTCCGTTCCGCACCAGGTGGAAGGAGAGGTGGCGCATCCCGAGGTCGTGGAGCAGACCCGCCGCCGCCAGATCGGGGAGCGCCGGCGCGTCCCCGACGGCCGCGATGAGCATGCGGACCGTGACCGCTCCGGTGGTGAGCCCATGTCGGTAGCGCGCCGGGTCCGAGACCTTGAGCGAGGCGAGCTCGTCGAAGAGCTGCTGCGGTAGTCGCGCGGCCAGGAGCGCCCGTGCCACCGCCGCCTGCACCCCCGAGCCGCGGAAGATGTGCCGGTAAGGCGGATCGGCGAGTGGAAGATGGAGATCCTCCGCGACGGACGTCTCGGAGAGCGCCCGCCGCGGGAGCGCCGGCGCGCGCCTGGCCATCTCCTGCACGGCCTCCACGGAGATCACGAGCCCGCGCTTCGCGAGCACGGTCCCGCGAGAATCGACGAGATCGCGTGGTAGCACGACGCGTTCGAACATGCGCGGGGCCTCCTGGGCTCCTCCCTCGCCAGCCTAGCAGAGCGCGCGTACCCAAGCCTACCCCTTCCATCCACGGTAGGTGGATGTGGCGCGAAGGAAGCGTCGCCCAGACACGCGCCCACATTGCGTCACCGGCCGCGGGCACCCGCGCGGCCTCCCGGGGCGAACGATCAATCTGAGAGTCGGGCCCTACCGGTCCACACCCCGATCGTCGGTGACCGTCCCCGTGGACACGCCAGCGCCGTGGGTGGGCTACGCGCGCCTGTCCTCGCGCCGGACAAACGTCTCTGGGCCGGCGGCGCGGCGGGCGGGCGTCTTCGAGGCGCTCGGCCCAAACTTGGCGCCGCACCTCCGCTTCGCGGAGCGGCGCCTTCGGACATGGGCCGAGCGCTGCGGGCGTGGTGGCGCCGCGGCGTGGTCGGTTCTGCGGCGCTGCGGAGGCGCGCTCCGCCCACCCCGGCGCTGGCGTGCCAGCGACCGGCGGCGATGGGGTGCGGGCGCTAGAGCACGACCGCCCCATTGGTCTCCTCGATCTCGCCGGCAGCGCGAGCTCGAGCACCACCTCCTCCGCTTCGACCGGCAGCTCCCGAAGCACGGATCGTTTCGCATGGAGGGCAAGACGCTCGTCGTGGGCCGCTTGGCAGCCGAAGAGGTGCCAGCCTCCGTCACGAGGCTCGAGCACCTCGTCGACGAGCGACTGCCGCTCGTCGACTTGCCGGAACTCCTGCTCGAGGTCGACAGCTGGATGAGGTTCTCGGATAAGCTGGAGCACGCCAGCGGGAACGAGCCGCGATCGAAGGACCTGCAGGTGAACTGTTGCGCGAGTCTCCTCGCCCAGGCCTGCAACTTCGGCATCATGCGCATGGCGCAGATCAGCGACATCCCCCACAAGCAGCTGGCCTGGTGCACGACCTGGCACCTGCGCGAGGAGACTCTCCGGGCGGCCAATGACCGGGTCGTGAACTTTCACTTTCGCCAGCCGCTGAAGAGGCCTCTCGGAAGGAACGCAGCGTGAAATACATGGGGTTGGTGTCTCTGCTGGCCTTTCCCGTCGGCGTCCTGCTCGGCGTCGTCTTCCTTGCAGTTTCCACTGCCCGCAAGGACACCTCCGGTCTCGCGGGGCTCGGCGCCGGGGTACCCGTCGCCCTCGGCGGGGTCGCTGGTTCAGCCGTCGGGATCGTCACTGGGATCATCGCGCTTCGATCGGGAACCGGTCGTGTCTTCGCCAGCATGGGTATCCTGATTGGCCTGATCGTGGTGGGTGGGATTCTCTGGGTGGTGCTGCGGGACCGCTGAACCATGCCCGCGCTCTGGATCCGCACCGTGGAGCGCGCCTTTCGAGCCGGCCTCGCCGGCGTCGAGACGGTCCTCTCCGATGAGGTGAAATCGGATCCTGCCTTCGCGCTGGCAGGTCGGGCTGTGCAGCGGGGCCTCCCCAGGGACGGCGCCTGTGTGCGGTTGGCGGAGCACAGGAACGCGGCGGAGGGCACGACCGTGGTGCTGCGGTGGCTGGTCGAGGTCATCGGAGCGAACCCCGATCTCAGATCCGAGGAACTCGATGACCGGGGAGACAAGGTGAAGTTCAGTCCACCCATCGTCGACGCGGTTCGCAACAACCGCATCGAGACGGTACGCTATCTCGTCGAGCGCGGGATCGAGACGGCTTCAGGTCAGCGGCACTTCGCGATTGACCGTGAGCGGCCTCTTCATGGAAGTAAGGCTACGGACGGGTTCTGTACTTCCGGGCGCTCGCCGGCCGGCATGGCGTGATGTAGCCAGAGCCGGCGCAGGTTGCGGCACACTGCCAGGCAGATCCACAGCGGCAGCTCCGGATCTTTCCCCTTGAGAAGCCGGAAGGCGAACGTCCCGTCGGCGCGCTGCAGGCCCCGCACATGCTCCAGCGCGGCGCGGATGGGGGGGACCTCGGCGGCCGTGCCGATCAGGGAGAGCGAATCGAGCGCGGAGACGACGTCGGTGAACCAGAACGGGAAGCTGACCCGATCCCAGTAGCTCCGGTCGCCTCGATCGCCGTAGGCGTCCCTGCGGTAGAGCCGGGCCGCGAGCAGCTCGGCCGCGGTCCGCGCCTCGGGTGATCGGCGCCGCACCGGGTGCGCCGCGAACGCGCGCAGCACCATGCCGGTGACCAGGTGCGACGAGGGCTTGCTGCCGTCGGGTGGCACCGGCTCCGGGTATCGCCTGACGTCGATGAACTGGGAGAAGGGAATCCGGAGTGTCCGGAACGGGATGGCCCAGCCGCCGTCGTTCTGGCGCGCCGCGAGGAGCCAGCAAAACGCCCGCTGGGCGCGGGGATCGTCGCCGTAGCCGGCCTTGACGAGGAGCTCCAGGATCGCGCCGGTGTACGTGGTGGCGTACTGGTTGCCGTAGATGCCGCGGAAGTCGCCCTCGCTGGCCTGGTGCGACAATAGATACCGGGCGGCCCTCGCCAGGGCCGGGTGCTCGCGCGTTAGGCCGTGCTTCTCCACCAACACCCCGAGCTGCCGGAAGGTCTCGAGCTGGTCGTAGTTCTCATGCGTTCGGATCCGCTCGGCGCTGCCGGGATAGGTCCACGACCCGTCGGCGTTCTGCCTGCGGAGGATCCGCCTGGCTGCGGGCGCGTCCCAGAGCGACGAGACCGAGCCCGTGCGCTCGCCGAGGAACTCGCGCCGGCTGAAGTACACGATGGCTGGGTTCCCGCACCCGAGCAGGAGCGGGAGCGGATCGACGCGCAGGGGTCGCCGCCAGGGTTCGTCGGCGCGGGACATCTCGCGAGTCTATCTCAGGGCCCGCGCTGTGGAAGCGCGTCCGGGGCCGAACCCCGAGCGCACGGACAACCAACTACAAGATCTTGTGTGCTTCGGAGCTAACCGGATAAGCACGCCTACGGTAAGGTTACCCGGCCGGGCATTGGCCTTCCGTCATTGGCCGCCGCCTCTGAAGCCTCGCCGACGATTGCGCAGAGAGCGCCTGTCCCAGAAGCCTACAACAGGGACACCCCCTGCTCGCCTACCGGGCGACCGGTGGAGCTAGCGATGACGCTGATCGATTCGCTCGGCGAGCCGGCATGTGATCGATCTCGGACTTCGTCATGAATATGCCTCGACACAGCTGAACGCCGAGTTGTCCAGGCAACTCGGGGCTCATGATGCGCGAGATCCAGACGTACGTGTGCTGAACGGTATCGATCCGAATGAAATCGTGTCCCTCGGCGACTCCCGCAAGCCACAGCCTGGGCGGAGAGTCCAGGTCAACGTGAAGCTCAAATGAGTGCAGGTGCCGATCACGGTGTAGGCGATCGCGGCGCGCTCTCCGCCCTGGTCGGTCGCTCGTCGCGGAGGTAGATGCCGGGTGGCCTTCTGAAGGGTCGGTACCAGTCCATCGGTCATCTGCTGAACGATCTTACTCATGGCGCGCAGCATAAGCGCCCCAGGCCCCGGTGGCAGCGGGGCCGCCGCCAGCACTTCCGCTATGCCCGGTACGGTACCCGCGACATGGACCGCTGCGCCTCGAACGGATAGT
>JBGQLS010000182.1:0-10919 GCA_041500205.1 Anaeromyxobacteraceae bacterium | reverse complement strand
TTGGCAGAGGAATACCTCGAGATCCTGAAGGAGCTCCCCGCACCGGCGCGCGCAGGCCGCGAGGAGAGCGCGTGAACGTGCTTCGCCACCGTGCCGTGCCCCCGCTTCACCCGTCGCGGAATGTGCCTCGATCCCGCCGGGCGGGGGCTCGTCATCCGAAGCTGGGTGTAGCCCGAACGCGTGAGGCGGGCGCTCGTCCCCTGCTGCAAGGGGCGTCATGGCGGTGAGCGGCCCTTCCGGCAACGGAGATCAGGAGTTCGAGGGCGGCGGCGGCATCTTCGCCGAGATCAACATCACGCCGCTCACGGACATCTTCCTCGTCCTGCTCATCATCTTCATGGTGACGACCACCGCCATCGTGGAGCAGGGCGGGCAGAACGGCGGGCTCAAGGTGAACCTGCCGCGCGCTGGCAAGACCGCCAGTGGCGACCAGATGCACGACATCGCCGTCGCCGTGCTCGAGGACGGTCGCACGGTGGTGGGGGGCAAGGTCGTGGACGAGGACGCGCTGGCGCAGCTCCTCGACAAGGCGCACCGGGAGAACCCGGAGACGTTGGTGCTGGTACAGGCGGACCAGAGCGTCGCGCACGGCAAGGTGGTCGCGGTGATGGACCTGGCGCGGCGCCACGGCCTGGGAAGGCTCGCCATCGCCACGCGCGACGACGGGCGTCCGTGAACGACGGGGGACTGAGTCGCCGGGGGCGCAGGCCGCCCCCGCCCCGCCGGGCAAAGCCCATCGGGGCCCCACCCCGGCCACGCCGCAGAGCGATCGCATTCTTTCTTCGACGGGTCTTGAGCCTGAGGGGCGGACGGCCAGCTCGTGCTCGCGCGAGCGCTCGAATGCAGTGAGGCCCGCAACGTCCTCTCGGGAAGTGACAGTCTGCACCTCGACCCCGCCGCCGACCGGCGCTAGGATCACCAGCTGCAGGGCCACGCGCGCTCTCTCGGAGAAAGGGGCGACATGACCGTCAAGAAGCGCCTCGGCGAGATGCTGCTCGAGGCGGGTGTCATCGACGAGACGCAGCTCCACGCGGCTCTCGGGCATCAGCGCAAGTGGGGCGGCAAGCTCGGGCAGGCCTTGCTCGATCTGAAGCTCGCCACCGAGCCTCAGGTCGTGGCGGCCCTCTCCCGCAAGTTCGGCTACAACGCCCTGAACGTCGCCGCGCTCCCGCGCACGGCCCAGCTCGAGGCGGCGCTGAAGCTCATCCCGCGCGAGCTCGCGCTGCGCCAGACGCTCCTTCCCGTCGCGACCGACTCGAGCTCCATCACCGTCGCGATGGCCGATCCGTCCAACATCTCCGTGGTGGACGAGCTCTCCTTCCGCACTGGCCGTCGCATCAAGATCGTCCTGGCCGGAGACCGGGAGATCGCTTCTGCGGTGCGCCGCTTCTACTACGCCGACGAGGAGCCGTCGCAAGTGACGGCGATCCCGTTCGACGAGCCGTCCAGTGACACGCCCTTCGAGACGACGGGGGATCCTTTCGCGGCCATGCCGGACTACATGCGCAACGGGTCCTTAAACCAGCCCTTCCACGCGCCGGCGCGCGAGGCGGAGCGCGGCGGCGGGCAATCACGTCCGGCGCTCGAGCCGCCGCCGGCGTCTCCTCCGCCCCTGCCGGCAGCGGCCACGCGCCCACCCGCCGCCCGCGTCAACGCGCCTGACGCGTTCACGCCGCCGCCCGTGCTCCTGCGAGGCGCTGCCGCAGCCCCGGCACCCCCTGGGATCGCGTCCGCCCGTGGCCCGGTACCTGGAGCCCCGGCGCCTCGTCCAGCGACGGCGCCCGCGCGGCCCGTGGCTCCACTCGCCCCGCTCGCCTCCTCCCCGGAGGACGTGCTCGGGGAGCCGATCCTGGCGACGGACCTCGCGCCCATCGAGGACGACGAGCCTTCCGAAGGTTCGTCGTCCGAGAGCCGCCTCACGCCCAGGCAGTCGGCGATGCTGGACGCCCTCGAACGCGCCGCCCGGGGCGAGGAGTCCGGCCTCGTCAAGCCAGCGCACCTCGCGGCGGTGCTGGCACGGCTGCTCCTGAGGCGCGGGATCGTGAGCGAGCAGGAGCTCCTCGAGGAACTCACGAAGAAGTAGGGCCGCGTCTTCTCAAGACCTGTCGAGAAATGTGATCGCTCTGCGGCGTGGCCGGGGTGGGAGCGGCCTGCGCCCTCGGCGACTCAAGACCTGTCGAAAACTCCCCTTGCTTCTTAGCCGGGGTGGGGCCCCGACGGCTCTGCCGACGGGGCGGGGCGGCGCGAGCCCCGGGTACTCAGTTCAACGAGCCGGGCGTCACGAGCGCGAAGGGCGGGATCTCGGCCTCGAAGGACGCGCCGTCGTCGCGCACCATATGGTAGGTACCCCGCATCGAGCCGTGGGGCGTCTTCAGGATGCAGAAGCTCGTGTACTCGAAGGCGTCGCCCGCCTTGAGCCTTGGCTGCTGGCCTACCACGCCGTCGCCGACCACCTCCTCCCGCAAGCCCTGAGCGTCGGTGATGATCCAGTGGCGCGAGACGAGCTTGGCCGGGTGATCGCCTTCGTTCGAGATGTGGACCGTGTAGGTGAAGAGGTAGCGGCTGGACGACGAGCGCTCGGGCCGGAACTCGGTCTTCACGTGAATGCGGATGCCGGAGGTGACGGCGGAGGACACGGCACGAAACTATAACTGCCGGGCGGGAGCGCGCACGCTCTTGGGACCCATGGACTCGAAACTCGCTGCGCTCCTCGCGGCTGCGCCGCCGACCCCACGGCGCGTGGTGTGCCTGACCGAGGAGACGACCGAGACCCTCTACCGGATCGGGGCAGGGGAGCTGGTGGTAGGCGTCTCGGGGTTCACGGTGCGTCCCCCCGAGGCCCGCCGCAAGCCGCGCGTGTCGTCCTTCCTGTCCGCCGACGCGGAGAAGATCCTGGCCCTGCGCCCCGACGTCGTGATCGGCTTCTCGGATCTGCAGGCGGACATCGCGGCCGACCTCGCCCGGCGCGGGGTCCCGGTGTTCCTCATGAACCAGCGCTCCGTCGCGGAGATCCTCCAGGCGGTTCGCGTCACGGCCGGGCTGGTCGGCCGGGCCGAGGCGGGCGAGGAGCTGGTTCGTGAGCTGACGGAGGCGCTCGAGCGCGTGGCCGAGGGAGCCGCGGCGCTTCCCCGGCGACCCCGCGCGTTCTTCGAGGAATGGCCCGATCCCCTCATCGCCGGAATCCGCTGGGTCTCGGAGCTGCTCGAGCTCGCCGGCGCCGACGACGTCTGCGCCGAGTCGCGCGTCGAGAAGGGCGCGCGGGGGCGCATCTTCGCGGCGGAGGAGGTCGCGCGGCGCGATCCCGAGCTCGTCATCGCGAGCTGGTGCGGCAAGAAGGCGACCCGCGCCCGGATCGTGGGGCGGCCAGGCTGGGAGCGCGTCCGGGCTGTGGTGGAGGACCAGCTCTACGAGGTGAAGAGCGCCGTCATCCTGCAGCCCGGGCCCGCGGCGCTCACCGACGGCGTCGGCGAGCTCGCGCGCATCGTGGCGGCGGTCGCCCGCGGGGAGAGGCTGCCGGCGCGCGAGGGCGAGCTCAGGCGAGCGGGGTGAAGACATATCCCCTCTCCCCCACCGGACCCACCGGGGGAGAGGGTAGGGTGAGGGGGCCGATCCTCGGGCGCCAGCCCCTCACCCCGGCCCTCTCCCCGCAAGCGGGGAGAGGGAGATCTTGAACTCTTGGCGGCCGGAGTAGCCAGAGACACAATCACGCTCGTGTGGCCTTGTGCCGACCCCTGTGCCTGCAAGCCCACGGAATCAGATCGCGTTCAAATCGTTCGCTGCACCAGCCAGGAGCCCGTAGCCCCCGGAAGGAAGGCATGGAACCCAAACTCGCCAGCATCCTCGGAGAAGCGCGGCGGAGCCACGGTCTCGTGGTGGCGCTGACCGGCGCGGGCATCTCGGCCGAGAGCGGCATCCCCACCTTCCGCGGTAGCGAGGGCTACTGGGTGGTCGGGTCGAGGAACTACATGCCGCAGGAGATGGCGACGCACGAGATGTTCTGTCGCTCGCCGGAGGAGGTGTGGCGCTGGTACCTGTACCGGTTCGGCGTGTGCAAATATGCGCAGCCGAACGCGGGCCATCGGGCCCTCGTCGCCCTCGACCACGTCCTGGGCGACCGCTTCCACCTCGTCACCCAGAACATCGACGGACTCCACCTGCGCGCGGGCGCGACCCCGGCGCGCACCTCCTGTATCCACGGCGACGCGTCCTTCGTGCGCTGCGCGGGATCGTGCGCCGACGGGAAGCTGCCCCTGCCGGACATGGGCGTGCGCGACGCCGCGACTCCCTTCACACAGGCCGATCGCGCCACGCTCTCCTGCCCTCGCTGCGGCGGCTGGCTGCGCCCGCACGTGCTGTGGTTCGACGAGTGCTACGACGAGGAGAACTACCGGATGCAGACCGCGCTCCGCGCCGCCTCGCGAGCGGCCTTGCTCGTCGTGGTCGGCACGAGCGGGGCGACGAACTTGCCCATGCAGATCGGCGAGATCGCCTTCCGGCGCGGCATCGGCATGGTCGACGTGAACCCGGAGGAAAACCCCTTCTCCGAGCTGTGCCAGAAGAGCGAGAACGGCTTCTTCGCGCGCGGGGCCGCCTGCGAGCGGCTCCCCGAGATCGTGCAGGCGCTGGCGGAGGGGGCCATGAGTTGAAGGTCGAAGGATTCGGTGACGCGCGGGTTCCGAAGAAGGTCGAGACGTGGTCAGACGTTCGACGCTTCACCCTCTCAGCTCGTGAGGACGATCTTCGTGACCTCGGCGGGCGCGCCGAGCCGCATGGGGGGACCCCAGTAGCCGGTGCCGCACGAGACGTAGATCTGACCGAACTGGTCGCCCTCGCGGTGCCGGTAGAGACCCTTGTAGTAGGGATAGACAGCGCGTACGACCAGATTCCAGGGGAAGAGTTGTCCGCCGTGCGTGTGACCCGACAGCTGCAGCTCGACCCCCGAGCGCACGGCCTGCGCGACTCCGCGCGGCTGGTGCGCGAGGAGGACGAGCGAGCGATCGCCGTCGCGGCCTGCCAGCGCCGTCTCGAGGGCTGGCCAGCGCTCGTGGTCACCGCGCGCCACGCTCCAGTCGTCCACTCCGGCGAGGTCGAAGGAAGCGCCGCCCGGGCCGCGGTCGCCCAGCGACACCCGCTCGTTGCGCAGCGGGCGGATGCCGTAGCGCGCGATCTCCTCGAGCCAGGCGCGGGCGCCCGCGTAGTACTCGTGGTTGCCGGTGACGAAGAAGACGCCGTGCGGCGCCTCGAGCCGCGCCAGGTGCTCGGTGGCGTTGCGCAGCTCCGCCACGGTGCCGTCCACGAGGTCTCCCGTGATGACGACCGCGTCGGGCCGCAGGGCGTTCGTCATGTCGACCACGCGCCGCACGTGCTTCTCGTGGATGGTGGGCCCAACGTGGAAGTCGCTGATCTGCGCCAGGGTGAAGCCGGAGAGACGTGCTGGCAGCCGATCGAGCCGGATCGGCACCTCCACCACTCGCGGCTCCCCGGTGGCGACGCGGACCGCCGCGGCGGTGGCCGCCCCGGCGGCGAGGACGGCGCCTCCCGCCAGGGCCCGCGCCACGAAGACGCGCCGTGAAGGATCCTGAGCCCCCTCGACCCTCCCGCCGGTGAGCGCCATCATCCAGCTGCCGGTCGCCCACAGGGCTCGCGCGAGATCGGTGGCGAGAAGGGCGATGAAGACGAGGAAGGCCGCGCCCATCCAGGTGAAGAGGACGGCGGCGAGCACGCGCGTCCTGTGGAACGGTAGGCGGCGCGCGAGCATGATCCCGGCGGGCACGCCGAGGGCCGCCATCGCGAAGAAGACGGCGAAGAGCCGGCGCCAGGTGTCGGACAGTCCCGTGTCGCGAGCCAGGCGCGCCCACAGGAACCAGTGCATGCCGCCGAAGACGGCCAGCAGGACGAAGAGGAAGATCGCGAAGGTGGAGGGGCGAGCCACGGCGCGCCTCGATCCTAATCACCGCCTGCGAGGGGCGCCAGGCGCGTCCGGGCGCGGAAGGTCCCCCGGCAGTGCTTGAGACGGGGCGCGAAGCCTCCTATCCACCGGGCGATGAGCGCCGCCAGGCCACGCCTCCTCCCTCTCGCCCTCGCCCTCCTCCCCGCCTGCAGCAGCGCTCCGCCCTTCGCGGGCGTCGGGTCGCTCGCCCTCTCCGACGTCGTCACGGGGCTCGGCGCGACGACGGACCTCGCGTTTCTCCCCGACGGTCGCATGGTGATCACCGAGAAGGGCGGCGCCGTGAAGGTGCGCGGCGCCGATGGGACCGTCGCGGTCGCCGCCACCTTCGACGTGGACAGCGAGAGCGAGAAGGGGATGCTGGGCGTGGCGGTCGATCCGGGGTTCTTCGCGGCCACGCGGAGGCTCTTCCTCTACTACTCGGCCTCGGACGCGGCCCTCGGCACCGATCTCGATCGCCACCGCGTGGTGTCGATCGCGCTGCGCGCGGACGGCACGCTCGACCGCGCCTCGGAGCAGGTGCTCGTGCGCGGCCTGCACGGGCCCGCGAACCATGACGGCGGCGCCCTCGCCGTCGGCCCCGACGGAATGCTCTACGTGGGCGTCGGAGACAGCGGCTTCAACTCCGGCGCGGCGCCGGAGCCTCTCCGGGAACCGACCAACCACTTCGCGGCCTGTCTCTCGAACGCCAACGGGAAGATCCTGCGCGTGAACTTCGACGGCAGCATCCCCGGCGACAATCCGCTCGCGAGCGCGGCGGCCGCGACCGCCTGCCCGGATGACCCGGGCGCGGCACTCACCGCGGGCCTGGCGCCGCCCCGGCGCGAGATCTGGGCCTGGGGCTTCCGCAATCCCTGGCGCTTCTGGTTCGACCCGCTCACGGGGAGCCTGTGGGTGGCTGACGTGGGCGAGGTCACCTACGAGGAGGTCGACGTGGCGCAGGCGGGACGGCACCACGGATGGCCCTGGCGTGAAGGGCCTCACGGCTGGCCGGTGACGAAGTGCCGCGAGACGATCCCAGACGCTCGAGACTGCGTCGAGCCGGTCTACCACTGCCGGCACGGTGCCGCGGCCGGAGGCATCGACGGCGACTGCGAGTCCATCACGGGGGGCGCCATCGTGGACAGTCCGGCCTGGCCCGCCTCCGAGCGCGGCCGCTACTACTTCGCCGACAACGTGAATGGACGCCTCTGGAGCGTGGCGGTGGACGCCGCGCGAACGGCGGTGGTGCCAGGCTCGCGCCGCGACGTGGTGCAAGTGCAGGGCGGCAGTCCCGTCTCGCTCCGCCTCGGCCCGGACGGCAATCTCTACGTGGCCGTGCTGCCGGGCAGGATCGCCAGGCTCGCGCCCTCGGCCTCCGGCGCAGGAACGGCGCGATGAGGGCCGTGAGAGTCTGCCTCGCGGTGACCCTCGCGCTCGGCATAGCGCACCCGGCGCCTGTCCGCGCGCAGCACCCCGGGCACGGCGAACCCATGGAGCCGCCGGAGGAGCTGCCGCCACCGCCCAAGGGACCGCCGCTTCCCCCTCCCGAGTGGCCCAGGCCGCCGCTCCCTCCTCGAGATGCGGTGAGTCGCGACGAGGCGCGCGAGGCGTCCGGCACCGCATGGCAGCCGCTCTCGACCCCGACCTGGGCCGTTCACCTGCCGCTCGGCCCCGGCCAGCTCATGCTGCACGGCAACGCCTTCGCCGCCTACACCGACCAGAGCACGAGGCGAGGGATCCACACCGCTTTCTCGACGAGCTGGTTCATGGGCATGGCGCGCCTGCCGGTCGGCGGGGGCTCGGTGGCGGCGCGGGTGATGGCCTCGCTCGAGCCGTTCACGGTGACGGACGGCGGATACCCCGACCTCTTCCAGAGCGGCGAGGTCTACCACGGCCAGCCGCTGCACGATCGACAGCACCCGCACGACCTGTTCATGGAGCTGGCCCTCCTCGCGCGCGTGCCCCTCGCCGACGCCGTCGGCGTCCAGGTCTACGCGGCGCCGGTGGGTGAGCCCGCGCTCGGCCCGGTCGCGTTCCCGCACCGGTCCTCCGCGCTGCACGATCCCATCGCGCCGCTCTCGCACCACTGGATGGACTCCACGCACATCTCGTACGGCGTGCTGACCGGCGCGCTCCTGCTGCGCGACGTGAAGATCGAGGGCTCGTGGTTCAACGGCCGCGAGCCGGACGAGCACAGGACCGACTTCGACCCCGTCAGGTTCGACTCGTGGGCGGCGCGCGTCTCGTTCGCGCCCCTTCCGTCCTTCGTCCTGCAAGCTTCCTACGGCCGCCTGTCCAGCCCCGAGTCGCTAAAGCCCGAGGAGAGCGTCCACCGCGTGACCGCCTCGGCGGCCTGGAGCGATCGCCTCGGCCGCCAGGGCTACGGCGCGCTGACCCTGGCCTGGGGCCGCAACCTCGAAGGCGGCCGCGCCGAGGACGCTCTGCTCGCCGAGGGCACGTGGTCACGCGACGGGCGGAACGCCATCTTCGCGCGCTTCGAGTGGGTGGTGAAGAACGCGAGGGAGCTCGTGGTGCCGGGCGCGGACCCGGACCGGTCCTTCGACGTCCTGGGGCTCTCGGCGGGGTTCGCCCACTCCTTCGGGCCCTTCGCCAGGCTCATGCCGGCCCTCGGCGTGCGCGCCAGCGTGTATGAGGTCCCGTCATCGCTGCAGACCGCGTACGGGAGCCAGACGCCGGTCGGCATCGTCGTCTTCGCGCAGCTCTATCCCGCCATGGCGACGGGGGCGGGCCACGGTGCGGCGCAGGGCGTTCACGGTCAGCACGGGGGATCCCCGGACCACGGCGGACACGAATGATGGCGCTAGGCCCGGCGCGGGTCGATTCCGGCGCGCCGGGTGCCCTGCCAGATCTGCCCCGGTTCCCGAAGTCCACTATGCTCGCGCCCCATGAACCGGCTCTTCCTCGCGCTCGGCGCGATCTCGGCCCTGATCTCGGTGGCCGCCGGGGCGTTCGGCGCGCACGCTCTCCGCTCCCGGATCGCGCCCGAGCTCCTCGTCACCTTCGAGACCGGCGCGCGTTACCAGATGTACCACGCCCTCGGGCTCATCGCGGTCGCGTGGGCCGCGTCCCGCTGGCCGAGCGCGGCCACCACCGCGGCAGGCTGGCTGTTCGCCCTCGGAACGCTGCTCTTCTCGGGGAGCCTCTACGCGCTCGCGCTCTCCGGCGTGCGTGCGCTCGGGGCGGTGACGCCTATCGGCGGCGTCGCCTTCCTGGCGGGATGGGCGCTGCTTGCCTGGTCGGCGCTTCGCGGCTGACGGCAGTCCCGCGTGGGTGACAGCCCGCTGGTCCATCCCGCGCCGGAGTGACTCGGTGACAGGACCATCGCGGATGGGCCCATCTGCGCGATGTCCCCCACCTCTTGGTCACGTTCGTTGCCAGCAGAGGCGCGGCCTTTCTTCGCTGGGTCCTGGGTCAACTAGCTGCAGCGTCCATTTCACCGCGCGCGATTGCCGCTGCGCGGATCGCGAAGGAGCCGACATGCTAGTCGCCGAGGTGATGAGGGTCGACCCGCAGTACCTGCTGAGCTACCAGAGCTGCCGTGTCGCGGCGAGGAAGATGCGCGACGAGAACGTCGGCTTCTTGCCTGTGTGCGACGGCGACCGCCACGTCATCGGGACGATCACGGATCGCGACATCGCCCTTCGCATCGTCGGCGAGGCGAAGCAATACGATCTGCCGGTCGGGGACGTGATGACGCGGGAGCTGGTGGCGTGCCATCCCGGGGACGAGCTCGCCCGCGCCGAGCGCCTGATGGCGGCGAGCCGCAAGTCGCGGATCGTCGTCCTCGACCAGCGCAGCCTGCTGGTAGGCGTCGTCAGCCTCTCCGAGATCGCGAAGCACGACGCCGCGAACGCCGGTGCGGTCGTGGCGCGGGTCGCCGAGCGGGAGGTGCCGCGCCCGGCGATCCGCGCGCGTCCGATCGCGTCCGCGCCAGGTGCGCGTGGGCCTGCACCTAGCCAGGCCGAGCGCGCCGCCGCGGATCGCGCGATCCGCGACGCCCTTCACGCGGCGTTACTGGCGCAGGAGACGCCATGATCGAAAAGATGGCCTTCCTCTGCCTCCCGGCCATCGTGCTCGTCGTCCTGGGGGCCGCCTTCCTCCTGTCGCACGCGTTTCCCTCCAGCGTCGAGGATCCGGGCACGCGACGGCCGGCGAGGAGGCGCGCCGCGGCCTGAACCGCGGCCACGATGCGGCCCTTCCGTTCCGTCCCTTTCAGCGAGACGTGCCGGCCTCGCTGTTCGGGCCCTCCTCCGCGCCGCGCACCGGCATGACGTCGCGCGGGTCGATCCCGAGCGTCTCGAGCGTGTACGTGTCGAGCCTGCCGTCGGCTGGCAGGCCGCGGGCACGCTGGAACTCCGCGAGCGCGGTCTGGGTGTGGGCGTCGAAGGCACCGGTGAGGTCGACCGCGTAGCCGCGGTCGGCCAGCGCACGCTGCACCAGGCGCACCTGCTCGGGGGACAGCTCGGAAGCGGGGAAGCCGGTCGTGCTGACGTGCTCGGGCTGGGCCCCCGCGGCGCCCGAAGACGAGCTCTGGTGAGCCGAGCAGCCGGCGAGCGCTGCGAGTGCGAGGGCGCAAAGCGTGCCTCTCATGGCCGTTCTCCCGTCCGCGGGTGAAGCCGCATTCTTCCCCCGGTCCAAGGCCCCGGCCAGCACCAATTGGCGGCGCGACCCATGTGGCGGGGGCCTAGCGGCGGGGCGCGTCTCGAACGTGGCGAGCTATCCACGCCGCTCGCGAACATGAGAGCGGCGAGGAGAAGCGCATGAACCACGATGTGTGGGATCCATCCACCGGGCACGAGAGCGCGTCGGAACAACGGCCGCCGGCGCCTGCGCGCGTGGACCCGGACGGGACGATCGAACGGAAGCTGGAGGTCCCCAGCGAGGGGCCGTGCCGTCAGGAGGTGGGAGGGGCCGGCGGCGAGCCCGAAGGGCACAGCGTGCCGATTCGCAGGGTCAGCTGGGACTGAGT
>JBGQLS010000181.1:0-10985 GCA_041500205.1 Anaeromyxobacteraceae bacterium | reverse complement strand
GCGCGAGTGCAGCGGGAGCTCGGCGACCGGGTAGGCAAGGACATCTTCTTCTACTCGATCACCCTCGACCCGGAGCGCGACACGCCCGCGGCGCTGAAGAAGTACGCCGAGGCCTTCAAGGCGAAGCCGGGCTGGACCTTTCTCACCGGCAAGAAGGAGGACATCCAGCTCCTGCGGAGGAAGTTCGGCGAGCTCGCGAGCATCGAGGATCATGCCGCGGCGATCAACATCGGGAACGACGCCGTCGGGCAGTGGTGGCACACCGGTGTGCTCGACGACCCCAAGTACCTCGCGACCGTCATCGGCGACTGGATGGATCCGCGTTCCAGGGGCAACCGATCGGCGAAGAGCTACGCGGAAGCTCCCCGTATCGCCCCTCTCGGCAAGGGGCAGACCATCTTCCGGCAACGGTGCGCCGCCTGCCACGCGCCGAAGGGCGAGAGCGTGGGCCCGGACCTGCGGGGCGTGGTGGCCCGTCGGGGCCGCCCCTGGGTCGCTCGCTGGCTCAAGGACCCCGAGGGAATGCTCGCCCAGAGGGACCCGGTCGCGACCGCGCTGCTCGCGAGGAGCGGCGGCGTGCCGATGCCCAACGCCGGCCTCACCGACGCAGAGGTGAACGAGGTGATCGGCTTCCTGGACGCGTCCGCCACGCCACGCGAACGCCTATCGCCGGACCAGGGAGGGCCCTGAGGTGGTCTAGAGCAGCGATCAGTAAGAAATGCCTTGATTCCGTACCTATCCCCTCTCCCCCACCGGGGGAGAGGGTTAGGGTGAGGGGGCCTCGGCGAGGGGACGCGAAGCACGCATGGGCAGAAAGCAATCTGAACCGCTCGAGACCGTGAACGCCACGCTCCCGTTCACCTCGTTCCGGACCTCCACGCCGTAGCCGAGCGCGCCGCACAGCGCCCGGACCAGCGTGAGCCCGATCCCGCAGTGCTCGCCGCTGCCGCTCCGGGAGCTGTCCAGGCGGAAGAAGGGGTCGAAGAGCCTCGCCACCGCTTCTCGCGGTATGGAGGGGCCGCTGTCCAGCACGGCGAGGACGACCCCGCCCTCCGGATGGCTCTCGACGGCGATCCAGCCGCCTTCGGCCGTGTACTCGGTCGCGTTGGAGCAGAGGTTCGCGACGACGAGCCGCAGCTTGTGCCCGTCCGACCACACGTTCAGCGCGGTCGGGACGCGATTTTCGAAGTGCAGGCCCTTGCGGCGAGCGGCTTCGGCGTAGGGCGCGAAGCAGGCGTCCACGAGCTCGGCGAGGGCGATCTCTTCGCGCTCGACGCTCATCTGGCCCGAGCCGAGCCGCGCCAGCATGAGCAGGTTCTCGACGATCGTCTCCATCTGGCGGACGATCGCGTGGGCTTCCGCCAGGGTGATCCTGTACTCCGCGGCGGACCGGACGCGCGAGGCCGACACCTCGAGGATGCTCCGCAGCCCGGAGAGCGGCGTGCGCAGCTCATGGCTCACGTCGGCGTTGAATTGCCGCTCTCTCACACGCGACGCCTCGATCCGGGAGAGCAGCTCGTTGAGCTTCACGAACGGCGGCCTGAGCTCGCCCGGCACGCCCCGGAGGTGCAGGCGTTCACCGGGAGACGAGGCGTCGAGCGCCGCGATGTCCTCGGAGATCCTCTTCACGTGCCCGAGCATGGTCCGGATCGACAGCGACGCGACCAGGGCGGCGACGAGGATCACGCCCAGCGTCGGCACCCACAGGAGCACGCGGAAACCAGCGATGGTGGCGATGGGCTCCTCGATGTTCCGCGCCACCGCGATCCCGATCTTCCGACCGGTGGGAGCCTGATGCACGCCTCCTTCGTGGCCCTGTCGTGGCTGGAGCCAGGCCTGGCACAGCCGTCCCGGGCGGCCGTCACGCAGCGTGAGGTCGGTGAAGACCGGGGCCGTGACGGCCGCCGGCAGCGGCAGCTCCGTGCCGTCCGGCGCGCGCGCCAGGACCGAACCGTCATCCATCCAGAGCTCGACCGAGGCCGGGCCCCGCATGTGCTCGAAGGCCTCGAAGCCACCGGGCTCGACCTCCCAGGGCCGGTCGCCGTACTCCTCCACCATGAGCGCGACGGCATAGGCATCCTGGGCCAGCCTGGCGTCGAAGTCCCGCCAGACACGACGCGTGAAAGTAGCGTAGACGGTGAGCGAACACGCGACGAGGGAGACGCCCACGATGGCCACGATGGAGACCGTCAGGCGCCGCTGAATCGATGGCCCGCCGCCGCTCAATCCGTCTCTCCCAGCACATAGCCCAGCCCGCGCCGGGTGCGGATGAGCTTCGGCTCGAAATCCTGGTCGATCTTCTTGCGCAGATACCCGATGTAGACGTCGATCACGTTGCTCGAGGGCTCCGAGGCGAAGTCGTAGACGTGGTCCCAGATCTCCGAGCGCGTGACGGTGTGCCCACGCCGGACGGCGAGGTACTCGAGGAGCGCATACTCGCGCGCCGAGAGCTCGACGATGCGCGCCCCCCGCCGCACGGTCCGCGCCGAGGTGTCGATCTCGAGGTCGGCCACCGTGATCAAGGTCTGGGTGCGTCCGTACCTCCGCCGCACCAGGGCTCGGATGCGCGCCAGGAGCTCCTCGAACGCGAACGGCTTGACGAGGTAGTCGTCCGCGCCGAGGTCGAGGCCCCGGACGCGATCGGACACGTCGTGCCGCGCGGTCAGGATGAGGACGGCGGCGCCCTGCCGCGCGCGCCGGAGGCCCTCGAGCACGGAGAAGCCGTCGAGCTTCGGGAGCATCAGATCCAGCACGATGGCGTCGTAGGGGAGCGTCTTGGCGCAGGACAGCCCGGCTTCGCCGTCGGTGGCGACGTCAACGCCGAAGCCCGCTTCCCGCAGCCCCTGGGCCACGGAGCGCGCCAGCGGAGGGTAGTCTTCGATGACAAGCAGGCGCATCGCGCTCCTGGTCCTGCGCGCGGACTGAGTACCCGGGGCTCGCGCCGCCCCGCCCCGCCGGCAGTGCCGTCGGGGCCCCACCCCGGCTAAGAAGCCAAGTACCCGGGGCTCGCGCCGCCCCGCCGGCAGTGCCCGTCGGGGCCCCACCCCGGCTAAGAAGCCAAGTACCCGGGGCTCGCGCCGCCCCGCCCCGGCTAAGAAGCCAAGGGATTATTCGAGGTCCTGAATTGCTCTATAGCCGCGTCGTTCGAGCAGCAATCGAACTGGCGCATGCCGGAACCCCGCGCGACTCCGAAAGAAGCGTCGGCGCAGCCCCGGGGCCCCGCCGGGGTATGCCACGCTCACGCGGGAGGATCGCTTCTTGGAACTGCCCACGGACGGCCCAGCCCCCGTCCCAACGGTGCGGCGTCGGAAGGCTCGAGCTGGCGCGCTTGGGGGCCCAACTGTGAGCCCTCTCTCTCATCGTCCCCTCATCTTGGCTGCCTAACCTACGGTAGCAAAACCCCCATGTCGCGTCGCGCGGGCGGGATACATGAAAGCGCACTACAGGGTTGAGCCGAGATTTCGCCCACCGCCGCTCGAGGGACGGCGAGAGAGAGAGGCGCAGCGCGCGCGGGCAGGCAACACCGCATCGGCGCCGCCGTGGCCAGCGCGGGGTTCGCGCGCGCCGCTGGGCCGGGTCCTCGACTTCATGCGCCTGCTGTGGGCCGTCGACCACGGGCTGTCCCGCGTCTCGCGGCGCATGGAGCGGACCGTCGGCGTGACCGGACCTCAGCGCATGGTCGTACGGCTGGTCGGCCACCACCCTGGGATCTCGGCGGGTGATCTCGCCAGGACGCTCCACGTCCATCCCAGCACGCTGACCGAGGTGCTCCGCCGCCTCACCGAGCGGGGCATCCTCGAGCGGGCGCAGGACCCCACCGACGCGCGCCGGGCGCTCTTCCGGCTCACGCGCAGGGGCCGCGAACTCGACACCGTGCGAAGCGGAACGGGCGAGTCCCGCGTGCGGGTAGCGCTTGGATCGCTCTCCGACCCAGATCTCGCCGCCGCCGCGCGCGTGCTCGCACGCCTGGCGCACGCGCTCTCGGACGAGTCCTGACGATGGGCCGCAGCGGAGCGCCGCTCCTCCGGGACGAGGGTCACGCCGCAGCCGTAGTGCCCCAATAGCTCGTTAGGGCGTTCGCTTCCGTTCGTCGCCGTCTCGCGCTCCGCAAGAGCGCCGCGGCAAAGCGGCCGTCTCCGGCGCTACAGCTCGATGACGATGGGCTCGCCCTGACGACGCGCCGGCTTGGGATCGCGATCGCTCCGCACCGGCAGGTCGAGCTCGATCTGGAGCTGGGGGCGCTCCTGATCTTCCCGTTCGTGCCGGCGTCGTTTCAGCTCTTCGATCATCCAGGTCGGAGGGATCATGGTGTCCTCAAGTCCACTACTATTGGATGACACCTGGGCGGCCGATCGGCCACCACCTTGATCCAGGGACGTGGCGGTAGCGAACGGCATTCACGGCGAGCGCGCCGCGATCATGAAAAAGGGAGGCGGGCTACCGGAGCAGCCCGCCTCCCAGGACTCGGCTCAGCAAGCCGACCTCCGCGGGCGCCGGGGGGGGGGGTAGCGCCACTGCGAAGTCGAGGACGCCGTTATTCGTCCTCGCTTGGATAGACCCGTGAGCGGGTGCGAAAGCGTCAGGTCCCGATGGGGCGGGCAGCTAGAAGGGCTGAGGAGAGACGGGCGTGGCGCTCTCGACGGTGGAGTTGTTCCCGAGCTGGCCGTGGTCGTTGGCGCCCCAGCACTTGAGGGCGCCGGTCACCAGCGCACAGCTGCGATCACCGCCGCCGAAGAGGGCGTCGATCGTACCGAGCGAGATGGGCGTCGGAGTCGCGAACTCGCTGCTGCTGGGCGGAGTCACGCCGACCTGAAGTGAACTGTTCGCGCCGGCACAGATCACCGTGCCATCCGCAGCTCTGCCGGCGCAGCTGTGGGCCCGCCCTGTCAGGATGCGGTCGGAACTGGCGGCCGGATCGATGAGGGTAGCCCGGAACGGAGTCGAGATATTGGGCGTGGTCAATCCGTCACCCAGCTGGCGCACCGACCGATCTCCCCAGCAATACACGCCTTGAGTGGCGAGATTGTTGTTAATTTGCCCGATCGCGCAGGTGTGCGTGCCTCCGACGGAGATCGCGGATGCGGTCAGGCTGCTCACGGTGGCACCGGGCACGGAGGTCTGACTTGGGGACTGGCCAGTCTGACCGGACGGGTTCGAGCCCCAGCACGATACCTGTCCATTGGTGGCCCTCACGACGCAAGTGTGGTCCACCTGCGTCGCGATCTGGGCCACCGACGAGCCGCTCAGGTTCGGGACGGTCGTGGGGGTGACGACAGATGCTGTGAGGGCGATCCCCACTTGCCCCTTGTCGTTGGCGCCCCAGCAGACTGCCGACGTGTTCAGCGAGGCGTTGTTCTTCAGGATGACGCATGTATGTCCCGCGCCGGCGGTAACCTCCGTGACAACGTTTCCCGCCGGCGGAAACGCGGGTACGGTGACCGGGACGCGAGAGGACACCGTCGTCAGGGGCTGCCCGAGCTGCGCGCTGACATTCGAACCCCAGCACTGGACGGCGCCCGACGTGGTCACTGCGCAGGTGTGGCTCGCGCCCGCGGCGATGGCTGTCGCCGCTCCGACCAGTACGACGTCGACCGGCGTGAGTCGGGGCACCGTATCGCCGACGCCGAGCTGCCCGGATCCGTTGGCGCCCCAGCACATCACGCCGCCCGCCGTGGTGATTACGCAGGTATGGCTACCCCCGAGCGCGACGGCGCCGGGCCCCGCCTTCACCTGGACGCATGCGCCATTCGATTTCAGGAAACCGGGATTGCACGCGAAAGTGCAGGCGCCGTGTCCTGCCGAGCCGAGGCAGGCCGCGGAGGCGTTGGAGGGAACGGCATTGGACGGATCGTTGCAATTGGCGCAGAGGGGCCCGCACTGGGTGGTGCTCTCGCTCACGCAAGCGCCGACGCACTGGACCTGCTGCGCCGAGCAGGGAGGTACGCAGCAGTCCGGCTGGCCGGTGGCGACATTGGTGCACTGCTCCTTTCCCGCAGGGCAGATGTAGTCGCACGTGTGGTTTGCGCACGTGGCGGTCGCGCTGGCAGGCGCACCGCACGACAGGCAGCTCGCGCCACAGGCGGCGGGCGTCTCCGCCACGCACGCGCCCCCCGCGCCACACGCCACCTGGCCTGCGTCGCAGATGCAGCCTGGACCATTGGGGTCGCGAACGAAGACGGATTCGCAGCTCGTGACGCAGGCGTGCTGGGCGAGGTCGAGGTTGCTCCGGTCACAGAAGGTCGTGCCGTGCTGGATCGCATTGCCGAGGCAGTTGCCGCAGCCTGTCCCGCAGTGGCTGTCGTCTTCCGCGACGCACGCCTCGGCCCCCAGGCAGGCGATGGGCAGCGCCGGATCCAAGCACGTGGGCGTGACGACCGGCACACCCGTCGCGCCGAAGAGCGTCGGCCCGCAGCCGGCGAGAAGGCCGGCGGCGAGGAGCACGGCGCGGGTCGCCATGGTTCTCCTGGCGCGCATGCTAGAACCCGTACAGCAGGACGAGGGAGGCGATGGCGACCGGCTTCACCGTCTCGGACCTGTCGAGCTTGAAGGCCGTCCCGCCGAACATCCCGTCGAAGGCGAGGCGCATGCGCCCTACCGGCATCGAGGCCACCACCGCCAGCCCTCCGGTGAAGTCGTGCGCCGAGAAGTGCCGCCCGTCGCGGAGCGACTGCGTGGCGTAGCCGTAGCCGAGGTCGACCCCGGCCTCCAGGAGGCGCTTCGAGCCGGCTATCGGCGTGAGGAGCGCCGCGCCGCCGCCCACGCGCGAATACCCGTAGTGGAAGTTCCGGTCGGCGACGTCCTTGAACATGTAGTCGCCGTGGAAGCGCAGGGCGAGCTGGCCGATCTCGCGCCGGAACCCGCCGCGGAAGGCGGGGGCGATGCCGAAGGAAGGCATGCCCCACGACGCCACGCCGAAGCCGGCGAACCACTCGGTCGGGAGGGGACCTCCCTTGGAGCGCGCCAGCTCGTAGCGGGTCGGCGCGAGCTTCGGGAGGAACAGGTCCTGGCCGCGTACGAGGTCGAGGTCGCCGCGGGCGCGGCCGTCCCTCGAACGTCGCTCGACGGCGTAGTGTCCCGCCGGCAGCGCCAGCGAGAACGTCGCCAGGGTGGCGTGGACCTCGGCCAGCAGGCCCTTCGGGCCCTTCAGGATGTAGAGCGAGCCGGGGTCGGGAGGCAGCTTCAGGTGCGCCTCGCCGCGCCGCAGATCGGCCAGCACCACGTCGCCGCGCCCCGACATCTTGAAGTCGTAGGTGGGGTGCTGTGGGCCGACGGCCGTGGCGGACGTGCCGGACAGTGTCTGAGCCGCCGTGTAGCGGAAGGCCTCCGCGAGCGTGACCTGACCATCGCCGTCGGCGTCGGCCGCTCCGCGCAGCCCGACCTCGAGGTGGTGGGTGAAGAAGCTCCCGCCCAGCGCCGCCGACTCCTGCGCCGCCTCGCCGACCGCGGTGGAGGCGATGAAGGCCGTGCCGTGCACGTCGTCCGAGGGCAAGGCAAACGTGACCGACGGGGCCGCGAGCGCTCCCTTCACCTGGGTGAGCGTGCCTGCCTCGCAGGCGTCCACGACCACGATCTTGGCGTCCGCGCCGGATCGCCCGATGAGCATCTTGAGCTCGTCGTAGGAGAGCCGCTCGGCCCCGAACTCGAGACCGCCCGCGCCCGCGTGTCCCGAGAAGTACACGACGAGGAGCGGCTGCTCACCCGCGAGCCGCGCCCCGGCGATGCGCTTCTCCGTCTCGGCCAGCGCTTCACGAAAGGCGCTGGCGCTGCCGCCCCGCACGGTGAGGATGCGGTAGTCGGGGAAGTCGCCAAGCTCCTGCAGCGCCTTCTGGAATCGATCGGCGTCGCTCTCGGCAAACCACAGCTTCTGCCGGCCGGGCGCGCCTACGTTGTTCCCTGCGATGACGGCAAACCGCCCTCCCCCTCCTTGCGCTAGCGCGGGGATGGCAAGCGCAAGGGCGAGCGCGATTACTCTCATCACCTCTTATGGATGAGCACCGTGGCCTGAATCGTCCCGTCAGGGAAGCCTGGGACATCGCGGCTGTTGCGGACGGCTTCCTCGCCCTGACCGACCGCCCGGCGCACCGCGCTCTCGAGTGCAGAGTAGGCGATGGGGTTCGGCGTGCAGACGGCGAAGATGCGCTCCGGCCCACCGCGCCCGTCGAGCACTGCGCCACCCGGGAGCGGACCGCCGTGCGCGATCTCCGCGCCACCCTCGCCCGCGCTCGGGTAAAGCCGCGAGATCTGGCCCGCGGCGTCCGCTGACACCACCCATAGGTGGCAGGCGCGGGTGGGCTGTATCTTGAAGCGCAGCGCCGATGAGGCCGGCACGGTCTCGCCGTCAGCGATCGGTCGCGCGCCTTCGGCCGCGCCGAGGAACACGGTGAGGCCCAGGCCCCCGCTCCCGCCCTTCACGCCCACGTAGTCCGCCGACGGCCCGGTGGGAGTGCGCGAACCGGGCAGTCCCACCAGCAGGACGGCGGCGAGAGCGGCAGCGGCCGGCACGGGAAGGAAGAGCATCCAGCGCCGCCACGCCGATCGCCTTGGGCTGGCCGCCTCCTGCACCTTGGCGACCGTCGCGGGGTAGACGTATTGCAGGAACTCCTGGCCTTCCCGGTCCATCCGCGCGACGCGCCCCTGGCACGGCGTGCACGAGGCGACGTGCGGAGAGAGGTTCGAGGCTCCGCGATCGAGGAGGTAGCCTTCCAGGGCGAGGTCGGATGGGCAACGGGAGGTCATGTATCGCTCCGAGTGACATACTTCCGTGCGTTCTCGAGGAACCGCTCCAGCTTCCGCGCCACGGTCCGGCGTGAAACGCCCAGGGCCGCCGCGACCTCCTCGTGTTCCATCCCGTCCACGATGACGCCTACCGCCACCGCCTGCGTCGCCGCGTCGAAGCGAGAGAGAATGCTCTGGGCGAGCGCGCGGTCGGGATAGACGTCGGTGGGCGTCGTCGAAGCCACCTCGAGCTCGGTGTCCGACTGGTCCTCACCCCGGCGATGCGAGTTGCGCCGGGAGTTCAGGCAGTGGTTCGTGGCGACCCGATACATCCACGGCAGGACCGTCTCCCGGTCCTCCAGCTTCGGCATGTCGCGCACGAGCTTCATGAACACTTCCTGCGTGGCGTCGCGGGCCGCCTCGTGATCCTTGAGGAGGCGCAGGCAACGCCGGTAGACGGCGGCACCGTACTGTTTGTAAAGCTCCCCAGCCCTTCGGCTGCTGTCGGGCACTGACGCTTCTCTTGTCACGGGAAACACCCAGCCCATTCAGAGAGGGACATCTTTTCCGCGAGATCGGGCACGAGCCTACCCGATAGAGACTTGACGGCTCGCTCGAGTTGACCAGCAGGAGGCCCCGACAGCGTCCCGCACGGCGCCAACCCGCCGGATCGCGGGCGAACATCCAGGGCTTCCGCGGTGCCCGTTCTTCGGGCAACGACTGCCGCCGAAACGGGCAGGCCCTCCTGGGCTCTGGCTCTGTTCGCGGGAGATTAGCGCTTCACACCCTGGCACGTGCTGTGCTAACCGATCGCGCCTCGCAAGCACGGAAACCCCTTGCATCCCAGGAGATAGGACGAACCGCATGGCGAACCTCACCCCGAAGCAGGTCCTCGGCCTGGCCCAAGAGAAGAAGGCCACGATGGTGGACCTGAAGTTCATGGACTTCTTAGGTATCTGGCAACACTTCACGATCCCCGTCAGCGAGCTCACCGAGGGGCTTTTCGAAGAGGGTTCCGGCTTCGACGGTTCGTCCATCCGCGGCTGGCAGGCGATCCACGCCTCCGACATGCTGGTCGTGCCCGACGCCTCGACCGCGGTCACCGATCCGTTCATGGCCGAGCCAACACTGTCGCTCATCTGCAACGTCGTCGACCCGATCACGAAGGAGCCGTACTCGCGTGACCCGCGCAACATCGCCATCAAGGCGGAGAAATACCTCAAGTCGACCGGGATCGGGGACACAGCCTTCTACGGGCCGGAACCGGAGTTCTTCATCTTCGACGAGGTCCGGTACGACACGGGCGTGAACCAGGCCTTCTACAAGATCGACTCTTCCGAGGGCCAGTGGAACACGGGCCGCGAGGAGCCGGGCGGCAACCTCGGCTACAAGCCCCGCTACAAGGAAGGCTACTTCCCGGTCGCCCCCACCGACAGCCAGCAGGACATCCGCACCGAGATGGTCCGCGTGATGGAGTCGGTCGGCATCCCGATCGAGAAGCATCACCACGAGGTCGCGACGGCGGGCCAGGCCGAGATCGACCTGCGGTTCGACTCGCTCGTGAACATGGCGGACAAGCTGCAGTGGTTCAAGTACATCATCAAGAACGTGGCGCGGCGCCACGGCAAGACCGCGACCTTCATGCCGAAGCCGCTCTACGGCGACAACGGCTCGGGCATGCACACGCACCAGTCTATCTGGAAGAGCGGCAAGCCCCTCTTCGCGGGTGAGGGCTACGCGGGCATGTCGGACGTCGCGATGTGGTACATCGGCGGCATCCTGAAGCACGCGCCGGCGCTGGCCGCGCTCTGCAACCCGACCACCAACAGCTACCGCCGTCTCGTGCCGGGGTTCGAGGCGCCGGTGAACCTCGCCTACTCCGCGCGCAATCGCTCGGCAGCGGTCCGGATCCCCATGTACTCCCCTTCGCCCAAGGCGAAGCGCATCGAGTTCCGCTCGCCCGACCCGAGCTGCAACGGATACCTGGCGTTCGCGGCGATGCTCATGGCCGGCCTCGACGGGATCGAGACCAAGGCCAACCCGGGCCAGCCGCTCGACAAGGACATCTACGGCCTCACCCCCGAGGAGCTCCGGGACATCCCCAAGATGCCTGGCTCTCTCGAGGACGCGCTCGAGTGCCTGCGCAAGGACCACAAGTTCATGCTCAAGGGCGACGTCTTCACCGAGGACGTCATCGAGACCTGGATCCAGTACAAGTACGACAAGGAAGTGAACCCGATCCGCATGCGGCCGTCGCCGCTCGAGTTCGC
>JBGQLS010000180.1:0-11023 GCA_041500205.1 Anaeromyxobacteraceae bacterium | reverse complement strand
GAAGATGTCGTAGGTCTGGACGAAGTCGCAGGCCCACGTACTTTCGGCATGGTTCCTCAGGAAGGTTGCCCATGTCTGTTCGCCTCCCCTGGTGCGAACCCCTCTCATGTACTTTTGGACGGTGCGCTTGCTGACCTTGATGCCCAGCTTGAGGAGTTCCCCGCGGATGCGCTCGGCACCCCAGAGTCGGCAGTGGCGGGCCATGTCGCAAATGAGTTCAACCGTCTCTGCTTGTAGCGGGGAGGCTCTGGGTCGCCGGGATCTCGATCGCCAGAACAGGCGGAAGCCGGCTCGGTGCCAGCGAAGGATCGTATCTGGCTGGACAACCACCATGGCTCTACGCCAACTCGGCAGGAGGATGGAGACGATGACCAGCTTCAACCTGTCGATCGGGGCCAGCCTGGGTCTCTTGACCTGTCGCCTGAGGACGTTGAGCTGGTGTCGAAACAGGGCGTTCTCGACGACCAACTCGTGCCGGGGGGGGCGGCACGCGTCAGCCGCGATCCCCACCAGTTCGCTGCCGGAGCTGCGAGGGTCGAGTCTTGACCATAACCGGCGCACAGCGCGTCGGGCCCATGCCGTCATCCGAGAAATCAAGAGCAACCTCATCTCGCCATTCGACCACGAGACGGAGTAGCCATTGCAGCTGCCGCCGATCTCGAATTCCGACCGCGACTTCGCGCGGATGCGCGAGGTAGCCACCACGGGTCCACGAGAACAGCTTCTGAACGGACCGCCCTGACACCCGGGCTCGCCACCCGCATCATCGCGCGCGTTCCCTTGTTGCTCCTCAACTAATGTGCTGCCAGTGCCCTCGATAGACCCGCCGTTCCGGGTCGTGGCACTTCTCGATGACATCGACGGCAAGCCTGCCTGCCGTCATTGCGAGGTCATCCAAGCTGAGGAAGCCGACGAGCCTGTTGCTCGAGTCGAGCACCATGATTCGTCGGATGCAACTCTCCTGCATCAGAATGGCAGCCTCGTGGAGTGGCTGCTCCTCAAAACAGACGACGACCCGAGGCGTCATCGAACCCCGAACTGTGGCCTGGACTGGATGCATGCCGTTCGCGACCCCCCGGATGACGATGTCTCGATCGGTGAGCATGCCGATGATGCGATCGTTCTCGCAAACCGGAAGTGCGCCGATGTTGGCAGCCTTCATCCTGTTGGCGGCCGTTTGCAGTGTCTCGTCGGGGCCGATGGTCTCCGCTCCGTGCGTCATGGCGTCTTTGACAAGCATGTGGTCACCTCTTTCCCGCTCGCGTCTTGCTCGACAAGCGAGGGTCCTGTTCCTCTGGGCAGCGCGATGCGAGCGCGTGCGCCGTCCGCTATCGGAACAATGGCTCGCCGGCCTGGACAGGGTAGACGGTCATTTCCCGTGCTACGCGAACGACACGCCTTCCCGCCGCTGGATACTCGATGACATCGACCGCGGTTCGTTCGCCTCCGCAGAGGTAGACGAGGTCCTCCTTCTTGGGGTTGCGCACATGGTGGGCGTGAGCACCTGCAGGAAAGCCGACGAAATCTCCAGGCGCAATCTCGTAGCTTTCGTCGCCGATCTCGACGAGACCACGCCCTCGGAGCACGAAGAGCCATTCCTCCTCTGCTGCGTGCGAGTGCTTCGCGAACGATTCTCGCTGCGATGGTACCCGGATGACCGATATGCCCAGATGCGAGAGGCCAGCACGCCCGCCGAGATCGAAGCGGTGAAGCTCTGAATTGGGATTGAAGGGGTGGTGGAACGACTCCTCCAGCATCCCGGCGTGATCCGCATCACGAACCACGAGGTCTCTTGGCTTCTTCTGTTGCGTCATCATGGACCTCCCTTGGCGTAGACGCGCAAACTGTCTAAATATCGAGCGCTTATGGCATCGCTTCCCCACGTAGGCGAGGCGACGGCACAATCCGCCCCACGAGCATCTCGCCTCGTCCGAATCCATGGTGAACGTGTTCTTCTTCACGAGACGTGAGATTCCAGGGCCCCCCGATCGCGGGAGTGCAGAAGGGCGGCCACGCCGATCCTCTTCGGGAGCATGAGCCTCGGCCACTGCGACAGCTCCCAGTTCTGGCAGAACGCGCACCGGAGGTTGCAGCCGACGGTCGCGAGCGAGTAGGCGCGCGAACCGGGGAAGAAGTGGAAGAGCGGCTTCTTCTCGATCGGGTCTATCTCTGAACCACAACGCCGAGAGCAGGCCCACCAGGCCGGAGCCGATGCCCGCCATGTGAGCGACGCGCCGGGCACGGATAGGGGCGGTCAAGGAGCAGTACAACCCGAGCCAAGAAAGCAGGCCATACCATGACACAGACAGAGCACCCCCGGAACGGAGGCCTCACGCTGTTCCTGGCGTTCGTCGGAGGAGCGTTGGTCGGTGGGGCAACAGCGATGCTGTTTGCGCCGCGCTCCGGCGCAGAGACGCGGCGGCGCATCAGCGGTGCGGTGGACGAGACGCGGCGGCGCATCAGCGGTGCGGTGGACGAGACGAAGGATGTCGCCTCGCGCATGCCGCAGGCCATCCGCGAAGCGTCGACCGCGGCGCAGACTGCGTTCACCGCAGCCCTCAAGAAAGGCGCACGAGAGGACGCGACCGTATCCTAGCAAGGCGAGCCGAAGGCGTTGGGATCTGCCGACGTACATCATTGCGCGTTGGCGGTCGGGCACCCAGGGAGGCAGAGGCGGCCCGGTGCGGAACGCCCAGGGGAGAATCCGTCCAGGCAGGGACAGCTGCGTCATCGGACGCTTGCGACCGACTCCGCATGCCAGATATCCCGTGCGTACTCCCGAATCGTGCGATCCGAGGAGAACCTACCGGACCTCGCCACGTTGAGGATCGCTATCCTGGTCCAGCGCTCAACGTCTCGGAATTCGTCGCTCACCCTCTCCTGGGCCTCGAGATAGGAAGGGAAGTCGGCGAGCACGAAGTAGGGATCGCCGCCATCGAGGAGCGAATCCACGATGGGCTGAAACAGCGTCGGCTGCCCGGGGGAGAAGACCCCGGAAGCGATGGCGTCGAGGACGGACTTGAGCTCACCGTTCTCTCGATAGCAGCTCCAGGGGTCGTACCCGCGGGTTCTCAGCTGGGCGAGCTGTTCCACGGTGTGGCCGAACAGGAAGAAGTTCTCGTGGCCAACTTCGTCCCTGATCTCCACGTTGGCGCCGTCGAGCGTGCCGATCGTGATCGCGCCGTTCATGGCGAACTTCATGTTGCCCGTGCCCGAGGCCTCCTTTCCAGCGGTGGAGATCTGCTCCGAGACGTCGGCCGCGGGGAAGATACGCTCCGCGAGCGAGACGCGGTAATTCCTCGCGAAGATGACTTTGAGCCGGCCCATGACGTCTCGGTCGTGGTTCACGACGTCGGCGACCGAGTGGATGAGCTTGATGACCCACTTGGCTGCCATGTACCCTGGCGCCGCCTTGCCGCCGAAGAGATAGGTCCGCGGCGTCACGGAGCGGGAGGGCTGGCCCTTCAGTCGAAGGTACTGCGCCACGATCTGCAACACGTTCAGAAGCTGGCGCTTGTACTCGTGCAGCCTCTTCACCTGCACGTCGAGGATGGCGTCGACGTCGAACGTGACGCCGTTCTCCGCCCCGATGATCTCCGACAGGCGCTGCTTGTTCGTCCTCTTGATCTTCCTGAACTGCTCCTGGAACGCCTTGTCGTCGGCGAGCGGCTCCAGGCGCCTCAGCTCCTCGGCCTCCACGATCCAGCGCGGCCCGATGCACTCCGTGATGAGCGAGGCGAGCTGGGGGTTCGCCTGCAGGAGCCAGCGGCGCTGACTCACGCCGTTGGTCTTGGAGTTGAACCGCTCCGGCCACAGTGCGTGGAAATCCCGGAACAGGTCCGTCTCGAGCAGGTGGGTGTGGAGCCTGGCCACGCCATTCACGCTGTGCGAACCTAGCACCGCCAGGTTCGCCATCCGTACCTGTTTCACCGGACCTTCCTCGATGAGCGACATTCGAGCGATGGCGCCGTCGTCGGCCTTGCGTTCGCGCCGGAGCCACTCGAGGAAGCGATGGTTCAGCTCGTAGACGATCTCGAGGTGCCGCGGAAGGACACGGCCGAACAGCGGCAAGGGCCAGCGCTCGAGCGCCTCGGGGAGCAGCGTGTGGTTGGTGTAGCCGAACACGGCCTGGCAGAGGTCCCACGCCGGTTCCCAGGCCATCCCGTGCTCGTCGACGAGCAGGCGCATGAGCTCGGCGATGGCGATGGCGGGGTGCGTGTCGTTGAGCTGGATGGCTACCTTGTCCGGGAAGCCCTTCAGGTCGCCGTGCACCAGGATGTGCCGGTTCACGATGTCGTGGATGGAGCAAGCCACGAAGAAGTACTGCTGCTTGAGCCGCAGCTCCTTGCCCATCACCGTGAGATCGTTCGGATAGAGCACCTTGGAGATGCTCTCCGAGAGATCCTTCTCTTCGACGGCGCGAAGGTAGTCGCCGGCGTTGAAGTCGGCGAGGTCGAGCTCTTCCGAGGCCCGTGCACGCCACAGCCTGAGGATGTTGACCGTCCCGTTGCGATACCCCGCAATGGGCAGATCGTAGGGCATACCCAGGACCTGGCGCGCGTCGACCCAGTGCACTTGCAGCCGCCCGTCCGCTCCGAGGCGCCTCTCCGTCCGGCCGTAGAATCCGACCGGGACCGTGTACTCCGGGCGCGGGATCTCCCAGGGATTGCCGAGCCGCAACCACTGCTCCGGCCGCTCCACTTGCCAACCGTCACGGATCTCCTGGTCGAAGATGCCGAACTCGTAGCGGATGCCGTAGCCGTATGACGGCAGGGACAGGGTCGCCATCGAGTCCAGGAAGCAGGCGGCAAGTCGTCCCAGGCCGCCGTTGCCAAGACCGGCGTCGGGCTCCTGGGCGAGGAGGTCGGAGAGGTCGAGGCCGAGCCCCGAGAGCGCGCTCCGCATGCTCTCGAGCAGGCCCATGTTGATGAGGTTATTTTCGAGCGCCTTCCCCAAGAGAAACTCGAGAGATAGGTAGTACACGCGCTTGGCGTCGTTCCGGTAATACGCTTGCTGGGTGTCCACCCAGCTCCTCATCATGCGATCGCGCACCGAGTAGGCGACGGAGAGAAAGCGATCGAGGGGAGTCGCCGCTCGCGGCAATCCCGCCGGCAGGTGCTCGTCCTTCCCCTGCGTGAACAGGAGGTGGTCGCCGAACGAACGGCACAGAGTCACCGGGTCCTTGGCGGTGCGCGCGTCCGGGAGCTCGAGCGCGCGGCGGAGGCCTGTCACCTCTCCGCTCGCCCCGGGTGTGGCCTTCTTCGACGACATCGCGGTCGAATCCGTCTCCGGCATGGCGCTCCTCGCTTCATGCGCTGGTCGCCACGACAAGGATAGAAAGGCTGCACCATCTCCTCCTGCGGTTGCGTGTCGCGCCCCGTGATGGCGGCAGAGAAGCGCGTCCGCGCGATGCTGGAGAGCGAACCGTCCTGGCCCTACCTCGGGCCCCTCCACGCGGGCCAGGTGGCGCATTGCACGGAGCAGACGAGACAGCTGATGCGGCTCGAAGGTAACTCGTACAACTCAGGAGCATGAGCGCTGCCCCAAAGGGAGCATGACGTGCGATGCGGTCCACTACGGACCTGCGAAACGCATGCGCGATCCAATTGGCGACCGGCGCGCCGACCACGACGGCGATCGATGCGCTGAGCGCATCGTCTCACTCTAACGTACGTGCCCTTTCTGGCGCGTATTCACCGCACGCATACACGCGTAGCATGAGATCGCTCAGGGGGCCGCGCGACAGTCGCACGAGCTTCTCCCGTGAGCCGGAGGTGACGGTGCATCCGTCCACCTGTCCGGTGCGGCAGTTTGGCGCGCCCGACGCGGCTCGCGCTGCACGGGGTCGTACCGGGCGCAGAAGGGCCGTCGAACGCTCGGCGGCCCTTCGACTTCCCCGTTTCTGCGTGGCGACTCGCCACGTGAGCTGCTGGCGCACGCTGGAGGTAATCCGCGGAGGAGGACACGATGGCAACCATCATTACGGCTGAGTGCATCAACTGCGGCGCGTGTGAAACAGAATGCCCGAACAACGCCGTCAGCCAGGGCGAGGACTTCTATGTCATCGACCCCGCCCTGTGCACCGAGTGCGTCGGTTTCCATGACGAAGAGGCCTGCAACGCCGTGTGCCCGGTGGACTGCTGTATCCCGGATCCGGTGAACCAGGAGACGGAGGAGCAGCTGTACGCGCGGCTCCTCAAGGTGCACCCTGAGACGTCATTCCCACCCTTGGCCTCGCTGCCCGCGAGTGTGTCGCGGTTCCGGAGAGCGGCATAGTCATCGGAGGACGCTTTTGGGGTGCAGAGAGGATGGTCGACGGTCGACCGACGGAGGGCACCATGACGATCGACGTGCGACACGGTCGGTGCGGCAGGGTGTTTGTCACCCTGTACGGTTCGTTCGACGCGCAGGCTGTTGACAGGCTGCATAGTCTGCTTGCGGCAGCGGATTGGGCGAGACCGGTCATCATCGACTTCGAGGCGATCCGGTTCATCGAGCCATTGGCCCTTGCGGCGCTCGCCGGCGAGGCGCACGTGCCGGGCCGGCGACTCACGATCACGGGCCTGTCACAGAGGAATCAGCGCTTGTTCAGCGACTTCGCTCGTCAACCACGGAACTGACGCGCACCGGGTGTTCCGTGGGAGGTGTTTCTCGGCTGGCGCACAGAGGTGACCCATGGAGTTCTTCACCTTCTCGCTCATTGGCCTCGCGGCTGCACTCATTCATACGATCTTGCCATCCCGGCACCACGTCGGACCAGCATCTGCGGCAGCTCTCGGCGTCTTCGGAGCCCTGAACGGCGCGATGATCGTCGCCGCCTTCTGCCAAGGCGGATGGGCGATCTTGCCGCCGAGTACCTTGCTGGGAGCAGCAATCGGTGCACTGGTCTCGATTGGGGTCCTGGAGCTGGTGGCCGACATACACGTCTCGCGCGACGAGCGCGAGGCGGAACGACTCAGCCACCCCAATGCGAGCTGAGCCGCTCGAACGGCGGGCGTGCCCGGCTTCTGGGCGCGACGAGCGTATGACGCGAGGCACGTCCGATGCCCGGACGGAGGCGCCAATTCCTGGAGGTTCCGAGCAGGGGGCTCTCATGACCACTGTCAGGCGCATCTACTCGTTCGGCGCCGGAAAGGCCGACGGCAACAAGGAAATGAACGATCTCCTGGGCGGCAAGGGCGCCGGCCTGGCCGAGATGTCCCACATCGGCATCCCCGTGCCACCGGGCTTTACCATCACCACCGGTGTCTGCACCGAGTTCTACGAGGGCGGCAAGCGCCTCCCGGAGGACGTCCTCCCCGGCGTAGCGGTGGCGCTGCGCGAGGTGGAGAAGCTCGCCGGCAAGAAGTTCGGTGCCACCCGCAACCCGCTGCTCGTGTCCGTCCGGTCCGGGGCCCGAGTCTCCATGCCGGGCATGATGGATACCGTCCTCAACCTGGGGCTCAACGACAGGACCGTCGAGGGCCTGGCCGAGCAGAGCGGGGACGAGCGCTTCGCCTGGGACAGCTATCGCCGCTTCTGCGCCATGTTCGGCGACGTCGTGCTGGGCATGAAACCGGCCCACAAGGAGGACCGCGATCCGTTCGAGCTCCTCCTGGAGCGCAAGAAGCACGCGCTCGATGTGAACTTCGATAGCGCGCTGCCCGTCTCGGCCCTGAAGGAGCTGGTGGCCGAGTTCAAGCTGGAGATCCTCCAGAAGAAGGGGATCCACTTCCCCGAGGATCCCATGCAGCAACTCGTCGCCGCCATCGAGGCGGTGTTCCTGTCCTGGGAGAACGAGCGCGCCCGCGCGTACCGCAGGATGAACGGCATCCTCGCCACCTGGGGGACGGCGGTGACCGTGCAGTCGATGGTGTTCGGGAACATGGGCGAGGATTCGGGCACGGGCGTGGCGTTCACGCGCAACCCCGCCACTGGCGCCAACGAGTTCTACGGCGAGTTCCTGGTGAACGCGCAGGGCGAGGACGTCGTCGCCGGCATCCGCACCCCGCAGATGATCTCCGAGCTGGCGGGCCGCTTCCCGCGGATCGCCGACCAGCTCGAGGACGCGCGCGGCCGGCTCGAGCGCCACTACCGCGACATGCAGGACATCGAGTTCACCATCGAGCGCGGCCGGCTCTACCTCCTGCAGGCGCGCGCCGGCAAGCGCACGGGCCTCGCCGCCGTCCGCATCGCGGTGGAGATGGCGGAGGAGGGGCTCATCACGCCGCGAGAGGCGGTCCTGCGTGTGGAGCCGGGCGCTCTGAACCAGCTGCTGCGGCCCGTGTTCCATGAAGGTGCTAAGCAGCGGGCGCTCGTGTCGGGCCGATTCCTCGCCAACGGCCTCCCCGCCGGGCCTGGAGCTGCGACGGGGCGCATCGTCTTCTTCGCCGAAGACGCGGAAGCATGGAAGGAGCGGGGCGAGCAGGTGGTGCTGGTGCGTCACGAGACGAGCCCGGAGAACATCCGCGGCATGGCAGCGGCGAACGGATTCCTCACCGCGTTCGGCGGGATGACCTCGCACGCGGCCCTCGTCGCGCGGCAGATGGGCAAGGTCGCCATCGTCGGGTGTGAAGCTCTGAGCTTCGACTACGGCGCGCGCTCGATGACGGTGGCGACGCCGAATGGGCCGAGGACCCTCTTCGAGGGCGATTGGATATCCATCGACGGCACGGCCGGGCAGGTCATAGACGGTCAGGTCGAGACCACGCCGTCGGAGGTGGTCCAGGTCCTCATCGACAAGACGCGGGATCCCGCCGATGCGCCCCTGTACCGGCAGTTCGCGAAGCTGCTCGAGTGGGCGGACGGAGAACGCCGGCTCCAGGTGCGTGCGAACGCCGACCTGCCGGATCAAGCGGCGACGGCGATCGCCCTCGGCGCGCAGGGCATCGGCCTGTGCCGGACCGAGCACATGTTCTTCGGTGAGGGCAAGATCGGCCCGATGCGCGAGATGATCGTGGCCGAGACCCAGAGCGAACGGCGCACCGCGCTCGCGAAGCTCCTTCCGCTCCAGCGAGAGGACTTCGTCGGCCTGTTCCGAGCGATGGGCTCCCGGCCGGTGACCATCCGCACCATCGACCCGCCGCTCCACGAGTTCCTCCCGCAGGACGAGCATGGCATCGCCGAGCTCGCCCGCGCCACGGGCAGCTCCGTGGAGCACATCCGCGCTCGCGTAGAAGAGCTGCGCGAGGCAAATCCGATGCTGGGCAATCGAGGGTGCCGGCTGGGCATCTCGTACCCGGAGATCACGGAAATGCAGGCGCGCGCCATCTTCGAGGCGGCCTGCGAGGTGGTGGCCGAAGGCATCGAGGCACAACCCGAGGTGATGATCCCGCTGGTGTGTGAGAAGAAGGAACTCGATCACCAGGCCAGGATCGTGCGCGAGGTCGCTGCGGCCGTCTTCGCGGAGCGCGGGCACGAGGTGAAGTACTCCGTCGGGACGATGATCGAGATCCCGCGAGGTGCACTCACCGCCGACCGCATTGCCGAGACGGCCGAGTTCTTCTCCTTCGGCACGAACGACCTGACGCAGATGACCTTCGGGATCTCACGAGATGACGTCGGACCCGTACTGCACATCTACCTCGAGGAGGACATCTTCGATTTCGATCCGTTCGTGACCATCGATCAGGAGGGCGTGGGTGAGCTCATGAGGATCGCGGTCGAACGCGGGCGGCGGACGAGGCCGAACCTGAAGCTCGGCATCTGCGGCGAGCACGGTGGAGATCCGAGCTCCGTCGAGTTCTGCCACGCGATTGGCCTCGACTACGTCTCTTGCTCGCCGTACCGGCTCCCCATAGCCAGGCTTGCGGCTGCGCAGGCTGCGCTGCGCCACGCGAACGTGGCGGATCCGGCCGTGCAAGAGAAGCCGCGCGCACCTGGTTGCAGGGGCATGCCCGGGAAGGGAGCTCTGGCGTCGCAAACGACTTGAGGTTCGGTGTCTTGTGAGGCGCGCGACGAGGGCGGAACCAGACGGAGGGAGCCCCCGTCCCCGTACCGGCCTCGCTCGGCCTCCCACGCGGATCGGGGTCGACTTGAAAGGATGAGGAACGGAGGAGCCAGAACGGCCCATGTACCCACCCGGGAGGGAGGTCCCTGTGCGCGAGTGGAGCGCATAATGGAGAGGAGGATGTCATGGTGCGCCAGCTCATAGAGAAGGAAGCCGCCGCCGTGAAGGGCATGTTGCACACGGTGCGCGAGTGGGTTCACCCGACGACGGTCATGAAGCGACACGCATTCGATCGCCCGCTCGACGATCTCGGTCAGACGATCGACGACTTGGAAGGACAGGTGTCGCCGCCGGAACGAGGCCCCACCTCGAACGTCTCCCCCTAGCGTCCGACGCGCTGATTCGGCGACGACGGCGCAGTCCTCGAGGCGTGCGCTGACAGTGCATGGCTGGCGGCGTGTGACGTGCAGATCGAGGGCGTGCAACTACAGCACGCCACTCCGCCGCGCAGCCCCGGCCGCAAGCGCCGCCGCTGCGGTTGAGCGCCAGCACGCTCCCACCCCGCGATTGAAGGAAGGGGTGCTGATCGGCGCCCTGCGGCTGTCGACGACGGGCAGCGACTCCTGGGCGGGCGGACGCGGCAAGGGGCTGGGCAGTGGAGGACACGCTCCTGTACCTCCTCTCGTGCGGACTGGTAAGCGATCTCCGCGCGAAGCACCCCGACTTCGACCTCTTCTTCGCACAGCTCTCACGCGACAGGCTCCGGCGTGCCGCCGGCGCGTTCCAGTCAACGCTCGGGCCGGGCGCAGGGCTCTTGGCCCTCGAGGTGGGGAGCCTACTCGGCCGAGGGCCCGTGCACGTCGCGCCGGAGTGCTCGTTGCGCGATGCCGCACGCGTCATGACGCGGGAGCCCGGATCGGACGAGATCGTGAGCGTGGGATGGGTCTGTCTGCAGGGCGCGCGGATCCATCTCTCGACCGCAGGGCACCTGCTCGTCAAGCCGACCCGCGAGATGCCGGAGACGAGCGCGGTCATCAACCACATCACCGACGACGTGGCCGCACGAGGGGTCTCGCTGCGTGACGCGCTGGATCG
>JBGQLS010000179.1:0-11031 GCA_041500205.1 Anaeromyxobacteraceae bacterium | reverse complement strand
CAGAAGGTGCTGGAGGAGTCGCGGGTGCAGCTGCTCGTGGCCGAACCTGAGCCTTCCGGCGCGCAGGGCTGAGCTTCAAGGGCTCTCGCCGCGCTTCTCCAGATCGCGGGCGGCGCGCACGAACGCGCCGTCGCTCCCCCCGGCCCAAGCTGTCGAGCGCGGCTGCCCACTCGGCGCGCGTGAAGGCGTCGATCCCGTCGCCGTTCAACTGCCAGTACGGACGCCGCACACATGACCCGCACGGTCAAGCGCATGCTGGGCGTCGTCCCATCCTTGCTGAGGCCATTGCGTTGCACGCCGTTCCCGTCTATTTCGGACGGCGCACCACGGGGGACGGAGGTCGGCCAGTTCGCGACCGGGACGAGTCCGAGCACGCCGAGGCGGGACACCGGGGAGGCCGAGACGACGCGAAGCATGAGACCAGCATGGTCAGGCGAGGGCCATCCGTCTTGAACGTACTGGCTGCTCTCATTCCTCCGAGCGCCCGCTCACGCGCGCTGCTGGATGAGCTCGATCTTGTAGCCGTCAGGATCCTGGGCGAAGGCGATCACGGTGGTGCCGTGCTTCATGGGCCCGGCCTCGCGCGTCACCGTCCCGCCGCAACGCTTGATCTCCGCACAGGCGGCGTGGGCGTCCGGCACCTCGATCGCGACGTGGCCGAAGCCGCTCCCCAGCTCGTAGCTCTTCGTGTCCCAGTTGTGCGTGAGCTCGAGCGCACACTGCTCCGATTCAGGACCGAAGCCGACGAAGGCGAGCGTGAAGCGGCCCCCGGGATAGTCCTGCCGGCGCAGGAGCTTCATCCCGAGGACCTGCGTGTAGAAGGCGATGGAGCGTTCCAGATCCCCTACGCGGAGCATGGTGTGGAGGATGCGCATGTGTTCCTCTCGGTCGAGCCCCACGCCGCGGAGGCGATCAGGCATCCGCTGCTCGCCCGCGTCCCACCCTTGAAGAAGGGCGCCAGCGCCGGTGGTGGTCCACCGGGGGCGATGATGTCCCATCACCGCCAGTCGGGACATGTCTGTTTGGGGCTCGCCCCGGTCAAGCGGAGCCAGGCCGACTCAAGACCTGTCGAAGAATCCCTTTGCTTCTTAGCCAGGGTGGGGCCCCGACGGCTCTGCCGGCGGGGCGGGGGCGGCCTGCGCCCCCGGCGACTCAGCCTTCGCGAGCGCGTCGTCACGGAAGCAGCGGCTCAGCTCCTTCGGCGTCCGGAGATCGACCTCCGGCCAAGCACGCCGTTGAGCTCCAGTTCCATGGTCGCGAGCTTCAGCTAAGCCGCTGCCTCCATCGGCTCCATGATGCGCACGGGAAGGACCATGGCGTTGAGGCCCGCGAACTGAAGCCGCCGCTGCAATTGATAGGCAGTCTCATTGTGGAGCAATCGCTGGAACCACCTTTCGTGCTCGAAGACGAGCTTCCCTGCGAAGAAGATGGCTCGCGGAAACTCCTTCGCGACCTCGATGCAGAGCTTCTCCGCCTCGGCCACGGCTTCCGTCCCGACGGACATCCGGTAGTCGGCGCTGAGGCTCAGCCGTGCTGCGAGGTCGACATAGCGCTTGAGACCATCCTCGGTGCTCGTCCGTATCTGGTCCACTTCCTCGACGCCCTTCATGGTCGCCGAGTCGATCACGCCCACTGACAGGAAGACAAAGTTCTTGTAGTAGGCCGGAAAGAGCCGCTGGATCGTGAGGAGCTGGTGTATGCCGAGACCGGAGTAGGAACCGACGAGGAGCACTGCGGTCGGCTGCTTCGGGTCGACCGCTCGGCGCTCCTTGGCTGGATGCGACGGCAACGTGGTCATGATCTCGTTGAGCCGCTTCAGCTTCGATTGCACGGTGCGGTAATGGCGGCGGATGACGAAGCAGAGCCCGATCACCACGCTCGTCACGGCGACGGTGACCCAGGCTCCCTGCTCGAACTTCTGATAGACGTTGCCTACGAGGATACCGAAGCAGAGCGCGAAGGCGCCACCGTGGATGGCGATACCGCGCTTGAATCCCTCTTCGCGCCTGCGGGCGAGCCAGTAGCGCAGCATCGACGCCTGCGAGAGCGAGAACGTCACGAAGACGTTGATGGCGTACATGGTGACGAGAGCGGTGATGTCGCCGTGTGTGTAGAACAGGGTCGCGAAGGAGGCGAGACCGATAAGCAGGACGCCGTCCTGCATGGTGAGGCGGTCCGAGAGCTGCGCGAAGCGGTGGGGTAGCCAGGAGTCGATCGCCATGTTCGACATGACGCGCGGACCGTCGATGAAGCCGGCTTGCGCCGCGACGAAGAGGAGCGCCGATTCGCTAGCGAGGGTGACCCAGACGTACCCCAGGCGCAGCGGCCCCGGAAACCCTTGGGCGAAGCGCTCGATGAGGGAGGCGTTCATCGTCTTCCCCTCCTCGGGCGCGATGTGGAACAGCATGTAGAGGACCAGGATGCCCGTCGCGGTCAAGGCCAGCGAGAGCCCCATGTACGTCATCGTCTTGCGCGCAGTGTGGACCTTGGGCTCGCGCATGATCTGCAGACCGTTCGAGACGGCCTCGATGCCCGTGTACGTGCCGGCTCCCATCGAGTAGGCGCGCACGAAGAGCGCAAACATCCCCGCGAGGCCAATCGTGCCGAGCCCGTGCGAGAAGCCGGTCTTCACCTCGCCCACGACACGCGGCACCTCGAAGGCATGCGTGGCGACGCCGCCCACGATGAGGAACGCGTGGGTCAGGAGGAAGACGAGGAAGATGGGCATGAGGGTGGTCACCGACTCCTTCACGCCACGCAGGTTCATGACGAGCAGGATCCCGATGACGACGGCCTCGACCGTCAGCTTCCACGGCGCCCAGTGGGGTGGCAGGACGCTGAAGATCTGATCCGCACCGGCCGCGATCGAGACCGAGATGGTGAGGACGTAGTCGACGAGGAGCGCGGATCCTGACACGACCCCCCAGCGCTTGCCGAGGAGCTTCGTGGCGACGATGTAACCGCCGCCGCCGAACGGGAAGCGCTTGATGATCTGCGAGTACGCGACCGAGATGACGAGGATGGTCGTCATCATGGCGATCGCGAGGGCGACCGCGAGGTAGTGGTGCTCACCGATGGCCCGGAAGGTCTCCTCGGGGCCGTATGCCGATGACGAGAGGCCGTCCGCGCCGAGGCCGACCCAGGCCAGGAACGCGATGAGCGAAATGTTGTGGTAGACGTTTGGATCGCGGATGTTCCGCGGTGCGCCGATGAGGAAGCGGCGGAGGCGCGACAGGGGAGAGCGCGATGTCGGGGGCGAGGTCGCCGGAGACGGTGACGGCGGCGTCTCCGAAGGTGCGGCACGTTTCAAGAGAGTCCGCCTGGCCCGGGCGCTTTCATGCGGTGCGCGGTGAGCATCGCGCATGCCATAGCCGGGGCGATGCGGGTCCGCCGTCATGGACGGGCGTAGCACCTCGGGACTATTGCAAGTTGCAGGATTGGCGCCCGTCGCCCATTGCAAAACGCACGGCCTGCGTTCGGGTGCGGCGGCCGGTCGTCCGGGGCAGGATCGCCGTGCAGGCGAGAGTGCGCGCCCTGGCGAAACTCAACCAAAGAGCGGCGCACGCAGCCGCCGGTCAAGGCGCGCGAGCCCCTTGCTGAAGATCTCAGGCGTCGGCAGCAGCGAGACCACGAGGTAGCCATTGGGTGGCAAGCCATAGAAGCAGCCGGGCTGCACGGCCAGGCCATCCTCGAGGAGCGCGAGACACAGCGGCTCTTCCTCTTCCGCGGCGCCGATCTGGAGCACCGCCCAGCAGCCGCCTCGACCCCACTGCAAGCTCCACGGCGCCTCGCGCAGCGCCGCCGCCGCGAGAGACGAGCGGTTCTCCGCGAGGCGGGCTCGCAGCCCTCCCAAGAACCGTTCGCGGCGCGCGAGCAGCGCGGGAAGCCCAAGCTGCACCGAGCCCGACACCGAGGGCTGGGCCTCCGCCAGCAGCTCCAGGCGCGATATTGCGGGCGCGACAAGCTCGTCCGGTCCGCTCGCGGCTAGCCACTCGGCGCCGAGCTGAGGAAGCCCGCACACGCCGGATAGGCCCGACAGGTGGAAGGCGAGGCACTGCTTCACTTCGGCGACACTCGCGCAAGGGGTGAGCGCAGTGTCCGCGAACGCTTCGTCCCCGATGAGAGCAAGTCCGCGCGCGCTGCAAAGGCCCTCCAGGAACGCGACGTCATTGCGAGACAGGATCGCGCCCGTCGGATCGGACGGATTGCCTGCCACGATCGCGCGCGTACGGCGTCTGACAGCCTTCTTGAGAGACTTCTGGTCGAGGCGCCACTCACCGTCGTACACGAGGGCGTATCTGGCAACGCGCACGGATTCGCAGGCGGCAAGCCGATCGAGAAATGGATGACTTGGCGATGCGACGAGGACTTCATCGCCCGGACCGCACAGGAGCTTCAGCAGCAGGCGGTAAGCCTCCGTCCTCGACGAAGTGAGGAACACGCGCTCGGGAGCGACCGAGGCTCCTCGGCCGGCGAGGTAGCTAGACACCGCCTCAAGCGCCTCGCCCGCCCCGCGCGTCGCCGGTGGGTGGCGGGAGGCGCGCCGATCGCTCAGGATGGTTTCGAGCTCGGTGGGATCCCAAGCCAGTCCGCAACGGGAGAGATCGGATTCGGTGAGATCGACCAGAGTGCGTCCGGAGGCCCTGGCCTGCTCGAGGCGGGCGGCGAAGCCGCCAGCGTCAGGATTGGAGGTCATCGACATTTGTGGGCTGACCCTCGGGATGGGCGTCAGCGCGTCGGGTTGGGTGCAAGTTGAGCGTGGACGATGGCCTCACACTCGTCACGGCATTCGTCGAACTGCGATATGAACGACGCAAGCTCGCGGCAGTGATCCTGCAGCGCCTCCGGCGGCCGGTCGCCGCAGAGCTTCTTCAGGTCGTCCAGCGTACGCGAGTAGATGGCCATGCGCTGGCCGTCTGGGATCGCATGGACGGCGCGCCTTCCTGCCGTCAATGTCGTCATGACGATTGCGATCGCCGCCACGATGCCGAGACCTATCCCTACCCAGAACAGCCGACGGGTACCGGCTCGCGCGCGGCCCCCACGCGCGCCGCCGCGGAGCATCCGAAAGGTGACCGGCGCTGTCGGCCTCATGGCGAATGTGTGAGCATGACGCGTGCCATCCTATAACTGCGAGGCTCGGGCAAGCTGGCGAAGAACCCGCGGGAGAGCGCATGGTGAATTGCAATTTGGTGCCCAGGAGCGAATTGCAGAATGCACGAGAGCAGCGAGGCGCCCAGGATTCGACGACTGCCTGCCACGACCTCATCGCCGCAGCCAACGAGCGAGGCACGTTCGACAACCTTTCAGCGGCTGTGGTGCGCGTCGTCCGTCCCACACCCGAGAGGCCTGAGCCGACGGGCATCGGCGCGGCGCCGCGGCGAGTGCTCCGCAGGTGAACCGTCATCGAGCGCGGTTTCACCGAGGACTGGGCGGCCGGCCGTAGGTCACACCGGCGACGGGCTCCTCGAGGATGGCCTGCTTCAGTGCGTTCAGGGCGTCCAGGCAGAGGAGCATCGCCTTGCGCTTCTGGTTGAGGGACAGGGCCAGTGACCGGACGTTGGTGTTCTCGCGGGAGAGGGCCAGGATCCGCGCCTTGAGCTCGCCGTAGCGGACGAAGCTAGATGCAGCGGTCCCCAGGTCGGCGTCATCCTGGAGCGTCGGCAGTTCTGCGAGGCCATGGAGATCCTCGCCGACATGCACTTCTTCCTTGGCCATCGAGGCTTCCAGCTGATCCATCTTCGCGTCGCTTTCCTCCGCGATGTGGGGCGAGAGCAGCGTCTGGATGCGCAGGAGCCCCATCCGCGCACCGAAGGCGAAGAGCATCACCCGCTTGGCATCGGGCGAGTCGGTGCGCTTCGCCACCACGCGGGAGAGGGCGCCGTCCATCTCCGCGAGCGTGTCTGCGGCCGGACCAAACAGCAGGGCGTAGGCCTTGAGGTTGGTGTTCTTGACGGCGAGGCGCAGCACTTCATCGTCGATGCGCTGAAGGGTGCCGAAGGCCTCGGAGAACTGGGCGAGCAGGGCCCGCTCCCGCTGGGCGCCGCCCGTGGCAAGGAGCTTGTCGAGCTCCTGGCGCTCCCTCTCGACCTCCGTAGTCGCCACCCGGGCCTGGTCGGCAAACGTCTGGGAGTCCTGGTCGGTGATCGCGAGGACGGCGCTCTTCTCGGCCTCCGAGGCCGAGGCGAGAGCGACTTGCATCCGTCCCACGAGATCGACGCGGCTGGCCTTGGAGGCGAGCTGCTGCGTCGGGTCCTGGCGGAAGTGCCATAGCACTAACAGTAACACGGCCAGGAAGCCCGCCCCTGCGGCCATCCAGAGGACGTCCTCCTTGCTGGGTCTGTTCTTCATGCTGCCTTCCCGGGAGCTCGTGACCTGCGCGTCAGGTTCGGCGAGCACCGCCTCCGCCTGCTGCCGGTCCCGTGTCGCGTTGTCCATCGAAGCAACCGCTCAGCGCCGGGCTCTCTCGTGCCCGATCATCGCTGTGAAGTCGCTCGCTTGGCCTGAGCGGCGGGTGCGCGAACCTCCAGACTCGAACGAGCGTGGCTGAGCCACACCAGCGACCCGAGACCCACTATCATAGCGGCGAAGACGAGGGTGAGCGCGAGGCGACGCGGAACGCGAGCCATCCGCCGTGCTGGTGACCGCCCGGTATTCGCGTCGCGCGGCGCGACGGCTGAAGGGTTCTCGAGGTCCTTCAGCATCTCGGCCGCGCTGGCGTAGCGATCGCGAGGCGCGAGCTCGAGGGCTTTGAGGATGATGGCTTCGAGGGACCGATCGAATCCCGGCACGTAGTAGCTCGGCGCCCTGGGCTGTTCGTTCAGCTTGGAACGAAGCAGCGCCGCCGAGTTCGTGCTGGCGTAGGGCAGGTTGCCCGTGAGCATCTCGTAGAGCATCGTCCCGAGGGCGTAGACGTCGGTCCGTGCATCTCCGCGGCGGCCGCGGATCTGCTCGGGAGCCATGTAGTCCGGCGTGCCGAGCGCGTGTGATAGGCCCGCCCACGTGAGCCGGCGCGCGGCTTCCGCCGTCGCGATCCCGAAGTCGATGATCTTCACGTCGCCCGACGCGGTCACGAGGATGTTCTCGGGCTTGATGTCGCGATGGATGACGCCGAGCGCGTGCATGTACCCGAGCGCCTCGCACGTCTGTCGGGCGATGTGCAGCGCCTCCTTGACTGGAAGAGGCCGCTTCTCCTGGAGCATGGCGAAGAGCCGCTGTCCCTCGACGTACTCCAGTGCCATGTACA
Source organism: Anaeromyxobacteraceae bacterium (assembly GCA_041500205.1). GTDB lineage: Bacteria > Myxococcota > Myxococcia > Myxococcales > Anaeromyxobacteraceae > Anaeromyxobacter_A. The sequence continues at coordinate 3,785 of JBGQLS010000179.1, read as the reverse complement.
TCCGGCTCTTCTCGTGTGGCTGGAATACCTTGACGATGTTGGGGTGGGCGAGCCGCTGCCCGATCTCTTCCTCCCGCCGAAAGCGCTCGAAGAAGACGACGTCGCTCTCGTACTGGATATAGGGAACCTTCAGGACGACCGGGGCGCCCGTGGCTACGTCGATGGCTTTGAAGATGGAGGCCATCCCGCTGCGCGCCAGGACGTCCGTGAGCTCGTACTGATCGACCTTGTCGCCGACGGCCAGGTCGCGCATCAGATCACCCGCGGTTCGAGGGGCACGAGCACGTGACCAGGCTGGAGCACGATCCGAGCCAATCCACGCACGTGCACCGCGGGGCATCGCGCGGCTCATGCGTCGCACTCCGCACGCTTTGTCCCTTGCCGGGGCGTGCAGGCTGCAACGAAGCCTGCGGCCGAGGTCTAGGACGCCACGAGTCCCAGTCGACCTGGACGACCAACGCCCTGCAGTGAATGCACACGCTTCAGCGCTTCTGGCGGCACGACTATTGCGGGGCCAAGAGGGGTGAGCGAGCGTTCCACGGCGCGCACGCCTCGCGTAAGTGCCGAGAACTCCTGCGTCCGACGGCGCCCTCCGCGGCGCTCCGCAAGCAGATCGGGTCAGAATCAGGTGGGTAGTTCCACTCCGCGACAACACGCCTTCTTGCGATTTGCAACAGGGGAAACCGCATGCCCGTCCAGCCTGGAACCTCGCCGCTCCGCGTGCTCATCGTGGATGACGAAAAGAACATCCGCACGACGCTCGCCCTGTGTCTCGAAGGGTTCGGCTGCAAGGTGGAGCAGGCCTCGAACAGCGCTGCCGCGCTGGAGGCTCTGCGGATCGAACCGTTCGACCTCGCGTTCTGCGACCTGCGCCTCGGGCAGGAGAGTGGACTCGATCTCATACCGCGGCTGCTCGCCGAGCGTCCGGGGCTCGAGGTCGTCGTCATCACCGCCTACGCCACCATCGACACGGCCGTCGAGGCCATGCGACGGGGAGCGAAGGACTACCTCCCGAAGCCGTTCACGCCGGCGCAGATCCGCCATCTGGTCGACCGCGCCCTCGAACGGCGCGCGCTGACACACCGGCTGTCGGACCTCGAGACGAGGCTCGAAGAAGCCACGCCTGAAGCCGTGCTGGAGACCGCATCGCGGCGCATGCAGGGGGTCTTCGACATCGTGGAGCGGTCCGCAGGCCACGATGTGGCCGTCCTCCTGCGCGGCGAGAATGGGACGGGCAAGGGGGTGGTGGCGCGTCTGCTCCATTCTCGAAGCCCTCGCCGCGATCGTCCGTTCGTGGTCGTGAACTGCCCGACGCTCTCGGAAGAGCTGCTCGCGAGCGAGCTCTTCGGACATGCCCGCGGCGCGTTCACAGGCGCGGTCAAGGATCAGGAAGGGCGCGTGGAGGCTGCTGAAGGTGGCACCGTCTTCCTCGACGAGATCGGAGAGATCTCGCCGGGGCTGCAGGCGAAGCTCTTGCGCTTTCTCCAGGACAAGCGCTTCGAGCGGGTCGGCGAGACGCGCACGCGCACCGCGGACGTCCGCATCGTTGCCGCGACGAACCGCGACCTCGAGGTGGAGGTGAAGGCGGGCAGGTTCCGCGAGGACCTGCTTTACCGGCTCAACGTTGTGGAGATCACGGTTCCGCCGCTGCGCGAACGGCCGGAGGACGTCCTGCCCCTCGCGCGCCGCTTCGTCGCCTTCTTCGCACGACAGGCGAGCCGCCAGGCGCCGGACCTATCCCCCGCCGCCGAACGCGTGCTCCTCGCCTACCCGTGGCCCGGCAACGTGCGCGAGCTCCGCAACGCGCTCGAGCGCGCGCTCATCCTCACGCCGAGCCAGGTACTCGAGCCCGAGAGCTTCCCCGAGCGCATCGCAGCGCAGCCCGCCACGGCGCTCCTGGGGGGCGACTTCAGCGTCGAGGAGATCGAGCGCGAGCACGTCCTGCGTGTGCTGGCACACACTGCGACGCTGGAGGACGCCGCGCGCGTCCTCGGCATCGACGCATCGACACTCTGGCGCAAGCGCAGGAAGTGGGGGCGGTAGCCGTCGAGGCGCGCTCGACGTCACGCTGCGGCAGGCTGCTTCTCCGCCGCTGGTATCGTGAACCAGAACACGCTGCCGCGGCCGGGCTCGCTCTCGACGCCCATGGTCCCGCCGTGTGCCTGCACGATCTCACGCGCGATGTAGAGGCCGAGACCGACCCCGCCCGAGCATGCGCCCGGCACGCGGTAGAACTTGTCGAAGATGCGGTCGAGGTGCTCCCGCGCGATGCCCTCGCCCGTGTCGCGCACCTCGAAGCGGACGCCGTCCCGGGTCCTCATGGCCTGCACCTCGACGCGGCCCCCGACCGGCGTGTGTCGGACCGCGTTCGCGAGGAGGTTCGTGAGCACGAGCTGGACGCGTTCGGGATCGGCCTGCAGCTCGATCGCCTCCTCCGGGGCATGGAGGGCGAGCTCCACGCTCGCCGTACCGGCCGCGGAGCGCAGCGCGGCGGTGGCTTCCTCGAGCACCTTCCTGGCCTCGACCCGCTCCACCCGGAGCGACATGCGGCCGGACTGGATGCGCGAGAGGTCGAGCAGGTCGTCCACGATGCCCTGCAGCCGCTCGCAATCCTGGCGGGCCGCTGCCATGAGGTCGGCCTGCTTCTCGGTGAGCGGCCCGGCCATCTCCTCGGCGCACAGGTGGATCGCCATACGGAGCGAGGTGAGTGGGGTGCGGAACTCGTGCGCGACGGTGGCGACGAGGTCGTTCTTGAGCTCCTCGAAGCGCATGAGGCGCGTCACGTCCTGCAGCACCACGGTCGCCCCGATGATGTTTCCCTGCTCCGAGTAGAGCGGGGTAGCGCGCGGGAGCAGGTGGCGGTCGCCGTCGGGAGACTCGCTGCGGACGGCCTCCTCGAAGCCACGCGGCAGGTAGGGGCCCTTCCCCGTGAGAACGTGCTGGCGCACGCGCTCCACCATCGCGCGCAGCTCGGGGGGGAGCGCTGCCAGCGACGGGACGGCGCCGCCGGCGCCGAGGCGCAGCATGGACTCCGCGGCGCCGTTCAGGTTGAGGATGGCGCCCGACGGATCGACCACCAGCACCGGGTCGGGCAGGCTGTCGATGGCCGCCTGCGACGCCTGCTGTGCCTGCAGGAGCTCACCGAGCGAGCTCCTCCGGTACTGGGCGAGACCGTCTGCCAGCGTGTTGAACTCCTGCGCCAGCGCCGCGATCTCGTCCTTGCCTTCCACGCGGGCGCGGGCATCGAGGTCGCCCTCCCCGATGCGGCGTACGGTCTGCGAAAGCACCCCCAGAGGCCGCAGGAGCCGGGCCGTGATCGCGAGCGACAGGATGAGTCCCAGCGCCACGGCACCGATCGTCGCCACCACCACCAGGGTCCTGTTTCGCTCGGCGGCGCGCCGTGAGTGCTCAGCTTTGGAGGCCATCGCGTCCTGGTTGACCGTGAGGATCTCACCAACCGCCGCCTGCACCTTGTGGTAGGCGAGCTCGAGGGATTCGAAATAGAGCGTGAGCCGCCCAGACGCGGGAGCGGCCTGCAAGCGCTCGAACGCGGCCTCGTACTCCGACCAGCGCTGGCGCAGGCGGTCCGTCGCGGCATCCTCGCCACGCTCGGTGATGTTGTGCTCCTGCACCTGGAGCTCGCCCTCGAACCGCCTGCGCACCTCCGCGAGATCGCCCTCCACGGCACGGCCGGTGGAGCGCGCCAGGGCCCCCGCCTCGAGGCGCTCGAGCGACTGCAGCATGCGTTCGGCGGCGAGCACGCTCCGGTAGTTGTCCTTGAGGAT
>JBGQLS010000178.1:0-11035 GCA_041500205.1 Anaeromyxobacteraceae bacterium | reverse complement strand
GGTGGTAATCTCGGGCTGCGGCGCGCCCGCCCCCCCGCCCACCTCCCCCCCGGTCCGGCCGACGGGGGTCGGCCGGACCGCGCCCCCCCCCATCTCGAGCGTCACATCAAATGGGTTGCGCCATCAGAAGAGCCAGCCGAGTTCGAACAGGCCCAGCATCGGAAGACCGGACTTCACGTACTTGTCCGCATTGTCGCGGACGTCCTTGATACTTCCGGAAGAAGCTCCACCCGGGACGTCCAGCGTCGACTTGTAGTTGAGGGGGAACTGCCAGCCGAGTTCGAGACCCGTGAAGAAGCCGCTGGTCCAGACCCAGCGCCAGCCGATCTCGGGAGCGATGAACGTGGCCGAGATGTCGAGCTTCGCCGCGACCGGTTGTCCGTTCACGTCGCTCACGGTGGACTTTCCGGTGAAGGTATATCCGCCCAGGCTGGCGCCCAGGAAGAAGGCGCCGCGCATCGGGTACACCTTCGCGCCGACGTTCCAGGTCTTCATCCCCAGCGTGACGCTGCCAGCTTTGAAGTCAGGAATGAAGCCGTAGTCGAACGAGGCGCCGAAGAGCTGGTACGCCTTCACCTCGACGCCGAGCGCCGGCGTGGGAAGGCTGATGATCGAGAGCTTCGGGCCGAAGAGAATGCCCGGGATGAGCCCCTCGGTCTTCGTATCCTCCTGCGGAACGGGCGGAAACTTGGGCCGCGCCACGGGGGTGTCCAAGTCCGTGGGTCGCGGCTTGATGGGCGCCATCTCCACAGCGAGAGCAGGAGAGGCTGCCTTGTCGGCCTGCCCGACCTCCGGCGCCACGCTGTCGCTGGACACCGCCGGCAGCCCATCTCGACCTGGAACATCCGATGGGGCGGCTTCTTCGGCGAGACTGGGCGAGACGACAAGAAGTGATGCGAGCAACGGAATGATCTTCACGGCGGTTCCCCCTGAGATCTACCCGCGCCGACGCGAGGTATCACACAGGGTATCAGGACCGGGTCATGGACTTCGCGTCGCATGACTCTGGGAGGTGCGCTCGCCCTAGTCCCAATTCTGCTCACTCAGCGCCCTGGGCTTCGGGCCTCGGGCTTCAGGAGAAGCCTAGGATTCGCGGTCGTTCTTTTCCTGAAGCCTGTAGTCCCTAGCCTGGAGCCAGCGCCTAAACTAACTGACTGGCATTGGCCCTCTAGTCCGCACCCCTCGCCGGCGGCCCGCGCCCTCGCAGCGAACGGGGCCGCGCTGCAGCCCCTTCAGGGCCGATGACTCGGGGGCGCTCTCGCCGTCTATGTATCGGAGACGCCATGATGACCGTGAAGCAGCTGAGGGGCTGGCCAGGAATCAGGAGGTAGCGCAATGGCAAACGCGAGCAAGGGTCTCTTCGTCTGGTACGAGCTCCTGACCACGGATTCCCGGGCAGCGATCGCGTTCTACTCCGAGGTCGTCGGCTGGAAGACGCAGCCGTTCGGAGAAGGGGGCGACTACATCATGTGGGTCGGGAGCCAGGGCCCGCTCGGCGGCGTGATGAGACTCCCGGATGAAGCGGCGAAGATGGGCATGCCGCCTCAGTGGATGGCGCACGTCCAGGTCGACGACGTCGAGGCGACCGTGGCGCTCGCGAAGAAACTTGGCGGCAAGGTCTGCAAGGAGCCCACCGACATTCCCACGGTGGGTCGATTCGCCGTGATCGCCGACCCGCAGGGCGCGGCCCTGGCGACCTTCAAGCCGAACTCTCCGATGACGCTTCACGATCCCGCCAAGGACGGGGAGTTCTGCTGGAACGAGCTTCTGACGAGCGACAGCGCCGCCGCGCTCAGGTTCTACTCCGAGCTCTTCGGGTGGAAGGTCCTCCAAGAGATGGACATGGGGCCGATGGGCACCTATCGCATCTTCGGCGCCGGCGAGACGCGACTCGGCGGGATGATGACGACGCCCAAGGGGGCGCCCATGCCTCCCATGTGGATCTTCTACACGTCGACGAGCGATCTCGAAGCCGCCATTGGGCGCGCGACGAAGAAGGGCGCGAAGGTGATGAACGGCCCGATGGACGTGCCTGGCGGCGGCCGGATCGCAATGCTCACGGATGGTCAAGGCGCGGGGTTCGCGCTGCATCAGGGTCCGAAGAAGTAGCGACCGGGGCCGTCGACGGCTCGGCGAGGCAGGAGCGTCTCGTCGAGGCGTGGATGGCCGCGCTGGGCCTACAGCTCGTGACGCTGGGCGAGATCCCCAGTCAAGCCCGCGATCAGGCGCCAGACCCTGACCAGTCGGCGAGCGACCGTGCGGCGAGCGGGCCAGGACCGGCAGCGATCCTGGCCGCGATACGCTGGAGCGTGCCGTACGGTTCGATCAGCTGCTGAAGGTCGTCGAGGCTTCCGCCGCACTGGCCCATACGTGGTATCAAACGCCCACGCGGGACGTTGCAGAATGGGCCCGCGGATGGATGTGGAATGTCGGTCTTTCGCGACGAATCAGGACGGCGTGGCGCGGCGGTGCGGCTGGCCACGGTGCTGGGGCTCTCGGCGGCCATCGCGTCTCTGGGCATCTTCCTGGCGTCGGTCTTCCCCGCACCGTGGACGCGCCTCGCGCAGCTCGAGGAACCCGCGCCGCAGCAGCGCGCGGCCTTGCCGCAGCACGCGACGCCGCCGAGCAAGCGCGGGCAGGAGCGGGCGCGCGAGCAAGCGTTCAAGACCGAGGCTGGGCGCCTCAAGCAGCTGCTCACGCAGGCGGAGCGCGCCCAGCGCAAGCGCAAGTCAGAGGCGCCCGGCCAGCCCGTACTCGCCGGCTTCTACGTCAACTGGGACGTGCAGAGCCTCGCCTCGCTGCAGGCGCACAAGGACCAGCTCACGCACGTGATGCCGGAGTGGATCCACATCGGACCCGGCGGCAAGTTCGTCATCGAGGAGGACCACCGCATCGACGCGCTGGTCGAGCCGCTGGAGGTGATGCCCACCGTGAGCAACTACGGCGAGAAGGGCTTCTCTGGTGCGCTCGCGAAGCCCATCCTCGCCACGGCCCCGGCGCGGAAGGACGCTGCAGCCCGCCTGCTCGAGGAGTGCCGGCGCCACGGCTGGGCGGGCATCAACCTCGACCTCGAGGACCTCTCGCACGAGCAGTGGCTCGAGCTCGCGCTGCTGGTCGAGACGGCCGCGCCGCTCCTGCACGCCGAGGGTTTCCACCTCACCGTCGACGTGCCGGGTGAAGACAGGGGCGTTCCGGTCGAGCGGCTCGCCGCGGCCGCCGATTTCCTCGTGCTCATGGCCTACGACGAGCACTCGGCCAATGACGAGCCCGGCCCCATCGCCACACCCGACGGCGTGTTCGCCAGCGGCGCCGCCTACTTGAAGAGGGCACCGGCGGACAAGCTGGTGATGGCCATCGGCGCCTACGGCTACGATTGGCCCCTCGACGCCGAGGGCGACGCCGCGCGCCCCGCCGAGGAGCGGTCCTACCCGCAGGCGCTCTCGCTCGCGCGAGAGAACGAAGTTCCCATCGAATGGGACGCTGCCTCGAGGACCAGCTCTTTCGAGTACGACGACGAGGACAAGCACGAGAAGCACGCGGTGCACTTCCTCGACGCGCCCGCCGCCTTCGCGCAGTTGCAGGCGCTCGCGGCGCTGCACCTGCGCGGGACGGCGATCTGGCGGCTCGGCGCCGAGGACCCCAAGCTGTTCGGCCTCTTCGCGAAGGTGCCGCGCTTACGGACGTTCGACCCGCAGGCGGCGCGCACGGACCTCGACGGCGTCATCGCCAACGCGCCCGACGACGTGGTGCTCTCCGGCGAGGGCGAGCTCTTCTCCCTCAAGGGCGCGCCGCAGGTGGGCCGCCGCAACGTCAGCTTCGACGCCGCCGGCGGAGTCGCGCGCGTCGACTACGTGCAGTACCCCTCGGGCTGGATCCTCGAGCGCAAGGGCGGCAAGCCGCGCGGGAAGGTCCTGCTGACGTTCGACGACGGGCCCGACCCCGAGTGGACACCGAAGATCCTCGACGCGCTGGCGCGGGTGAACGCACACGCGGTCTTCTTCGTGATCGGCCAGAACGCCGAGTCGCGGCCGGCGCTGGTGAGGCGCGAGGTGCAAGAGGGCCACATCGTCGGCAACCACTCCTTCACGCACCCGGACCTGGCGCGCGTCTCCCCTCTGCGGATGGACCTCGAGCTCAACGTCAGCGAGCGGCTGCTCGAGTGGCTCACCGGCGCGCGGCCGCGCCTCTTCCGGCCGCCGTACCACTCCGACGAATCGCTCGACGAGGCGCAGAACGCAGCGGTGGTCGCGCGCGCCTCGCGGCACGGCTACTTCACGCTCGGGCAGGACATCGATCCCGAGGACTTCGCGCAGCGCGACGCGCAGGTGATCGCGCAGCGCGTGCTCGACAAGGTCGCGACGGGGAGCGTGGTGCTGCTGCACGACGGCGGCGGCGACCGCTCGGCGACGGTGGCCGCGCTGCCGATCATCGCCGCGGGGCTGAAGGCGCAGGGGGCGTCGTTCGCCGAGCCCACCGAGATCACCGGCCTCACCCGCTCGGAGCTGCTGCCACCCGCGCCCGCGGTCGCCTTCGTTTCCGGCGCCGACTCGCTGGTGTTCGGGGTCACCGGCGCGCTCCTCCGCTTCCTCGGCATCGCGTTCGGGCTCGCCATCGGGCTGCTCGCGGTGCGCGGCGTGATCCTCGCGGTGGCCGCGCCGCTGCAGGCCCGGCGCGCGCGCAAGGTCGAGCAGCAAGGCCCGGTCGCGCCCTGGACCGGCACCATCTCGGCGGTTGTGCCCGCCTACAACGAAGAAGCGGTGATCACGCGCACCGTCGACTCGCTGCTCGCGCAGGAGCCGCCCATCCGGGAAGTCCTCTGCATCGACGACGGCAGCAAGGACCGCACGCTGCGGGTCCTGCACGAGAGGTACGACGGCAACCCGCGCGTGCGCATCTTCGGCAAGCCCAACGGAGGCAAGTCGAGCGCGCTCAACCTCGGGTTCGCCGAGGCGCGCGGCGACCTGGTGGTCGCCCTCGACAGCGATACGATCTTCACGCCGGAGACGGTGCGCGAGCTCTGCGCGCCCTTCGCCGACCCTCGCGTGGCCGCGGTCGCGGGCAACGCCAAGGTGGGCAACCGGGTGAACCGGCTGACCCGCTGGCAGGCGCTCGAGTACGTGACGGCGCAGAATCTCGAAAGGCGCGCTTGGGACCTCGCGGGCGCGGTGCCGGTGGTGCCGGGCGCGGTGGGCGCGTGGCGGCGCAAGCTCGTGACCGACGCGGGCGGCTTCCATGAGGATACGCTGGCCGAGGACACCGACCTGACGCTGCGGCTCATCGCGCAGGGGCACCGCGTCGTCTATGCGGAACGCGCGCTCGGGTACACCGAGGCCCCGGAGCGTGCGCGGGCGCTGCTCAAGCAGCGCTACCGCTGGACCTACGGCGTGCTGCAGGCGTGCTGGAAGCACAAGGGCCGCCTCTTCCGGCGCAAGGGCGGCGTACTCGGCTGGCTCATCCTGCCCGCCTTCGCCATCTATCAGTTCGCGGTGCCACTGGTGGCGCCGGCGGTGGACCTCCTGCTCGTCGTGTCGCTGCTGCGCGGACAGCTGGGCGCGACGCTCGGCTACTACCTCCTCTTCTTCGCCCTCGACCTCGCGCTCTCGGCGGTCGCGGTGCTGCTCGAGGGCGAGGACCTCGGGCTGCTCATGGGGCTCTTCGTGCAGCGCATCGTCTATCGGCAGTTGCTCTGGCTGGCGCTGGCGAAGTCGCTCTGGAGCGCGTTCGCCGGCTTCGCGGTGGGCTGGGGCAAGCTCGCGCGCACGGGGAGCGCGACGGCGGGGGCGGCGACGCCCAAGGGCACCTGAGCGCGAGCGCGCTCTAGGTAACGTCTCGATCGATGCGGGCGCTCACCTACGCAGGCTACGGATCGAGCGGGCGTCTTGCCCTGCGCGACCTTCCGGCTCCGCAGCCCGGTCGCGGCGAGGTGCTGGTCCAGGTGCGCGCCGCGGCGCTCAACCCGAAGGACGTGTTCACCCTGAAGGGCCGGTTTCGGCTCCTGAGCGGTCGCCGATTCCCCAAGATCATCGGGCTCGACTTCGCCGGCAAGGTCGCCGCCACCGGGCCCGGCCAGGTCGCACTTCGACCGGGAGACGCGGTCTACGGGTTCCTCGGCGGCTTCTCGGCCCTGCGTGGCACGGTGGCCGAGCAGGTGGTCGTGCCGCCGGGCTGGCTCGCGGCGAAGCCGCGCCGGGCGTCCTTCGAAGAGGCGGCGGCCATCGCACTGGCCGGCTCCACAGCCCTCCAAGCTCTCCGGGACGTGGCGCGCCTGCGGCCCGGGGATCGCATCCTGATCCACGGCGCCTCCGGCGGCGTGGGGGCGCTGGCGATCCAGCTCGCCAAGCTCCACGGGGCGCACGTCACGAGCACCTCGAGCGCGGCGAGCCTGGACCGCTGCCGGGCGCTGGGGGCGGACGAGGCGCTGGATCGCGACGCCGTCGACCTCCTGGCGCGCGTGCGCGATCTCCGGGTCGTCTTCGACGTGTTCGGCAACCTGTCCCTGTCGCGCGTGCGCCCCGCCCTGCGCCCCGACGGCGTCTTCGTCACGACCGTGCCGTCGCGCCGCATCCTCCTGGACACGGTGCGGACCGCGCTCGGCGCCGTTCGCGCGCGACTGGTCTCGGTGCGGCCCCGGACGGCGGACCTGGAACTCCTGGCGAGGTACGTCGACGACGGGCGACTCCGTCCCCAGATCGACCGGGTCTTCCCGTTCGAGGGGGCCGCGGAGGCGGTCCGCCACGTCGAGTCCCGCCGCGCGCACGGCAAGGTGGTGGTGAGCATCGCCCCGGCCAAGTCCGGCTCCTGATGTTCAGCCGGAGGCGGGCAGGTCGTGTGGGCCGGCCATGGAGCCGGGCCCCCGCGGCTGGTACGTCGTGCGGGATCTGCGCCGAAACCTGTCCGCCACCGAGAGGGAGCGAGAGGCGGTGGGCGGGGCGCGCCCCTCACCCGTCGACACGGACGAGGGCCGCGGTCGCCTTGGCCGTCTCCACCAGCGCCCGGGCGTCGGCGCCCTTCTCGCCCCACGCCAGCGCCACGCCCATGCGCCGGTGCTTGCGCGTGGTCGGCTTGCCGAAGATCCGGACGTCGGTGCGCGGAGTGGCGAGCGCCGCCTCGAGGCCCGTCACCGACGGCGTGCCCTCCTGGGAGGCCAGGATGACGGCGGACGCTCCGGCGCGCTCCAGCGTGATCTCCGGGATGGGCAGGCCGAGCACGGCGCGCAGGTGCAGCTCGAACTCCGAGAGGTTCTGGGTGCCGGCCAGGGTCACCATGCCGGTGTCGTGCGGCCTGGGCGAGAGCTCCGAGAAGTAGAGCCCCTGCTCGGCGAGGAAGAACTCGACGCCCCAGATGCCGGCGCCGGTGAGGGCTCGCGTCACGCGGTCGGCGGTCGTTCTGGCCTCCTCGAGCAACTCCGGGCTCATGACGTGCGGCTGCCAGCTCTCCTGGTAGTCGCCGCGCTCCTGACGATGGCCGATGGGCGGGCAGAAGAGGGTGGGGCCGTGCTTCTGCGTGACCGTGAGGAGCGTGATCTCCGACTCGAACCGGACGAACTCCTCGACGATCACCTCCCTCAGATCACCGCGGGTGCCGCTCATCGCGTAGGCCCAGGCCTTCTCCACGTCGGCCTCGCCCCTCACCACGCTCTGCCCCTTCCCGGAGGACGACATGAGCGGCTTCACCACGCAGGGCAGGCCGATCCTGCCCACCGACTCGCGGAACCCGTCGAGCGTGCTGGCGTAGGCGTAGCGGGCGGTGCGCAGGCCGAGCTCCCGCGCGGCCAGGTCGCGGATGGCCCGCCGGTTCATGGTGAAGTTGGCGGCCCGCGCGCTCGGCACCACCTGGATGCCCTGCCGCTCGTAGTCGTAGAAGCGCTCGGTCCGGATGGCCTCGATCTCCGGGACGATCAGGTCCGGCCTGTGCCTCGCCACCACGGCGTCGAGCGCGGCGCCGTCGAGCATCGAGATCACCTCGTGCGCGTGGGAGACTTGATGAGCCGGCGCGCCCTCGTAGGAGTCGACGGCGACGACGCGCTGCCCGAGCCGCTGGGCCGCGATGACGAACTCCTTGCCGAGCTCGCCCGAGCCGAGGAGCAGGATGGTCTTGCGCATGGCGGTGGTGACCTCGCGTGGGTTGGCCCTTCGTACCACGCGCCGCCGCTGAACGGAACCCTTTGCTCCCACGGCGGGAGCAGGCTATGCTGGGGGCGTGCGGATCATCGCCCGCCGAACCTTGCGCGAGTTCTGGGACCAGCGGGGTCATCGGGATGCGGAGCAGCCGTTGCGGGCCTGGTTCGCTGAGGCGCGGCGCGCCGCGTGGCGAAGCCCGGCAGACATCAAGGCGGCGTATCGCAGCGCCAGCTTCGTCGGGAAAGATCGGGTGGTGTTCAACGTCGGCGGGAACAAGTACCGGTTGGTGGTCGCAGTGAAGTACTCGGCGCAGCTCGTCTTCGTTCGCTTCGTCGGAACGCACGCGGACTACGACGACATCGACGCCGGGGAGGTCTAGGTCATGGACGTCAAGCCTATCCACAATGCCAAGCAGCACCAGGCCGCGCTCAAGGAGATCGAGCGGCTATGGGCGGCCAAGCCCGGCACGCCGGAGCACGATCGCCTCGAGGTCCTCGCAACGCTGATCGAGGACTACGAGGAGAAGCACCAGCCCATCTTCCCACCCGACCCGGTGTCGGCCATCCGCTTCCGGATGGAGCAGCTCGACCTCGACCGGAAGGCGCTGGAGCCGTGCATCGGTTCGCGAGCCCGTGTCTCCGAGGTGCTGTCTGGCCGGCGGCGTCTCACCCTCGACATGATCCGTCGGCTCCACCGGCAGCTTGGGATTCCGGCCGAGGTGCTGCTGGCGTCCTGATCGGACGATTCGTCCGCGGCCCCCGTCCTTCCAGGAACGCCCGCCATGTCGATGAGGGTGGTCTGCGTCGCCGGGGCATGTACTTCGCAACGGTAGACGGCCACGTCGATGCCCAGCTTCACCTTGTATTCGGCAGGCGCAGCAGCCCCATCCGCCATGGCGGAGGCCTTGCGCGTTCTCCGACGAAGGCGGATGCTGACCCGCATGAGCCCGACCGTCCGCGATCTGCTCGCCATGAAGAACAGCGCCGTCGTGTTCGCGTGCCCGCCGGAGACGACCGTCGCGGAGGCATGCCGTACGCTGCGCGACCGGCGGGTCGGGTGCTTGGTCGTGGCGCGCGCGGGCGAGGTGCAGGGAATCTTCTCGGAGGGTGACGTCGTGACCGGCGTCGTCGCGGAGGGGAGGGACCCGGCGATCGTGACCGTGGCGGAGGTCATGTCGCGCGAGGTCGCGACGGTCACCCTCGAGGCGAGCTGCCAGCACGCCGAGGCGCTGCTGCGCAAGCACCGCCTGCGTTACCTTCCGGTGGTCGGCCCGCGCGGCCTGCTCGGGCTCGTCTCGCTCGGAGACATCGCGCGGTACTACGCGGCGCGGGAGCGCTACGCCGCCTCGTCCTCATCCGCTCCCTGCTAGCCGGGACGCCCCGGGCAAGAACGCCGGCTCAGCCCAGCAGACGGTCCATCACGAGACGGCCCGGATCCAGCGTCATGCCCGTGGCGGCCGCAGCCGCCTCGTCGTAGCGATCGGCCCCGTTTCTCGCGATCCCCGGCCCCGCCAGGATGAAGGGCACCGGCTCGCGCACGTGCGTCTTGAGCGCCACCGGCGTCGGATGATCCGGCATGGCCAGGATGCGCAGGCCGCCCTGGCGCGCGAACCGGGGCGCCGCGGCACGGACGCGCGAGACGATCTCGCGATCGATCGCCTCGATGGCGGCCACCTTGCCGTCGGCATCACCGGCGTGGCCCGCCTCGTCGGGCGACTCGACGTGGATGATCACGAGGTCGTGGTCGGCCAGCGCGGCCAGCCCTGCCTCGGCCTGGGCCGCGTAGTCGTTGTCCGGCCCGTCGCTGACGCCGGCGACGTGCAGCCGCGTCAGGCCCGCGAGCACGGCGAGGCCGTTCAGGAGGTCCACGCCCGAGGTCATCGCTCCACGGACCCCGCGCGCCTTCTGGAACGGCACCATGCCGTTCGGAGCCACGCCCGGCCAGAAAGGCCAGATGTCGGTCGCCGGGAGCTGGCGGCGCTCCGCGCGGCGCGCGTTCACGGGTGAGCGAAGGAGCAGCTCCCGCGCCCGGTCCATCAGCTCGAGGAGCACTCCCGCGCCCGGCCCCTTGGGCAGGTGGCTCGCGACCGGCTTGTCGGTGATGTCATGGGGCGGCGCGTACACGACATCGACCAGCTCCGGGTGGCCCTTCACGACGAGGATATGGCGGTACGCCACGCCCGGGTGGAACGTGAAGGTCGGACTGGAGAGCGCCTGGGAGAGCTCGCCCACGATGGCGCGGGACTCGTCCGTCGGGATGCGGCCGCACGCGTAGGACTTCATCACGCCGGCCTGGACGTTGACGAGGTTCATGCGCAGCGCGACCTCGTCGGGCGCCAGCGTCACGCCCATCGACGCGGCCTCGATGGCTCCCCGTCCGATGCGATCGGCCACCGGGTCGTAGCCCAGGATCGAGGTGCAGGCCGTGGACGAGGAAGGCTCCTGGCCATCCGGGACGGTGGCCGCCAGTCCGACTGTGCCCTCGCGGGCGAGCGCGTCGAGGTGCGGAGTGCGCGCCGCGGTGAGCGTCGTCTTCCCGCCGAGCCCCTCCAGGGGCCAGCCGGCCGCGCCATCGAGGATGATCACGCAGTGCTTCAAGAGGCGCCTCCCTCGAGACCCGTCGCGCAGGGGTTCAGTCGCGCTGCGGGGGACGAGGCAAGGGTACACTGTCACCCCGGCCGCGCACAGGGGGCGCACGACGTGGGGCCGGGCTGGCCCGAGTCCTCAAGACCTGTCGAAAAATGCTTGGCTTCTTAGCCAGGGTGGGGCACCGACGGCTCTGCCGGCGGCATTAGTCACAAGTAGGTTCGACGGCTTCAAGAGCGCGACAGCCGGCTAAGCACACCTCCACGAGAGGGGAGGCCAAAGGGATCCTGTCTCCCTCTCCCTCCGCGAGGGAGAGGGTTGGGGTGAGGG
>JBGQLS010000177.1:0-11065 GCA_041500205.1 Anaeromyxobacteraceae bacterium | reverse complement strand
GTGCCGCCGCGTAGAAGGTGTGCCGCGGGCGCGCGGAGGACGGGCGCACCCGCGACGATCCTCCAGAACAGGCCCGAGCGCGATGGGGTGACCCGAACTACCGGCCCCGACTCCCGCTCACGAGGGGGAGGGCTTCCTCGCGAGCGGGAGAGGGGTCCGGCCGAGACCGGCCAGGGCGCGTCTGCTTGGGGAGGGCTTCCTCGCAGGCGGCCGACGCAGAGATGTACCCCCGGCGCGCGGGATAGGGCATGCGACGAATGACGGACGCGAAAATCCTATTTGAAAGCGGGGCTATGGCTCTTGTGTGTAGTGCTGACGCCGACAGGCTCCGAGGCGCCTCGGTGCGTCCGCTTTCCACCGCCTCGCGTCTCGCTTCGCAGGGGTGGTTCCAGGATCGGATGCCCGCGCGCGGGGCAGAGATAACTCCCACCACTGCTACCACTCCCCAGAGACCGACCAGCCAGCGGGCTCCGACACGTCACGATCGCGTCGCAGACCCACCGACGCACGGGCATCGCTCCGGCCGGCCTCTCGTTGGGCTAAGGCCCCGTGTTCACCAAGGCTTCGTCCCATCGTAGCGCTCCATGCCGGCTCGTGGACGGCGCACCGTGGCTCGGCCTACCTTGAGCGCCTCTCACTCTCCTGACCGACGGGAGGACTCCATGGGACGCGGCGCGGCGATCGTCATCGGTGGTGCGGTTGCGAAGGGAGCATTCGCGGCTGGCGCCCTCGCTGTCTTGACCGAGAAGCTGACCGCCAAGGGTACTCCGATCCGTCGACTCGTTGGGACGAGTTCGGGCGCGCTCAACGCCACCATGCTCGCTGCCGGCGTACGCGCGGGTGATCCAGTCGGTGCTACCCAGAAGCTGACACATCTCTGGGAAGAGAAGGCGAATGTTTGGGGGATCATCGAACCAGACCTCTTGAGCTGGCTGCACGGGCGCGGCCTCTCGGGAACAAAACGGATCATCGGGCTCCTCAAGGCGGAGTGCCCGACCGCAGTAGCATCGCCCCCGGTGCCCGTGTCGCTCCGAATCGTCGTCACGCCACTGGCCGGCGTAGACAGGAAGGGAAGGATACGGAGCGTGGCTCGGCCGAGGACGTCGTTCGAGCACGTCGAACGGTTCGAGGGCGCGGACCTCGACGACAAGGAGAAGCGTGAGCGGGTCTTCCAGGCCGCTGCCGCATCCGCCGCCTTCCCGTTCGCATTCGAGCCGGTGGCGCTGCAAGACGTCGGCCCCTGTGTTGACGGCGGCGTGGTGAACAACACGCCCATCGGCGAGGCGATCGACCAAGACCCTGAGATCGACGCCGTGTACGTGATCGCCGCCGATCCAGCAGACCTCTCGCTGAAGCGAGAAGATGCGGCCGCGCTCGGCGGAAGCGACCTCGTGTTGCGGCTCGTGGAAATGCTCATCGACGAGCGACTCACGCGCGATCTAGCAGAGGCACGAGCAGTGAACGCCTGGATCGAAACGCTGAAGCGTCTAGTGGAGTCGGGAGGGCTCACTCGAACGGCGCGCGACGAGGTGGTCCACGGTCTCTACCCGAACCGCGACCCGGCCGCGTTCCGCCACGTCGGTATCGTCGAAATCCGCCCGGCGCAGCACCTCAAGGGAAATCCGTTCAAGGGCTTCTTCAACGGCGATCTTCGCCATAGCTACATCGAACAAGGGCGCGCGGCCGCCCAAGCAGCGTTGCGCTGACGAGAAGGAAAGCGACATGGACAGCCGTGGGCTTCTTGATGCCGTGCGCGCCCGGGTGGGCAGCGGTCCCGCACACGTCCTCGTCGTGGAAGACGACGCCGACATCCGGCCGGCGTTTGATCCGGGTCTTCGAGATGGAGGGGTTCACGGTAGCCGGCGTGGTCCACGGCGCGGATGGGCTCGCCCAAGCACGCGAGCGGCGTCCGGACCTCGTCCTTCTCGACATGATGATGCCAGTGATGGCGCAGGCGGCCGACGACATCAGAAGCCGCGGCTTCGTCCCGACCTCGGCGCCTGCGCGCCTTCGGTACGAGGGCGGGATCGCCGACCTCGGCGAGCTGGGCGGCCGCCGCCCTCGCCCGCTACCGACGCGAGGCGAACCCGTTGCACCGTGGTACGGCGGAAGCGCTCGAACTCAGGCGAGAGACATGAGGACCACGGAGACGCTTCTCTGGGAGCCGCGGCCCGCCGCCGGTTCTCGACAGCGGAGCAGTGCTCGAAGCAATCCTCTGCGTCGGGCCGTGGCCCGCGATCAACAGAAGCACGGCCCGGAGCGCTTGACCGACAAGCGTTCCGGGCCGCCGAGGACCCACCCTTTGATAGCCGTTACGGCGCCGCGAGAACGAGCGTCGTCGTGCTGGCATTGAAGATAACGGCGACGGCCGAGGCGCTTGTGAAGGTCGCGTTGCCCGATGTGTCCTCGCCCTGCCGCGTGACCACCAGGCTGTAGTCGCCGAACGGCAGGTCGTCGAGGGCGAAGGTCTCGACGCCGGCGACGTAGCTGCCGGCCGCGAGCCGGACGATGAACGGCTGCAACGCGCCGCCCTGGCCCGCGGGGAGGACCTGAAGCACCGACACAACGTCGGCCTCGTTGGCGCCGAGCGGCGGCTGGACCGTGCCGCCGAGGCTCCCGAACGACGTCCCCGCCGACGCGAAGGCGAGGTTCTGAGTTGCCACCGGCGCGGCGGCGGTGATGGTGGTGGTGCCACTCGCCTCCGCGTGGAAGACCACCGCCCCAGCGACGGGCTGCGACAGCACAGGCTGCGCCACGACGTAGTACGTGCCGTCCACCGGCAACAGGTCGAGCGTGTACTTGCCGGCGGCGTCCGTCGTGGTCGTGCGGACGACGTTCGGGCCGCTGGCGTCGACGACCTGAGCGGTCACGGTGACGCCGGGCAGCGCGTGGGCAGGGGAGAGGTCATCGGTCAGCGTGCCGAGAATGGCACCTGTCACGACCTTGTCGTACGCGCGGACCACCGGGCGAAGCATCCACTTCCCGTTGCCTGTCTCATGTACGAACACCGACTTGTGGGCATCGAAGTCGATGAACACGTCCTTGGTGGTGTTGAGCGCCACGTCGAAACTCACGTCCAGCTTGACGCCGCTCTGCTGGCCCGACGGGACCTTGAGCGATTCCTCGCTCCCGTCTGGAAGGACGACGCTGTTGTGCTCGCCGAGCAGGAGGCGCATCTGGCCGTAGTGGCCGACGGGCAGGCCGACGCCGTCGCAGAGCGTCTTGTCGGCGCCGCGGGTGAGCGTGAGCAGGTCGATCACCTCGCGGGGCGAACAGAGCGTAATCCAGCCCTTGGCATCGCTGTGGATGGAGACCTCCAGAACCTCGATCTTGACGCCGGTGTACGCCGCCGACCCTGGGCCGTCGACGAGGTGGACGGACATCGTGCCGTTGCTGCCGCTTCCGCAAGCTGCCAGAAATGCCGCGAGAGCGGCTACGGCGAGGCGTCTGGACTGCTGGAGCATGTAGGTGACCTTGCCTTTCGTGGTCTGCCGCTCCGCCGTGGCGGCCTTGTGCATACCCAAGACGAGGGACGGCCGCGCCAGTTACAGACGCCCAGCGCTCCGTCCGCCTCGGCCGCTGTTCCCCTCCCGCCGCCAAGCGAGAACAGGGCGATGCTGGGATCTGGATGAATCGCATATCGCGAGCCCGCCGCACCGCCTGCGGGACGCGAGTTGCTCCGACTCCGCAGCCGTATTACTCTTACAAGTAAGAGTAGGAGAGTCCGCATGCGCATCACGAGCAAGGGACAGGTGACCATCCCAGTGGAGATCCGCGAGAAGGCGGGGCTCCTCCCGAACACCGAGGTGGAGTTCGAGCTGGACGGCAAGGGGGTCCGCATCCGGCGCGCCAAGACTCCGCGGCGCGAGGGGAGGGGCGCCGTGGCAGTCGGCCGACTTCGCGGCACGGCGACCGTCAAGATGAGCACCGACGAGATAATGGCGCTCACGCGCGGGGACTGATGGCGGTCCTCGTCGACAGCAACGTCATCCTGGACGTGGCCACGAAAGACCCGGCATGGGGTGAGTGGTCGTCGCATGCGCTGGCTCGTGCCGCCGATCAGTCAGTCCTCGTCATCAACCCGATCGTTTTTGCTGAGGTGTCGGTCGGCTTCGATCGCGTCGAGGATCTCGAGGAAGCGCTGCCGGCCGACCTTTACCGGCGGGACCCCCTTCCCTACGAGGCGGCTTTCCTGGCAGGGAAGAGCTTCCTGGCCTACCGGCGGCATGGGGGCCGCCACCTGATGCCGCTCCCGGACTTCTACATCGGCGCCCACGCAGCGGTTGCCGGGCACCAGCTCCTGACGCGAGACGTGCGCCGGTTCCGGACCTACTTCCCGCGGCTCGCGCTCATCGCGCCATGAACGCGCGGCCGGGATCTTGGCGCAGGGACGCGGCCAAGATCGAGGAAGCATCGTTCTTGAGCGCTATGGTCGTCTTTTGGCCCCCCTCTCGCTCGCGCGAAGGCAGTCATTTCTAGGCTCTTGGGCTCGCCTTTTCAGCAGTACGCGGAAGTCTTTACGGTGAATGCTCAGACGGTGTTGAGCCTGCTTGTCTTTCCGCTAGGCCTTCCAGCTGCTGGATACTTCGCGGCTGTGAATGAGTTCAATCAAGGGCTGATGACCGATCGGCAGTGCGTGTCGGCGGCCGTGCGCCACGTGCTCGAGGGCTCCGAGTGGCGATCGCCCAAAGGGACGCCGGCCGCCTATCGGGTTCGCTGCCCAGGTCAACGTCTGGAAGGGCATTTACCCACGGTCCGTGGACTGGAGATCGGATACTCTGCAACTGAAAGGCACTCTGCAGGCTGAGAGGGCACTGTTCAGCTATCATTGCTGCCCATGAACGATCGCCAAGGCCCCGCCCTCGACCCGCGCTCCAGCCCGGCCCGGGACCCACGCTCCAACCGCGGCACACTCCAGTTCATCGCCCGTCAGGCGATGATCGACCACGGCCTCGAGCCGGAGTTCCCGCCGGCCGCGCTGGAGCAGGCGCGCACCGCCGAGCCGGCCCGCGGCGACGGTGCCGGCGTCCGTGACCTGCGGGGCCTCCTCTGGTCGTCCATCGACAACGACGACTCGATGGACCTGGACCAGATCGAGGTGGCCGAGCAGCTGCCCGGCGGCGCGGTCAAGGTCCTGATCGGCATCGCCGACGTCGACGCGCTGGTGCCGCGCGGCTCCCCGGTCGACCGGCACGCCGAGACCAACACCACCTCGGTGTACGTGGCGGGTCGCGTCTACCCGATGCTGCCCGAGCGGCTCTCCGCCGATCTCACCTCCCTCGGCCCGGACGTCGACCGGCTCGCGGTGGTCAGCGAGCTCACCGTGACGCCCCGGGGCGAGGTCATCGGCGCGGCCTTCTACCGGGCGCTGGTCCGCAACCGCTGCAAGCTGGCCTACCGCGCGGTGGCCGCCTGGCTCGACGGGAAGGCGGAGATGCCGCCCGCCATGGCGAAGCTCCCGGGCGTAGCCGAGCAGGTCAAACTTCAGGACCAGGTGGCCGACGCGCTCCGCGCGGTGCGGCGCGACCAGGGCGCGCTGACGCTCCGGACCATCCAGAGCCACGCCGTGTTCGACGGCGACGCGCTGCGAGACCTCGACCCTGACGACACGGACCAAGCCAAGGCGCTCATCGAGGACTTCATGATCGCCGCCAACGGCGCGGTGGCCCGCTTCCTCGAGGCCAAGGGCTTCGCGACGATGCGGCGGGTGGTCAAAGTGCCGAAGTACTGGGAGCGGCTGGTCGCCTTGGCCGCCGAGCATGACTTCACGCTCCCAGCCCAGGCCGACCCGCGGCCGCTCAACGCCTTCCTCTCCGAGCAGCAGCGCACCGACCCGCTCCGCTTCCCCGACCTCTCGCTCGCAGTGGTGAAGCTCATCGGCTCCGGGGAGTACGACGTGGACGTCCCCGGCCAGCCGCCCCCCGGGCACTTCGGTCTGGCGGTGCGCGACTACACCCACTCCACAGCGCCCAATCGGCGCTATCCCGACATCGTCACCCAGCGGCTGCTCAAGGCGGCCATTGAGGGCCGCTCCTCGCCTTACGCCCTCGAGGATCTGCGCGCGCTGGCCGAGCACTGCACGGCGCAGGAGGACGAGGCCGCCAAGGTGGAGCGCCAGGTAGGCAAGTCGGCGGCGGCGATGCTGCTCCAGGGGCGGACCGGCCAGACCTTCGATGCCATCGTCACCGGCGCTTCGGAGAAGGGCACCTGGGTCCGCATCACCGCGCCACCGGTCGAGGGCAAGGTCGTGCGGAACGACCGCGGGCTCAAAGTCGGGCAGCGGGCGAGGGTGCGGCTGGCCCGGGCCGACGTGGCCCGCGGCTTCATCGACTTCGCCCGCGTCTAAGGGAGACATGGATGAGCCCGACCGAGCCAACCACTCCGCCCGCCGAGCCGCCGTGCGTTCCCTCGCCGCCGCTCGCCTACCTCGACCCGGCCTTCGTGAACGGGGACGACGGCCGCGCGCTCCGCATCCTCGCCGAGTACCTCCAGCCGCTGGAGCGGTTCAGCGAGGCCGGCGTCCAGGACACCGTGGTCTTCTTCGGCTCGGCCCGCATCGTGCCGGAGGGGCCGCTGGGCCGCTACTACCAGGCGGCCCGCGAACTGGCGGAGTTGGTGACCCGCTGGTCAAAGGGGCTGCAGCCGGGCTCCCACCGCTATGTGGTCTGCTCCGGGGGCGGCCCGGGCATCATGGAGGCGGCCAACCGCGGGGCCTCGGAGGCGGGCGGACTCTCGATCGGGCTGAACATCAGCCTGCCCTTCGAGCAGCACCCCAACCCCTATGCCACCCACCGGCTCAGCCTGGAGTTCCACTACTTCTTCATGCGCAAGCTGTGGTTCGCACACCTGGCGCGGGCCATGGTGGCCTTTCCCGGCGGCTTCGGCACGCTGGACGAGCTGTTCGAGATCCTCACCCTGGCGCAGACCCGCAAGCTGGATCGCCGCATCCCGGTCATCCTCTTCGGCCGGTCCTTCTGGGAGGAGGTGCTCGACGTCGAGGCGCTGGTGCGCCATGGCACAATCTCGCCAGAGGACCTGGCGCTCTTCAAGTACGCCGACGAGCCGGCCGAGGCGCTCCAGCTGATCCAGGAGGGGATCGAGCCGGACGGCACTGGCCCGGCGCCGTCGATCGCCCGCTCGCGGAACCGCCGCCAGCCACGCTGAGGCGGGGCCCCCGCGCATCCCCCGCACGCCCCGCAGGGTGTTGCTCGGGAGGTGTGCGAAGTTTGGACATGTTGTACTCGTTGTGCGATGTCTGCTGCCTCCCGCCCGAGGATTGAACCAATCCGGACCGTCCTGCCGAAGGGGTCATCCTCACCCTGGCCAGCGGGCCACGTGAGGCGCATGTCGTTGTTGGCTCTCGCCGCGGCTATCATGTGCGAGGTGACCTCGCGCAGCCCCGACCAAGAGCTACGGCAGCGCGTCTACTCGGCGTTGGCGCGAGGCGCCCGCGCCCCTGGAGCCTCCTCGCTGGCGGCGACGCTCGGGGTCGGCGTGGACGAGGTCCGCGAGGGTCTCGAACGACTGCATGCCGCCCACGCCCTCGTCCTCGACGCAGTGACGCGCGAGGTTCGGATGGCCCTGCCGTTCTCCAACATCCCCACCGCTACCGCGTCGAGTCGGGTGGCCGGTCCTGGGACGTCAACTGCGCCTGGGACTCCCTGGCCCTGGTGCAGCTTCTCGGCCTTCAGGAGGCCAGAATCGTCGACCAAGGTGGCCCAGGTCGCGAGGGCAGGGTCCTGACCGTGGTCGATGGCGACCTGGTCGAGAAAGATGGGGTCATCTCGTCGCCGCGGCCAGCCTGGCAGTGGTGGGACGACATCGTCTTTACCTGAAGCCGCATCCTCCTCTTCCGGTCGGAAGAGGTGGCTCGCTCCTGGATGGCGTCAAGCGCTCCGCATCGTGCGTTTCATCGAGTACGGCGGCCCGCTCCGGCAGCTTCACGGCCGGGAGACACTCATCAAGTGTAAGCGCCGCCCAGCCAGCAAGGCTTCAGCGCGACGTGGACCCTGGCACGACAGCGGTGGTTCAGAAGCAAGATGGAGGACAGCGACCTTCCCGAGTAGCAGGTACTTCCCGACCCCGCTCCAGCAGTTTCACGGCTCGACGCGGTTGCAGTCGACTGGTGGTTTGACTCCAGCCCTGGCTCAGGACCTGTATGCTCAAGTGGGGAGGGGCGCCCATGCCTGAGCAGGCTCCTGGTCTACTCAAACGCATTCGGCGCTTCGCGATGCCCGACGGCCCGGTCGAGTGCCGGGGTACCTGGTTGCGGCAAGAGGGTGAGATGCGGTTCGCTCCGGACCGTCCCTGGCTGCGCTTCGAGGCGGAGGAGTGGTTCGAGGGGAAGGGCATCGACTTCCGATGGCATGCACGGGTACGCATGGCGCCGTTCGTGAGCGCCCGTGTCGTCGACGCGTTCCAGAACGGCAGTGGGTCGCTGACGGCCAGGCTCTTCGGCATCATTCCGGTCGCGCGGTCGCGCGGACCGGAGGCAGACAAGGGCGAGGCCCTGCGTGGCCTCTCGGAGCTTCCCTGGCGGCCGTTCGCCTTCCGCGAGGGGCCGGGCTTCGTCTGGGAGGCTACGGCGGCAGACAAGCTCCGCGCCACCTTCGACGACGGCAAGACTCGGGCGACTTTCGAGTTCGAGGTCGACGCTGCGGGGCGCGTTCTCGGAGGCACTGCGGAGAGCCGACCGCGCGTGGTCGGCAAGTCGGTCGTGGACACCGCCTGGTCGGGAGCGTTCCGGGAGCACCAAGTGCTCGACGGCCTGCGGGTGCCGACCGCGGCCGAGGCGACCTGGCACCTGCCCGAGGGACCATTCACCTACTGGCGAGGTCGGGTTCTCGAGCTACGGGTGCTTCGGTGACACTCGACGTCCTCCGGGGCCTGGGCTGGACGGTCCCGGTCGCCGTGCTCGCGAGCGTTTGAATGCCGCACCGTACCCTTCGCGCTGCCAGAGGACCCGGTTGACCAGTCGCCAGGCACTGCACGCAGATGTCGGTGTAGTCACTCCCTGGACGCTAGCTTGCCCCTGGCTTCTTCCTCGCCCGCCTTCCTCTTCGCCGCGCTCTGCTCGATACCGGGGCCGAAGAGCGGAGCCACGAACTTCCAGCCAAGGAAGCCTACGACAACCACTACCACCAGGAGCGCTGCTGTCCAGACGCCGCCGAAGTAGAAGAGGCAGAGGAGGATCGCAGCGACGGCGCCGAAGGCTAACCACCACATCTTCGACATGCCGGGAATGCTAGCACGCGCGCACCGCGCCAGGCACTCGCGGATGCAGCGCATACCATCCGTGAGCGTGTTGTCCTTGCTGAAAAGGTGTCCCGGGGCGCCCTCAGATGCGCTCGGGCTCGGCGACCGTGCGCTCGTCCCGAACGTTGCCGGTGTTGAGCGTGTTGGCGGGCTCGAACAGCAGGACGGCGACTTCCGCCTCGGCGACGGGCCGGTGCTCCACGCCCCGTGGGACCACGATGAACTCCCCCTCGCCGAGTTCGACTGCTCGGTCCCGGAACTCCATCCGAAGACTACCTTGGACCACGAGGAACATCTCGTCCTCGCCCGCGTGCTGGTGCCATACGAACGGGCCCTTCAACTTCACGACCTTCACGTGCTGACCGTTCAGCTCGGCCACGATTCTCGGGTTCCAGCAGTCATTGAAGAGTGCCAGCTTCTCCGCGATATTCACCTTCTCCATGGGGCTCCCCTCGGCGTCTCCCTGCTGGACTGCGTTTAGCGTGAAGCCGGTGCTCTCGCTCTCCTACACGCCCTGGTTCGGCGCTGACGCGATGACGCCTCTCGTGTTCCTCCCCGGCGCAGGCGGAAGCGCCTCGTTCTGGCAGCCAGTGGCCGACCGGGTCGCGGATCTCGGTCCCGTCCGCCTCCTGGGCTGGCCTGGCTTCGGCGGCCTCCCTGTCGATCCGCGAATCCATTCGCTGGACGATCTCTTCGGCTGGTTCGTGGAGCGACTCGCGCCGGGAGCGAGCCACATCATCGCTCAGTCGATGGGCGGAGTCCTCGCCGTCAGGCTCGCGCTGGAGCACCCGGCGCGCGTCGCACGCCTCGTCCTGGTCGCCACCTCCGGAGGTATGGATGTGGCGCGGCTGGGAGGATACGACTGGCGGCCGGAGTACCGAGCCGCCCTACCCGACGTACCGGGCTGGTTCGTGGAGGATCGGACTGACCTCACCGACCGCCTCTCCGAGATCCAGGCTCGAACGCTGCTCCTGTGGAGCGACTCGGATCCGGTGAGCCCGCTCTCCGTGGCCCAGCTCCTCACGGAGCGAATCCCCGACGCTCGCGTGGTTACCGTGGCGGGTGGGAGTCACGCCTTCGCGAACGAGCGGCCGGAGGAAGTGGCTGCGGCCATCAGCTCCTTCCTGGCGCAGGAGCGTTCGTGATGCCCCATTTCGCTGCCAGCGCGGAGGCGCTTCCTCGTGCTGCATGCTCAGCCGGTAAGCACGGCGAACTCCCCCAGCGCGCGCTCTTCGGGTTTGGGGGTAGATCGTGATCATCGGCGCTCACGCAATCATCAGAGCGGCAGGGAAAAGGGTTGCAGCCAAGAAGGCGAGAGCTACGAAGGGAAGACCTCGCGCCAGGCGCAGGAGTGGCTAGCGGCGCGCGCCGCAACTGTCGAGCCGGTGCCACGAGAACGCTCACTTGCGTTTCGTGGACTTCTTTCCGCCAGAAGAGTTGAGAGCGACGGCCGCGCGGATGATCGCGAACCCGGATCTGAGACCGGAGACGGTCTCCTCGGCGCCGGTCACTGCGCTGCCCGAGGCCGCGCGCACCGTGCGGGCCGATCTCCGCTGGCGCTTCTGCGATGACAGCGAGCCGCGCCATCTCCGTCCTCCTGGCCGCTGCCCTGGCGGCCGGCTCAGCCGTGCCCGCCACGGTGGCGGGCGACGATCTGGACGCCCGGAGTCTCGCCTACGACAGCAACATCAAGCAGCGGGCGGGCTCGGCGGTGACCGTCGCCATCCTCTTCCGCCCGGGCGACAGGGCCTCCGAGGAGCGGCGCGACGTTCTCCGACAAGCCTTCGAGGACGTCGCCCACGACGTGGTC
>JBGQLS010000176.1:0-11185 GCA_041500205.1 Anaeromyxobacteraceae bacterium | reverse complement strand
GTGCCCCCCACCTGATAGCCGCTGTGCCGGTTTGCGACCTCCGGCCTGCAGATCTGGACGGAGCGGCGCCCGATCTGGCGCGCGAGCCCCTTGGTCGACACCTCCCGGTCGCCGTGCATGAGCACGACGAGCGGCGCGCCCCCGTCGTCCTCCATCACCAGGGTCTTCACGACCTCGTGCTCGTCCACGCCGAGCTCGTGCGCGGAGACCCGCGTGCCGCCGTGCTCCTCGTATCGGTACAGGTGCTCGGTATACGACACGCCCCTCTCGCGCAGGAGGCGCGTCGCGGGGGTGGAGGGGACCTTGGCCATGGCCACGAGCATAGCGCGCCAAGGGTGGTCCGACGGCGGCCCTGCTCGTCGCGATGGGGTGCAATCTGGCTGCGCGATCCCGCTCAATAATTGATCAATCTGCCCATTCCTCGGCGAGGTCATCCGCCCTGGGCGGGACAGCCCAGTCGAGCGTGCGGCCAGCCGGGCGCCCCCCACCGGAGAAGCCCCGTTCTCGACGTGAATGCTCCCTGCGGAACGAACACGTCTTCCCTGGCGTCCTCTATCGTGTCGTGGACCATTCGAGAGCCCAATTCGCAACCACAGGAGATGCCCACGCGGGAGCCGCGGACCTGGCTCGGCAGATGCACTCGTTGGGCGCTCCAAGGAGACCAGAGATGAGCGACAAGACCAAATCCGCAGCCGGACGCGTGCTGAGCGAGCTCTATCGTGAAGATCAGCGGCGACGCGAAGAACCGCCCGACAAGGCACCCGAGCGAGCGCAGCCCGACGGGACCGAGCACGGCGACGATCCAGGAAGCCAGCGCGCCGCCTGAAGTCCAATTGCACACGTCTCGACAGTGGCGAACAGCTGGGCGGCCGGGCTCCGAGTCGCTTCCTTCGGGCTCGGACCGGGTGCAACTCGTTCCATCCGGGAATCCGGCGGTGCACGACAGAAGAGAGCCGGGATCTCCTCTCCACGGTGGACAGGGGAGATCTCGGCGCGCCGCAGGCGGATGGAAGCTACGCGTGAGCGCAGTGGTCCGGTACCTGGTTCACCGCTCCGCACCCGCATACCAAGAGGGCGGTGGCGAAGGTGCCGAGCGTGACGCCGAGCTCGAGAAGGTGTCCACAGCTTCCGCACACGTAGTCGAGCGGTCCCAGGCCGCGAAGAGGCGTGCGCCGATCCTCCGTCTCGTCGGCGCCGAAGCCTCCCGGCTCGCCGCGCTGCACGACCGTGAGGGGTACTCGCTGACGCAGCGGCAGCGTGCGCCGCCGGACCACGATTCGCTCGCGGATCATGTCGCCCTCCAAGCTCCACCGCGCGGGCAGCGAGACGCCGCTGTCTCCAGGTAGGCAGCTAGGCGCATCCGGCCCCGCCAGGCCATGCACTTCTCCCCCCACGACCTTACGAAGCTGAGTGAGTAGCGTCGCACGTCGCCAAAAGAAGGCGCATTCCCAGTTGGGCCCCAGGACGAATTGACGCGGACGACTCGCGTGGAGCCGGCGCTTCACGCATCGCCGCGTCACCTCGGCGTCCCTGCTCCAGCTCCGCCTCCCGCGGCTCCGATGCCGCGCTCGAACCGCACGAGGAGCTCCCCAGCGCAGCGGCCGGCTTGGGTGCCCACGGAGAGGGCGCGTTGAGCATCGCGCCCGGGGCGGGATTAGGAGCATGTCGGCGCCGAGCGCACGGTGAATCGCGCCGGTTCGCCTGAGCCCGTTTCGTTCCCCTGGGGGCGGCGTGAAGCACTGGCAGGAGACGGCTGGGATCCTTTCGCTGGCCGTCCGCGAGGCAGCTGCGGGCAGGCGGTCAGCCGTTGCCACCGTGGTCCGGATCAGCGGCTCGGCCTATCGGCGCCCGGGCGCGAAGTTCCTCGTCCAGGAGGACGGCAGGACGAGCGGCAGCGTGAGCGGGGGTTGCCTCGAGTCGGACGTGCGCGAGGTGGGACTCGCCGTCCTGCGGGAGGGCACGCCACGGCTCCTGCACTACGACACCGGTTCGGACGACCGGACCCCCTTTGGACTCGGCCTCGGCTGCAATGGCTCGGTGGACGTCTTCGTGCAGCCCGCGGCGACCCGCGAGTGGCTCCACGCAGCGCAGCGCATCCAGGAGCTGCTCGCCGGCGACGAGCCGTTCGCCGTCTCCACGGTGCTCGACCGCGACGCCGCGGGCCGCGTGCACGTCGCGCGGCTCGGTGGCGCGCCAGCCGGCTCGACGGGAGAGCCCGCGCTGGATGGCAAGATCGCCGCGTCCGCCGCCGACCTCCTGCGACGAGGGGAAAGCGGCGTCCACGAGGCCGCCGGGCGCCAGGTCTTCACGGAGGTGCTCGCTCCTCCGCCGCACCTCGTCCTCTTCGGCGCGGGCGATGACGCCGTGCCGCTGGCGCGCTTCGCGCTCGAGGTGGGGCTCCGGGTCTCGGTCGTGGACCATCGCCCGGCCTTCCTCTCCGCCGGGAGGTTCGCGAACGAGGTGCGTCGCTTCGAGCTGCGGCCCGAGCAGGGAACGACCGCGCTCCCCGTCGGCAGTCGGAGCTGCGCGGTGGTGAAGACGCACTCCCTGGAGAAGGACCGTGAATGGGTGCGCCAGCTCCTCGCCACCGAGGTCCGGTACCTCGGCGTCCTCGGGCCGCGAGCGCGCACGCAGGAGATCCTGCGTCAAGCGGGTGCGGCATCCGACGGTCGTGTCTTCGGTCCGGTGGGGCTCGATCTCGGAGCGGAGGGGCCGGAGCAGGTGGCCATGAGCATCGTGGCGGAGCTCCTGGCGGTGTGGTCCGGCCGCGCCGCAGGCCACCTGCGGGCGAAGGAGGGGCCCATCCATGCCGGCTGACCGGGACCGGGCTGGCCCGATCGCGGGCGTCGTCCTCGCGGCCGGCTCGTCCGTCCGCATGGGCACGAACAAGCTGCTCCTGGAGCTCGGGGGAGAGAGCGTGCTCCGGCGCGTGGTCCGACGCGTGGCGGAGGCGGGGCTCGACCCCGTCCTGGTCGTGCTCGGCCACGAGGCGGACCGCGCGCGCGCCGAGCTCGGGGGGGTGCCCTGCAGCCCGATCGTCAACCCCCACCATGCGCGAGGGATGAACACATCGCTGGGAGCGGGGATCGCGGCGATCCCGAAGGAGGCGATCGCGGCGCTCGTCGCGCTGGCGGACATGCCGCTCGTCACGGTCGCGATGATGGACGAGCTCGTCCAGCGCTACCGGCGTGGCACGGCGCCGCTCATCGTCTCGGAGTACGGCGGCATCGCCGCGCCGCCCATGCTGTACGACCGAGCGCTCTTCGGAGAGCTGCGAGGTCTCGAGGGGGACGGCTGCGGAAAGCGCGCCGTCCGGCGGCATCGGGCGGAGGCGGTCATGGTGCCTTGGCCTGCCGCGGCGCTCGGCGATCTCGACGAGCGCGCCGACTACGAGCGCGTCCGGGGCGAGCTGGGAAGGGAGTGAGCGATGCGCACGGGGAGCTCCTCAGGGGATCTCTTCCGCTCCGACCTGGAACGACGAGCCGCCATCCCCAGGCAGAGACGCCGACCGCTGCCGAGCATAGGTCCGGCGATACTCGGTGACAGTCTCGACCAAGCGCTCAAGATCGCTCGTCCGAGCGACACGTGGCGGGTAGCTTCGCGGCCAACGGGCGCGCCAGGGACGATGGCGCCTGGATCCGACAGGGCTTCTTCGCTTCGAGGCGCAGCCGGCATGGGCAGCTTGCCTATGTCACGTTTAGTTACATGAGCCGGGCCGCTGCAGGGAGTCTCGCGGGCCAGGGATGGGAAGCGTCGGATTTCCCTGCCTTTCTTGCTGGCTTCTCTTCCTGTCTCCCGGGTTTGGTCTCGAACTCCTTCAACCCGGAATCGGCAGCCTGTCGCGTACTGACGTGACTTTCCTTCCGCTGAGCCGTCCCTACTATCTGCTAATCCGAATGACTGACCCAGGAACAAGGGCTGAAGTTGGGACTGGCCTGTCGGCGCCGGCACACCCTGATGATCGTGAAGCGGTCGACGGGCCGCTGATCAACTTCTCCGGCACAGCCGCCCCGACCGTCGTCGTGCTCTTGATCGCGACCTGCATCGTCACCGATCTGGTCAGCGACATCAGGGCAAGGCAGCCCCTCGATCACATGATCGGCATGATCGTTGGGACGATGCTCTCGTTCCTGTGCCTGGTGATGATGTGGCGGCTGGTGCGCGCCTCCCGGGCGCAGGCCCGGGCGCTCAGCGTGGCCCTCGACTCCACTCGCGCGGATCTGGTGGAGTGGCGGTCCAAGGCGGCCGAAACCCTCCAAGGGCTTGGCGCCCTCATCGACCGCCAGTTCGACGCCTGGGTCCTCTCGCCCGCCGAGCGCGAGGTGGGGCTGCTCCTGCTCAAGGGGCTCTCGCTGAAGGACATCGCCGAGGCCCGGCAGACCAGCGAGAGCACTGCCCGGCAGCAGGCGCTGGCCCTGTACCGAAAGGCGGGACTCGCCGGACGGGCGGAGCTGTCGGCGTTCTTCCTCGAGGACCTCCTCCTGCCGCCGAGCCCCGCAGCCGCCGGGGCGCCGCAGTGCAGACCTCCGGTCGTCCAGCTCGGATAGGAGGAAGCTACGCCCGGCTGCTGACGATCCGCGCGACGCCCGCCGCGGCTCGTCCGCACAGGGGCTCGGATCCTGCGCCGCCGGGCGGGGCCTCCTCGCCGAGATGACGTGGAAGCTCGTCTCTCGCAGTAGCGCTCCCCGGTTAGCCTGACGGCCCCTGCGGCGAACTGTGCCTGCCTGCGGGCAGGCTCGTTGCTCCATGCGACAGCTGGGGCTGCAAGCCGGCATCACTAATCGTGCTGGCGCGTGTCCGCTGCCGGGGCACCCGGGCGCCAGCCGACGTGGGCGCCGGGCCCTGGCGTGTCGTTGCAGGCTGGCGGTGGCCGCAGACGTTCCAAATTGACGCACGTCAGGTCTGCGTGATTTGTGCGATGCGGGTTATCGACGATTGTGTTCGCGCTCTTTGCGCCATCCGTCCAATTCCACCCCCACCCCTGGCGACTCACCTTCCCGTCCAGCCACGAGTTGGCGGAGGGGCCTGCGGGGCCTAGTCGCCGGGTAGGCGAATGCCGGAGCGCGTCGTCGAGGGCAGTGACGCCCGGAAGGAATCGACGAATCGAACGAGGGTAGTCGGCGGGAGAAGGACGAGTCAGCCGGCAGCGGACGTCGTGGGCTCGAGCGAGCTCTCGCGTCCTGAAGACCGGAGCCGCGACACATTTCAGTAGGAGCGACGCATGCGTGACCGACGATTCATGACGGTGATACGGCTGGCGTTGGCGCTGGCCGTCATGTCCTGGGGAACCGAGCAGGCCAGTGCGCAATCGCAGCCGAAGTATCCGGACGGACCCGTGCCCTCGCCCAAGGGCGACGGCTCGGTGATGAACCCGATGCGGCGGATGAGGCACGAGGACCGCTTCAAGGCCGCGCTCAAGGCGCTGGAGCGCCGCAAGGCGAACGAGGCCGCCGGAAGGATCACTCCGGACGGGAAGCCGGCCGCAAAGCCAGCTCCGAAGGCGACGCCGGCCGGCGGGGCCAGTATGAACGGCGTCAAGGGCGCAGCGATCTCGGTGCTCCGAATGGCGATGGCGCAGGTCGGTACGCCCGACATGTACGGCGGCCCCAACTACGCCAACAGCAAGCTCCCGGTCGCCACCTGCTCGGCTAGCGCGGGCACGTGCCAGAAGGACAGTGACTGTCCGGGCTACGCCCCGCCGTTCATGGTCGGGATCAACCAGTTCCCCGGCGGCGAGACCTGCACCGGCGCCGTGGTCTCCGGCGGCATCCGCAAGTTCGTGGACACGCTGCCCGGCCTGTGCGCTCTCGGCACGAACACCCTGGACTGCATCCCGCTCGCCTCTCCCGACACCACCACCTTCCCCGGGGCCGACTACTACGAGCTCGGCCTCAAGGACTACACCCACCGCTGGCACACGGACCTTCCGACCGCCGCGCTGACCCGCGGTTACTACCAGAAGAACCCGAACTCTGGCTTCACGCCGTACGACCCGAACGCGGCGACGAACCACTACCTCGGGCCCCTCATCCTCGCCTACACCGACCGCCCGGTCCGCATGACGCTCGTGAACGAGCTCGGCTTCAAGGGCGACGGTAGCTGCACCCCCACCTCGTGTCCTCCCGGCGCCGAGGGCAACCTCTTCATCCCGGTCGACAAGCACATCTCCGGCGTCGGCCTCGGCCCCCTCGGGCCGAACGGCGGAAGCTACAGCGAGAACCGCGCCACCATCCACCTCCACGGCGGCAACACCCCGTGGATCAGCGACGGCACGCAGCACCAGTGGATCACCCCCAAGGGTGAGCCCAGCCCGTACAAGAAGGGCCTCAGCGTCGAGTACGTGCCCGACATGTGGTTCGACGGGTCGGGCAACCTGCTCCCACCGACCTCCAGCTGCCAGGGCCAGCAGTCCTGCCTGGTGACGGGCGCCTCGACCAACCCGGGCGACGGCAAGCAGACCTTCTACTACACCAACCAGCAGAGCGGCCGGCTCATGTTCTACCACGACCATGCGTACGGCATCACCCGGCTCAACGTCATTGCCGGCGAGGCCGCGGGCTACCTGCTCGTGAACCCGCCCGACGAGGACGCGCTCGCCGCCGCGGGCGCCCCCGGGACGCTGGGCGCCGCGTTCGACCTCGGGCACGTCATCCCGCTCGTCTTCCAGGACCGCACCTTCGTCCCGCCCGCGGCCCAGCTGGCGCAGCAGGACCCGACCTGGGACGTCGCCAAGTGGGGCGGCGAGGACCAGCTCTGGTTCCCGCACGTCTACATGACGAACCAGTGGCCGGGTAACCCCGACCTCAGCAACACCAACCCGTTCGGCCGCTGGGACTACGGCCCCTGGTTCCACCCCGCCCAGACCACGCTGACCGAGGTGAGCTGGGACGGAGCGGTCATCGACCACCCGCTCACCCAGCCCTGCAACAGCATCGCCGCCATCACCCCGCTCAATCTCACTGGCGCCACGGATTGCCCCACCATCAACAATCCGTCGCTGGTGCCCGAATCCTTCTTCGACACACCGACGCTCAACGGCGTCGCCTATCCCAAGGTGAATGTCGAGCCGAGGCCCTACCGCTTCCAGTTCCTGAACGCGTCCAACGAGCGCAACGTCAACCTCAGCATGTTCCTGGCCAGCGCCCAGGGCGGCACCGAGGTGACGCTGGTGGACGCGTCGCTCCACCTGCCGACGTCGCCGGTCCCGCTCTGCACCCCGACCGCACCGAAGAGCGCGGTCACGGGCCTTCCGGTCGGGTGCTGGCCGGCTGACTGGCCCACCAACGGCCGCCAAGGCGGCGTGCCCGACCCGGCCACCGCCGGACCCATGTGGATCCAGATCGGCAGCGAGGCGGGTCTCCTCCCGGCCCCGGCGCTCATCCCGCCCATGCCGGTGGGCTACGAGGCCAACCCCCGCAACATCGTGATCGGCAACGTCTCCACCAAGGGTCTCTTCGTGGGCCCGGCGGAGCGCGCCGACGTCATCGTGGACTTCTCGGCCTTCGCCGGGAAGACCCTGATCCTTTACAACGACGCTCCGGCTCCGGTCCCGGCCGGCGACGCCCGGCAGGACTACTACACCGGCATGCCGGACTTCACCCTGAACGGCGGCTCGCCCACCGTCCATGCCGGCTACGGCCCGAACACCCGCACCATCATGCAGATCAACGTCGCCGCTAGCGCCACCGGGGCGGTCACGCCCGTCAACGTCGCGGCGCTGACCACGGCGATGAACCAGCGGTTCGTGGCGTCGCAGCTGAAGCCCATCGTGCCCGAGGCGGCCTACAACGGCCTCTACGGCGCGAACTACACCAACACCTACGTGCCCATCACCCAGTTCGGGTCCCTCACCTTCACCCCGGTGGGCTCGGCCACGCAGGTCTCGGTGCCGGTCCAGAGCAAGGCGCTCCACGAGCTGTTCTCGACCGACTACGGCCGGATGAACTCGCTCCTCGCCATGGAGGTCCCGTTCACCAACTGGCTGAACCAGACCACCATCCCGTTCGCCAACTTCGACCCGACGACCGAGTTCATCACCGACAACCAGCCGCAGATCTGGCGCGTCACCCACAACGGCGTCGACACCCACACCATCCACTTCCACCTGCTCAACGTCCAGATCCTGAATCGCGTCGGCTGGGACGGGCAGATCCGCGCCCCGGATGCCAACGAGCTCGGCTGGAAGGAATCGGTGCGGATGAATCCGCTCGAGGACATCTTCATCGCCGCCCAGCCCGTCCGGCAGACCCTGCCCTGGGCGATCCCTGACAAGTGGCGTCCGCTGGACGTGGATCGCTGCGTTGCCGGCTCGGCAGGCTGCTCTGGCGCGTCGCAGTTCACTGGCGTCGACGTCCACAACAACCCGATCACGGTCAGCAACACCATGACCAATTTCGGCTGGGAGTACGTGTGGCACTGCCACCTCCTCGGTCACGAGGAGGAGGACATGCTCCGCGCCGAGGTGTTCGTGGTGGCGCCGGAGACCCCCTCGGGCGCGGCCGCGGTCGGCACCGGCGCCAATCCGCTCGTCGACCCGCCGGTGAGCCTCACCTGGACGGACAACTCGAAGAGCGCCATGAACTGGACCATCCAGCGCGACACCGATCCGCTCTTCTCGGCACCGACGAGCTTCTCGCAGGGCGAGACCAGCGTCGGCCCCCGGAGCGTGTCCTTCACGGACATCAGCGCCAAGGCCGGAACCACCTATTACTACCGGGTGATGGCCTCGAAGTCGCTGTCGAGCCTGGCCTATACCGGCGCCGACCAGGGCAGCAGCGCGAGTCCATACGTGGCCAGCTCCGGCTGGTCCAACGTGGCCACCTTCCCAGGGCCGCTGCCGAAGGCTGGTGTCGCTCCCACCTCGCTCGCCTTCGGCAACCAGCTCGTCGGCACGGTGAGCGCCGCCCAGACGGTGACGCTCTCCAACACCCCGACCGCCCCGAGCACCTCGCCGCTGGCGATCTTCGGCATCACCGTGGTGGGCGGCAACCCCGCTGACTTCGCCCAGACCAGCACCTGCACAGCCAGCCTGCCGGCGGGAACGTCCTGCGCCATCAGCGTCACCTTCAAGCCAACCTCCGTGGGAACCAAGGCGGCCAGCGTGAACATCTCCACCAACGACCCGACGAACCCGACCCTGTCGGTCTCCCTGACCGGCGCCGGCATCGCGCCCAGCCTCGCGGTCTCGGCGGTGGCTCCGTTCGGCAATGTGCTGGTTGGCACCACGGGGAGCCAGACGGTCACCGTGTCCAACACCGGCTCGGCTGACGTGACCGGTCTCACCGTCGCCGTCACCGGTGCGGCCGAGTTCGGCCAGACCACGACCTGCACCGGCGCCCTGGCCCAGGCTGCCTCCTGCAACATCACGCTGACCTTCTCGCCCACCGCAACGGGCGCGAAGACCGGTACCCTGACGGTGAGCGCGGCCGCTCCGGCGACCCCGCTGGCCTTCAGCCTCTCCGGTACCGGCGTGGCCCCCATCGCCACGGTCAGCCCGACGTCGCTCACCTTCGCGCCCCAGGGCGTGAACACGGTCAGCGCCGCCAAGACCGCGACGCTCTCCAACACTGGAACCGCGCCTCTGTCCTTCACCATCGCCGTCGCGGGCACCGAGTTCGCGCAGACCAGCACCTGCGTGAGCCCGCTGGCCGCAGGCGCCAGCTGCACCATCAGCGTCACCTTCAGGCCCGCGGCTGCGGGCGCGAGGACCTCGACGCTCACCGTCAGCGCCGTCGCTCCTGCGACCCCGCAGACGATCGCGCTGAGCGGCACCGGGACGGCGCTCAACCTGAGCACCACCGTCCTGGCCTTCGGCACGCAGCAGGTCGGCTCCGCCAGCGCCGCGAGCCGGGTGACCCTCACCAACCAGGGCGCCACCGCGCTCGCGGTTGGCCCGTTCACCGTCAGCGGCACCAACGCGGCTGACTTCAGCTTCACCACCAACTGCGGCGCGAGCCTGGCTTCGCTCTCCACCTGCCAGATCAGCGTCCGCTTCACCCCCGCCGCCATCGGCCTGCGCAGCGCCTCCCTCAACGTGGCCTCCAACGATCCTGGTGGACTCCAGATCGTCTCCCTCACCGGCACCGGCGTCGCCCCCGGCCTCAACGTGAGCCTCAACGCGCTGACCTTCAGCTCGACGCTGAACACCACGAGCGCGGCTCAGGTGGTGACCCTCAGCAACACGGGCTTGGTCCAGGCCAACCTGAACGGCATCAGCATCGGCGGCACCAACCCGAACCAGTTCGCCCGCACCACCACCTGCGGCGGTAGCCTGGCCGTCGGCGCGTCCTGCACCATCAGCGTGACGTTCCGGCCGACCTCGACGACCACTCCCAAGCTGGCGACGCTGACCGTCAACGCCGCGGCTCCGGCCACGGCGCAGACGGTGTCGCTGACCGGCAACGTCCTCGTCCCCGGCTTCAGCGTGGTTCCGAGCTCGATGACCTTCGGCTCGGCTACCGCTCCGCTGCCGCGGGGCTCGATCAACACCCAGCTGCTGACGTTGACCAACACCAGCACCCTGACGCTCCCCCTCCCGGGGAACCCGTTCAGCATCGCTGGCTCCGGCAACTTCAGCATCCCCAGCGAAACCTGCAGCGCGAGCCTGGCGCCAGGCGCGAGCTGCGCGGCCACAGTGCGGTTCCGGCCTGCGGCCCCCGCAGGCCAGAAGAACGCGACGGTGACCGTCCGGGTCAACGGCGGCGCCCCCTCGCAGACCGTCCCGCTGACCGGGTTCGGCCAGTAGTCGAGCGGAAGTGAGTAGTCCGGGGGTGAGGAAGGGACAAATCCCTTCCTCACCCGCTCTTTCACCTGCTGGCTCTCCTTCGCCGCGGCTCCTTGGGCGTTGACGGATATCGCCGGGCGGAGGGAAGGTATTCAGAGGGGCCGGACGACGCGCACCACCCGCCCCTGCTTTCGGGAGGATCTCTTGAGCCGATCCCTGTGGTTCGTGGCTGCTGGAGTCATCCTGATCGGCGCTGCGGCGCTGGTGGCCGTGTTCGTCGCCACCAAGCCTTTCTCGGGAACTACGGTCGCGAGCGCCCCCCCCGTTCCCATGGATCCGCCTGCTGAAGCCCCGCAGGTGTCTCTCTCTCCCCCGCAGGCGTTTCTCCCTTCCCCGCCGGCGCCCCCGGCCCTGCCGCCACCGGTGCGGCCGGAGGGTTTCTCCGCCGCGGTCTGGGAGGAT
>JBGQLS010000175.1:0-11209 GCA_041500205.1 Anaeromyxobacteraceae bacterium | reverse complement strand
TTCTTCGCAGACGAGGCGACCGCGAAGAGGTCACTCGGCCATCTCAAGCAGGCGATCCGATCCGAGCGTGACTACTTCGCCCTCGAGATGATCCTCGTCGGCATCCAGGAGATCACCGGCAAGCGGCTCGGGCTCAAGTCGAGCAGCCAAGATCGGGCGCCGAAGGAGAAGGTCGACGCTGCGCGAAGGAAGGCGCTCAGGCTGTGATCCGGTTCGCTGACGAACCGACGTCCGCCTGGTGGGATTGCGGTCGAGCTGCATGTGTTGCTGAGAGGGAGATGGCGCAAAGAGCGTTCCGATTCCCGCCGGTCAGTCGCTGTCGACGAACACACGGTGCTCGCCGCACGCGCCGCACCGATAGACGTACGACCACCCGATGTCGGCCGCCAGCCACTCCCACATGTCATCGCCGGGCTCGTCGGCGTCCAGGTGTGCGCAGAACCACTCGCGCCCGCTGCCGGGGGACTGCCGTTCGAAAGCCTCCTGCTTCCACGAGCCGACGTACGCCATGAAGCCGCCACAGTGATGACCACCATGGCTGAGAACACCGGCAAACTTCATCGGGTCCTTCGTGCACCACCCAGAGGGTCTATCGAGCCTTCCTCGACCCCGACGCGATGGTCAAAATGGCTGCCGCCACACGGCTTCACTGGCGAGGTCCATCACATCAAGGCCGAGGTCGGTGGCACATACAAGATGTCCTTCACGAACTTCACGACGGGGAACAGCCATTCTTTCGGTGGTGAGTTCCTCGAGATCGTGCCCAACGAGCGCATTCGCCAAACCGACAAGTTCTACGACCCGAACCTGGCCGGTCAGATGCAGACAACTGTTTCTCTGAAGAAGGTGTCTGTCCGCACGGAGCTGACGGTCGTGCAAGAGGGCATTCCCAGCGCAATTTCGACCGAGGCCTGTTACCTCGGCTGGCAAGAGTCGCTGACGGTGCTTGCGCAGCTCGTCGAGCCCGAGATCACGGAGCAGTGACCGGGCCGGGGGATGCTGCCACGAGCGGCATGACGACAGGAGGCATCTCGGCCGTCTCCAGGGGATGCCTCGAGTCGCCTGCTCGTCGGTCGGTCCGTGGTGCCAACATCTCTTCAGTACTCTCCTTTGATCACGAAGAACGAGCCGCGGATCGTGCCTGCGAGCTTCGACTTCTGCTTCGCGAACTTGAAGCGCGACGCGAGCTCGGACGGGACCTCCATCCCGTCGGAGAGCTTGAAGCCGACGGCTCGCTTCTTCTTGTCGTCGAGCGTGTACAGCACGTTGATCGACAACCCGCTCTCGTAGAACACGTACGCCCAGCGGATGTTCTCGACCTGAAACTCCGTCGCCTCGAGCGGGCGGGACTGGATGACGAGGTCGCGCTCCTCCTTCAAGATGCGGTGCACCCACGCGATGGTCTTCTTCGCCTTGCTGGCCGGCTCGACGACGAAGACGTGGTCGTACTTGTTCTTGAAGTAGCGGGCCTCGTTGGCGCGCAAGCCCGCGAGCGCGGGCGCCACCGGCGACGACTCGAGCCCGACGGTCGACACGTTCGCGAAGTCCACCTCGTAGCCCATGCTGCAATCTACCTCTGACTTTGGCCGCCCGAACGGGAATCGAACGCGCCTAGCAGAAACGGGTGTGCCTAAGGCCTCACGCCGCGCCGCGCTCGTATC
The DNA here is from genome assembly GCA_041500205.1 of Anaeromyxobacteraceae bacterium. Taxonomy (GTDB): domain Bacteria; phylum Myxococcota; class Myxococcia; order Myxococcales; family Anaeromyxobacteraceae; genus Anaeromyxobacter_A. The sequence goes on along the minus strand of JBGQLS010000175.1, from coordinate 9,548 downwards.
GATGGTGCAGCCCGCCGACCTCAGGTAGCTCCACCACCCCGCCGAGCTCGGGTCCTTGCGTCAGTCTTGGTCCGAACGAGTGACCTGCCAGCCCCGCAGAAGATGATGAGCCGAATCCGGTAAGGCATCATCGCTCGCGAGGAACGGTTCGGGTACCTCGAACTCGCGAGCTGCCGGTACGATCCACCCTGGCAAAAGGAGGAGGCACCACCTGCCGAGACCCCGGGCGGACACCGCCGCGGTCAGTTGGGAGGGGCGGCGCCCGCGTCCGCGGGGGATGGCGTTCCCCCGGTAAAGACGACCTCGGGATCCCGCTCGCCGTTGGTCTCCCCGGTCCATTCCCCCCACATCAGCTGGAAGGTGTACTTGTCGGGGACGCCCTTCGGCGAGCGCTCACCGTAGCGCACCCGCAGTCGATAGAGGCCGGCGGTGGTGGTGACGAAATAGGGCTCACCCCACTCGCTGTAGACCCCCCAGAAGACCTCGATGGGCGCGCCGTCGTGGACCACCTCCAGCTTGAACGGAAACTTCTGCGGCGGCGCGAGGAGCCCGATCTCCTTTCTTCCGATGGTGCGCTTCGCGACCGTGCGGGACGCCATCCGGTAGTCCTCGTAGGACCGGTGGTAGACGAAGGCGTAGGGGTTGGGGTCGAAGGTCATGAACACGAGCTGCTCGGCCGGCAGCTCAACGAGATAGGTGTCGTCGAGCGCCTCCAGCGCGCCCGGTGCGATGTGCCGCGCCGTCCACTGTCCGGGGAAGATCGGCGTCGTCCCGGGCTCGGCCTTCGGCGGTAAGAGCCGCTCTAGGAGCCGGATCCTCTCGAACCGGACCTTGTAGATCGTGGAGGGCATGCTGCCGTAGTCACCCGCCGTCTCGGTGTCGAGCTTGCCCGTCACCGCGTACCTCCCCGAGCACGTCTCGCCCTGGTCGAGAAGCGTCGCGGTCAGGACCAGCTCCGTGTCCGTCCGTCGGATCTCGCGGGTGAACCGGAGCGGGGCGCCGAAGGAGATCGCTTTGTGGCGGCGGCCGAGATCCTCCCGGCGACAGAGCTCGCTCAGCTGCTCGGTGGAGGGCTCGAACGCGGCGCTCATCTCGCGGTTGTGCAGGTCCTTCATGAAGGCGCTCGCCTCCTCGGCGCCGCGCGAGAGCTTGTACACGAAGAACGCACCGGCGGCGGCGAGCAGCGCGAGGATGGCCAGGAGGAGGAGGATGATGATGAAGGCGCGGGCAATGCCGTTCATGGGCTCTCCCGCTGCAGCACGCGGACGACGTGGTGATCGAGGTCCGCGAGGTACACGCGGGTCCCGTCGGTGGCGATCCCGGCCGGCAGGGGGTGATACCAGCCAGGCTCCCGGGTGAGGCGGGCCAGGCGGACGGCGTCGCCGCCCCCCGGGTCGATCCTCCACACCGCGTCGTTGTGGGCCACGAGCAGGTCGCCTTTGTCCACGGCGAGGGCGCGCAGGTCGTAGCTCCTGTCAGGCAGCGCGATCTCGCGGACCGCGCCGGTCTCGAGGGAGAGGACGCGCAGGACGTTCGCGTCGGTGACGTACAGGTCCGACCCGTGGAGCGCGACGTGGCGGGGGTGATCGAGCGGCGCCGAAAAAGCGACCGTGGTCACGGCCCCGCTGGCGAGCTCGATCTTTCGGATGCTGTCGTTCTCGGTGTCCGCGACGTAGGCGTGGACGCCATCGGTCGCGATGCCGGTGGGGACGTTGAAGCTGGCCGCGGCCCCGACGCCGTCGGCCTTGCCCGGGTGGAGCGCCGAGCCCGCCACCGTCGACACGGCGCCGGTGGCGATGACCACCTTCCGGACGGTGTCGCTTCCCGAGTCCGTCACGTACAGGTTGCCCCCGTGCACGGCGATGCCCCGCGGCCAGTAGAACCTGGCCCGATCGCGAGCGCCGTCCTCAGTCCCGCGCACGCCGCCCTTGCCGGCGAGCGTGGTCACCCGGCGCGTCGCCAGCGAGATTCGACGGACCGTGTAGTCGTCGGCGTCCGTCACGTACAGTTGACGGCCATCGGTAGCCACTCCGAACGGGCTCACGAACCGGGCAGCGGTCCCCACCCCGCCGTCCGAGCCGGTCCAGGCGGAGGACCCGGCGAGCACCCCGACCGTCATCGCCGGGGCGGTATCCCCGCTCGACCCGGCGGGCGCAGGCGCGCGCCAGGCGGGCCTCGGCTCCTCGGCGAGCGCCGGGGACAGCCCGACTGCGAGGAGCGCGGCGAGCGAGCGGCGTCTTCTCATGCTCATGGGAACGGCAAGATACCCGAGCGTGATGCGGCGCGACCAGCCCGGCCCGGCGCTGTTCGCGCGCGACGCCCGCTGGCACTCAGGAGTGTGCTGGCCATGGTCAGCGACCCTCGTCTCTTTCATCTCCCCTCATCCCGCGAGCCAAGAGGAGCAGGCGGCCAAGCCTCGAAGGGCCTGTGACCGCAGCATTCCTCAACGCTGCCGCGCCTGTTGCGTGCTTCTCACCGAGGACCAGTCGCCGGCCCCCGCGCGACGAGGAGCCGGCGCAGGTCCGCTTCCCAACGAGAGTGCTGCCGAGGTGGTCACGCGGCCACGGTCGATGCAGCGACCTTCTTCACGGCCTCGAGCTCGATGGCGATCTCCACCTTCTCGCCGACGAGCACGCCGCCCGTCTCGAGGGCCGCGTTCCAGACGAGCCCGAACTCGCGGCGATCGAGCGAAGCCTTGGCGGAGAACCCGGCGCGCTCGTTCCCCCAGGGGTCCTTCGCCGTGCCCGCGAACTCCGCCTCGAGCGTCACCTCGCGCACGACGCCGTGCAGGTCCAGGTCGCCCACCACGCGATACGCGTCGCCGGTCCTCTCGATGCGCTTCGACCGGAACACCATTTGCGGGCAGTTCGCGACGTCGAGGAAATCAGCCGACCGGAGGTGCGCGTCGCGTTCGGTCACCTGCGTGTCGATGGAGGCTGTGTCGATCCGGACCTCGACGGAGGACCGGCCGAGGTCCTCCTCGTCGAGCTGGATCGTGCCCGACCACTTCGCGAACCGGCCGTGCACCTTGGAGATCAGCATGTGGCGCACGAAGAAGTGGATGGCCGAATGACCGACGTCGATGTCCCATGTGTTCGTCATATGGTTTCCTTGTGGCGAGGAGCGTTTGCTCGTGTCGCGGGAAACTTGCCTCTGTTGCATCCGCTGCGCAATCATCGCTCCTGCACATGTCCGTTCCCCTGGAGGAACGATGGATCTGAACCTGCTCACGGTGTTCGAGGCCGTCGCTCGCACCACGAGCTTCTCCGCGGCCGCGAAGGAGCTCGGCATCCCGAAGTCCTCCGCGAGCCGTGGCATCGCGCGCCTGGAGGACGAGCTCCGGGTGCAGCTCCTCTTCCGCACGACGCGCCAGGTGTCCCTCACTGCATCCGGCACGGCGCTCTACGACCGGATGACGCCGCTGCTGCGGTCGGTGAAGGCGGCACTGGGTGAGCTTCCGGAGCGTGAGGAGGTGCCGGCCGGAACGCTCAAGGTCACCGCGCCGGTGGACCTGGGAGAACTCTTCCTCGCCGAAGTGGTGACGCGCTACACAGCGCGATATCCGGCGGTGTCCGTCGACGTGCACCTCACCGGCCGCATCGTGGACCTCGTCGCGGAAGGTTTCGACGTCGCTCTTCGGGTAGCCGCCAGGCTCGAGGACTCGACCCTGATCGTGCGTCGGGCGGCGCCCGTCGTCTTCCACCTCTTCGCGTCGCCTCTGTACCTCGCCCGTCGCGGCACGCCGCGCAGCGAAGCCGAGCTCGCCGAGCACGACTGGGTCGCCTTCCGCGGCGGCCCGCAGAACCTCCGCGTCACCGGGCCGCGCCAGGCGGCCGCGGGGCGGCCAGCGCGCATCGTCTGCGACGACCTCCTGTTCGTCCGCGACGCCGTCCGCTCCGGCGCAGGCATCGGGCTCCTCCCGACGTTCGTCGCCGAGAGCGACGCCGTGGCTGGCCGGCTCGTGCGGATCCTACCGCGGTTCGAGCGCCCGGCCGGGCACCTCCACATCGTCACCCCGGCAGCGAAGCACGTTCCGCAGAAGGTGACGGCCTTCCGGGATCTCGTGCTGGAACTGCTGAAGGCGAGGGTGACCGCCGCCGCGGCCGGCTGACGAGGAACCCGGCCCTCATCCCTTGATGAACGTACCCTCGCGGAGCTCCTGGAGTGCCTGCCGCACCTGCTCCTGGGTGTTCATGACGAACGGGCCCCAGCGCGCGAATGGCTCGTTGAGCGGCTGGGCCGACAGGAGGAGGAATCGCGCGGGGCCATCGGTCGCGTGGGCCCGCACGACGTCGCCGTCCTCGAGGACGATGAGGTGCGGCGCACGGATCGCGGTGCGGCGGCCCGGCCCTGCCCCGCCGACCACCACCTCTCCCTGGAAGACGTACAGGAGCGCCGTGTGTCCGCGCGGCACGGGCTGCTCGAAGCTCTGGCCGGGCGGCAGCGCGACGTCGAGGTACGACGGGTCCGCAAAGATGTCCTTCACGGCGCCGCTGACGCCGTCGATGTGACCCGCGACGACGCGAACGCGCGTGCCGTCGGGGCGCACCACCTCGGGGATCCGGGCCGAGGCGACGTCCTGATACCGCGGCTTCGTCATCTTGAGCTTGGCGGGGAGATTCACCCAGACCTGGAAGCCGTCGAGCCGGCGCGGGCCGACCTTGGGCATCTCCTCGTGGAGGATGCCGCTCCCGGCGGTCATCCATTGCACGTCGCCAGCGCCGATGACGCCCGAGTTACCGATGCTGTCGCGGTGGGCGACGCTGCCGTCGAGCATGTAGGTGATCGTCTCGATGCCGCGGTGCGGGTGCATGGGGAACCCCGCGATGTAGTCGTCGGCGTTCTCCGACCCGAAGTTGTCGAAAAGGAAGAACGGGTCGAGGTGGTCGAGCCGTTCCGTTGCGATGCTGCGCTTGAGCTTCACTCCCGCGCCGTCGCTCACGACGATGGGGGCGATCACGTCCTGCAGGCCTCTTTCCTTCATTGTTTTCTCCTGGGCAGGAACGTAACCAGCGTGGGCGCGACGCGATACCCGCACCCTGGCAAGACACTGTTCCCGGCCTGGAACAGCGAACCGTGGCCCCGACGAGGCGGTCGCGCGCACTTCCACGATCATGAAGGCCGCATGCCGCTGCAACGCATCGACGTGGTCGAGCGGACCACCCGCGCGGGAGAGACCCATCCCACCACGGCGGGCACGAATCGGGTTCGCGTCCGTGTCCGGGTCACGCGCGGCGATCGAACAACCCGAATTCGTCGCGCACACGTGGCAGCGAGCAGACATTGCGAACTTCGAAAAGCCTTTCTCGGAACCGCCGCAGGACCTCCGCAGCCTCTTCGGTGATCCCGGAAATCTCGACGTCTGGGTGAAGGAAGCGCGGCAGGCCTCTCCGAAGACCAAGGTGGTGGTGCTCAAGTTCTTCGAGTCGTACGCGACGTAGCAGCCGCGCGCGCCCACAGACCGGCCAGGTTCTCGCCGGCCCTCGTCGGATTCTGGGCGTGATCCGGTTCGGCAGACTGGTTCACTACGCGACTAACACACAGCTCGCTGCCCTCTCGAACGTACGCGTTTGGTGAACCGCGCGGCAGCGCTGCGTTTCTCGGCCGAGGAGTTGAAGCAGATCGGATGAGAGCCGGGTCTTCACTTTCCGTGGATCTGATGTTTCAATCTCGGGGGTTCCGTTGCTCCTCCCCGACCGCGGCCGAGCTGTCGGGACATGCCCGACAGCTCGCGGAGATGATTGGCGCCTTCCGAGGATTCAACGCAATCATCAGAACCGGTAGGCGAGGCCACCGCCGAAGAGCCACGGATTCACGCGTACCTCGCTCACCCTGGATCCGCCCGACTTCACGTCGACGCCGATCATCGCGTACTTCACGTCGAGGTTGAGGGACCAGTTCCTCCCGAGCCGGAAGTCGACGCCCGCCTGCGCCGCGGGCCCGATGCTCGCGTCGTCCAGAGTGAGCTTGCCCACGCCCGGCACCGAGATGTTCTGGGCCGTGATGAGCGTGAGGTTCAGGCCGGCGCCGAGGTAGGGCCGTACGAACCCGATGGGCAGGCCCGCCTGGACCAGCAGCGTCGGCGGCAGATGGCTGAACGTCCCGATCCTCGTGCCGGAGAGGGTCACCTCGTGCTCCTGCGGGATGGTCAGGACGAGCTCCGCCGAGAGGTACGGGTTGAAGAAGTAGGTGATGTCCAGCTCGGGCATCACCTTGCTGCTCACGTGGATGGCGTCCTTGGGCACGGACAGCGCCGGAATCGCGTCGGATTGATTGGCCGGACTGATATAAACCGGACGCAATCGCACCATCAGTGAGCTCTCCTGGGCCCGAGTCACGCCGGGCGCGGACAATGAAACGAGCATGAGCACTGCAGATACGATGGTCCGCATCGTGCCTCCTCCTCGTCGGCGGGTCGAGCGCACGCGCCCGACCGGCTCTGTTTGATTGTGCTGCGCGTCTGCAATGCGGATACCACGGCTCGACGCATCGCAAATCGGGGACTTCGCGGGTTCAGCGCCCAAACGCTGGGGAGATCTTGTCGCCTTCGATTGGGATCGTTTTGTGGGTATCTCGACGGGCGGATAGATTCGTCGCACCCTTGGGCGGCAGACCTGATTCCCGCTGACCGCCGGGAGCCGCGTCGCGCCCCTGCGCCGCCTGGCGATGCCCCCGCCGCGGCACAACCAGATGTGGCTGGTCTACTCGCACCTCCAAGGCACTCCCCTCGAGCGGAGGCCAAGGGGGCTGTGGGGCGAGCGGCCCACCGCGCAGACGGCGCGCGGCTGGTGACCGATGATTCCGTACGGCAGCGGCAGTCCATACAGTGAAAGCGTCCACGACGGAGCCCATGACGGCATCGCCCCTCGCAACGTGAACCAAGGAGTTCCCATGGCCACATTGACCCCTTCGAAGATCACTCCCCACCTGTGGTTCGCCGACAAGGCGGTCGAAGCGGCGAACTTCTACGTTTCCCTGTTCCCGGGGTCGCGCGTCGATGGCGTCACCCCCATCCCGGCCGACACCCCGAGCGGCCCCGCCGGGTCGGTTCAGGTCGTCGAATTCACGCTGGCCGGTCAGCAGTTCATGGCGATCAACGCCGGGCCCCTCGACCCGTTCAATCACGCCATCTCGTTCCTCGTGAACTGCACCGACCAGGCCGAGGTCGATCGACTCTGGGACGCGCTGTCGGCCGGTGGCACCATCGAACAGTGCGGCTGGCTCAAGGACCGCTACGGCCTCTCCTGGCAGATCGTACCGACCGTGCTCGGCGAGATGATGAAGGACACCGACCGAAGCCGCGCCCGGCGCGTGATGGAGGCGATGCTCGGAATGAGGAAGCTCGACATCGCCGGTCTGCGGCGCGCCTACGCCGGGGCCTGATGGCGCAACCTACTTGAAATGCCCGCGGCTCACGCCTGGGCCAGCTCGCCGCCGACGGCGTACCTCATGATCGCCTCCTCGCTCGCCTCGGCGCGCGCCAGCTCGCCCACGATCGGCGTTCGGCGTCTTGATCCGGAGGTCCTTGATCATCCTCTGTACGAGGGTCTTCTCCTTCGCGCGCTGGATGATTCCCGCCTTGCACAGCCACTTGAGGGCGGAGATGGTGGTGTTGGTGGTGACGTTCAGCTTCAGGAAGAGCCCGTGGGCCTTCCGGTCCTCGTTGACCAGCGCGATGCCCCGCCGGACGGCCTCCGTCGGGGATCTCGGCCGGTAGGCCCGCCCGGCCCGCGTCGAGCTCAGCACGAACCCGGCGACGACGAACAGCGCCAGCATGAGGATCGATCCGTACGAGATCTGGGTGCTCCCGATGCCGAAGGTCTCCCCGAAGAAGAGCATCGGATCCGGGACGCTGGTGATGGTGGCGGTCGTGTAGATGCGCACCAGGGCGTACGCGATGTTGAAGGTGCCCAGCGTGACGATGAACGACGGGAGCCCGATGGCGGTGGTGAGCCAGCCGTTCAGCACGCCGAAGGCGACGCACACCGCGAGCCCGACGAGGATGGCCAGGAGGGGGTTCATGCCGGAGTTCGCGGCGAGGCCCGTCATGAGCACGGACGACAGCGCCATGATCATGCCGTTCGACAGGTCGATCCCGCCGGTCTACTCCGAAGAGCCGTCCTGGTCTTCCTCGCCCAGGGGACGACTCACCGGTTCCGGCGGCCCTGGGCGCGTCTCGGACTCCGAAGCGGCGTCCTTCCACAACACCTCCAGGAAGGCCTGCGTCGCCCGGTTGAACTTCTTTCGGCGCCGGTGGATGACGCCGAGCGGGTGCACCAGCGCGCAACCCTCGAGCGGGATCGCGACCAGGCGCCCTTGTTCCAGATCGTTGCGCAGAACACGCACCGGAAGGATGCTGATGCTGGTACCCAGCGTGACAGCCTCCTTCATCGTCTGCACGTTGTCGAAGTGCATCACGAAGTTCACCCGGGCGCCGCTCTCGCGCAGGTACCGCTTCACTTCCCAGCCGACGCGCAGGTCGTCGTCGAAGGCCACGAAGTCCTGCTGCGACAGGTCAGCTGGCTTCAAGACGACCCTCGATGCGAGAGGGTGCGCAGGCGCCGCCACCACCATCATCTGCTCCTTGCGCCAAGGGATCGCCGCGATCTCCTTGTCGGACTGGGGATAGCTCACCAGGCCCAGGTCGGCCCGGTCCGCCAGGACCGCCTCGTGCACCTTCTCCGGACGAAGGTACTCGACCTGGAGCTCGGCTTCGGGCATCCAGCGAGACAGCTCCTTCTCGAAGCGTGACATGTCCAGCATTCCCACGGAGTAGATCGCGGCGACCCTCACCCCGTTCTGCACTTGCCCCCGGAGCTTGGCGAGCGCGTCGTCGAACCTCTGCTTGCGGCGGAGGACGGCCTGACAGAACTCATAGTAAAGGCGGCCGGCCTCGGTCAGCTCGAGCGGGCGTGTGCTCCGGTCCAGCAGCCAGACTCCGAGAAGACGTTCCGTCTCCTGCAACTGCTGGCTGACCGCGGACTGGCTCACGCCGTTCATCAACGCCGCCCGGCTGACGCTCCGCGAGACGGCAATATCGACGAACAGCTTGAGGCCATCGAACACGACCGGCATGGCTCAATATAAGGGTGTCTTAATTCGTCGGCAAGCCGATTGGTGAATCACCATCGTGGCGTGACCCACCGTCTGAGAGCGGTCTAGTCCCATGAAATAACGGCAGTTATCTGCAGTCGTCGGCACTGTTTACTATAAGCAACGCTGAAACGGCGGAGTCCATACAAATACTTGCTGTGCTAACAGTCGAATTTGCTATCCTACTTTTTCCCCACGAGGATCTTTCCCCACAACGCCACATCGATGACCGCGATGACCGAACTTCGCTCGGACGTAACCCGTGGGAATTCCGGCGCTCGACCCCTCGCGGCGGCGACGGTCTTCGTGTGCGCGAACTGCGCCCGCCCGGGCCGTGTGCCGACATCAGCCGCCCGGCCGCCGCCGGATGTCCCGGACTTTCAATGGCCCGTGTCGGTCAAGCAGATCCTCCTGCCTTGCACGGGACGGCTTCAGCCGGAGCACGTCCTGAAGGC
>JBGQLS010000174.1:0-11226 GCA_041500205.1 Anaeromyxobacteraceae bacterium | reverse complement strand
GCCAGACGGCCTAGCTGCAAGCCGCGCGAGGCGCAAGCCCGAAGCTGTAGTTCGTGCTACTGCGAGGGCTTGCAACGATGCCCGGCGCCGCAGATCGGCCGTCGCGGCGACGGGAGGGGATAGATTCACAGGCTCTCAGGCCAAGTGGGAAGCGCTATCAGGGAGTCCCAGCGTCCGGCACTCCGCCGTCTGTCTACGGGGAAGCGAGCCCGCAGTCTTCCTTGCCTTTCGGCGTCTGGAGCACCTGGCACTGCGACGGTGTGGAGTCGGGGTCCGGGCAGTCCTTGAGCTTCTCGGCGCAGAAGCTCTGATCCGCGCCGCTCGGCTGCGTCGAGCCGATCTGCGTCTTCACCGACGACTTGCAGTTGTCGCGGAGCGGGCCCGCCGGCTGGCAGTTGCAGATGCGCTCGGCGAGATCCTGGCAGGGCGAGCCGCAGTGAGCGAGGCCGAGAAGGGCAAGCGCGGTGAGCGCCGCGGGCGCGATGAGCTTGCGCATCGAGGCGGCGGAGGATCGCCCAGAGCCGCCGGGAGATCAAGCGCGGTGGCGGGACCGGTGTTCTGGGCAACCCTCTCAGCCCGCGCGGAGCGCCTGCTCCACGAAGTCGAGCCGGTCGTTGCCGACGAACATCTCCTCGCCCACGAAGAAGGTGGGCGCGCCGAAGGCGCCGCGGCGGACCGCCTCCTCCGTCTGAGCGACCAGCGCCGCCTTGTACTCGGTCGCGGCAGCGACCAGGGCGCCCTCGAGGCCGACCGAGGTCGCGAGAGCGGAGAGGACCTCCGGGGAAGTGAGGTCGCGCCCCTCGACCCAGGCGGCGTGGAAAGCGGCATGCGTGAACGGCACGACCTTGCCTCGCGCCTCGGCGGCGAGCGCGCAGCGCATGGCGAGCACCGTCGAGAACGGGTGCTTCTCGGGGAAGGCGAGGGGGACGCCGAGGCGCCCCGCCCAGCGCCCCACGTCCACCTTGAGGTGTCGATACTTGGCGGGGGTGTCCGCCGGGGCCTTGTTGTCCGCTGCCTTGAGCACGCCGCCGAGCAGGAACGGGCGCCAGCGCAGCTCCGCGCCGGTCCGGCGGGCAACCTCCTCGACGCGCGTCGCGGCGAGGTACGAATAGGGCGAGACGAAGTCGTAGAAGAACTCGAGCGTCGCCATGGGACCCTCTACCTGCGTTGAATGAGCCCGCGCCTGCGTACGTCGGATATAAGAACCTCCATGATCGCCGCCGCGCTCACCCTCGCTCTCGCCTCGACGGCAGCCGCGCCGGAAGCACCGGTGCTCGCGGGGAAGGTGCAGGCTTACTACGAGAAGACCAAGGACTTCGCGGCCAACTTCGTACAGACCTACACCTACTCCGCGGCGGGCCGTAGCCAGACCTCGCGCGGGACCCTGCGCGTGAAGAAGCCGGGCAAGCTTCGCTGGGACTACCTCGACCCCTCGAAGAAGACCATCGTGGTGAACGGCGCGCGCCTCGTGCAATACGAGCCCGAGGAGAACCAGGCGTTCGTCGACGAGCACTTCGACGCGAGCGCGATGAGCGCCGCCGTGACGTTCCTCCTCGGCAAGGGCAAGCTGGCGCGGGAGTTCGAGCTCTCCGCGGAGGCGGCCGATCGGCTCGTCCTCACGCCGAGGAAGCCCGACGCGCGCGTGGACCGGGTGGTGCTCACGGTGAGCGACTCGGGAGAGGTCACCGACACGCGGGTGGTCGACGGTAGCGGCAACGTGAACGAGGTCGAGTTCCAGAAGCTCCGGCGCAACGTGGGCCTCAAGGACGACGTCTTCGACCTGGAGCTGCCGAAGGACGTGCACCTCGTCAAGCCGCCCGGGCAGTAAACCCAGTCCGGACCTCGACCGATGGCGCGGACCGGTTGAGATGATCCCGCGGTCGCACATTCTGTAGCGCGGGGCCTTGTGCCCCGCCTCGACACGCCAAGCGGGGGACAAGCCCCCGCGCTACGGGAACGCGCTCAATGCAAGCGAGCACCGCTGTGAGACCCAATGCCGCCGACTGAAGCCTCGACCTACCCGAGGACGCGGAGCCCGCTCCTCGAGTCGGGAAGCTTCCGCGCCGCCACCGCCCGGCGCGGGCGCGAGTCGCGAGCCACCACTCGCCCGACGAGGTCGTAGTCGCCCGCGTCCGAGACCTCGATGGTGACGATCTCGCCCGGGTAGACGGCTGCGTCCGGCTCGCCCTCGATGGCGATCTCGTTGATGTAGGTGATGCCGTCGATCTCGGGTGCCTGCTGGGCGTTCCGGCCCGCCAGGAGGTGCTCCGACTCGGCGCTCGCACCCTCGACCAGGACCTCGATCCGACGCCCCAGGAAGGCCTGCTGATGGGCAGCCGCGATGTCGCGCTGCACCTCCATGACCGCCTGGAACCGCTCGCGCTTCACGGATTCCGGGACCTGCTCCTCCATCTCGGCGGCAGGCGTGCCTTCCTCGCGCGAGTACTCGAAGACCCCGAGCCGCTCGAAGCGTTGCTCGCGGACGAAATCGAGGAGCCCTTGGAAGTCCTCCTCCGTCTCGCCGGGGAGGCCCACGATGAGCGAGGTGCGCAGCGCCAGCCCGGGGACGCGCAGCCGCAGCTTCCCGAGCAGATCCCGCAGGAACCGGGAATCGCGCCCGCGCTTCATGGCGCGGAGCAGCCTGTCCGAGCTGTGCTGGAGCGGCATGTCGAGGTACTTCACGATCTTCTCCTCGCGCGCCATGACCTCGATGAGCGCGTCGGGGAAGTCGCGAGGGTAGGCGTAGTGAAGCCGGATCCAGCGGATCCCGTCCACCCGGCAAAGCTCGGGCAGGAGCTCGTGGAGGCGCTGCTTGCGGGGCAGGTCGTAACCCCAGGCCGTGAGGTCCTGCGCCACCAGCGAGAGCTCGACCGCGCCGTTCGCGGCGAGCGCCTCCGCTTCCGCGACGAGGTCGTCCACCGTCCGCGAACGCTGTGGACCGCGCAGCTTCGGGATGATGCAGAATGCGCACGCGTTGTCGCAGCCCTCGGCGATCTTCAGATACGCGGTGTGCGAAGGGAGCGAGTTCACCCGCGGGGTAGTGGCGGCGTGGACGAAATCCGGGTCGGGGACGATGACGCGAGACGACTGGGCGTCGGCCACGATGCGGGCGATGTCCTGGTAGGCCCCCGTCCCGACGAAGTGGTCGACCTCGGGGAGCTCCGCCGCCAGCTCGGCGTGATAGCGCTGCGTGAGGCACCCGGCCACCACCAGCTTCTTGCAGCGTCCGGCCGTCTTCATCTCGGCGAGCTCGACGATGGCGGAGATGGATTCCGCCTTCGCGCTCTCGATGAACCCGCAGGTGTTGACGACGATGACCTCGGCGCGCTCCGCCTCCTGGACCAGCTGGAAGCCTGCCTCCGCGAGCGTGCCCAGCATGACCTCGCTGTCCACCCGGTTCTTCGGGCAGCCAAGCGTATGCATGTAGACGTGGGTCGGCACGGAGCGCCCGATCTAACAGTCCGAGGGGCGCCCGCGCAAACGCATGGCTCACGGCGGCGCCACCTTCGCTCCACCGCCACCGACGCTCGCCGTGACAGTTCTCGATAAACTGGTGTAGGTGCGCTAGGCGGTTATATGGCGGGTGTTGGTTACTTAACCTGTCAAGTGGTATTATGTAGGTTGTATGGAGCAGCGCACAGAGCACCTCTTCGACCTCTCGGGCGGGCATCTCGCGCTCGATTTCGTGAACACCGTGGGCGGGATGCGGGGGGTGAATCCCAGGGACTACCTGCGCGAATACGGAGACCTCGTCGCGTTCGGGCGCCAGAGCGGAGCGCTCGCCGAGCCGCAGGCTGCCCGCATCGCAGCCGAGGCGCGTAGACGCCCCGAGGGGGCAGCAGCGGCGCTCGCGTTCGCGGTGGCCCTGAGGGAGGCTCTCTACCGCGTCTTCCTGGATCGAGCCGAGGGGCGACGGCCGCGGTCGGCGGACCTGGACGCGCTCAACGCGGCGCTCGCACGCGCCTTGCCGCACCGCCGTCTGGCAGAGCACGGTACCGGGCTCGTGCTCGGATGGGAGGAGACGGCCGATCTCGAAGCTGTCCTGTGGCCGATGGTGGACGCCGCCACGGGGCTCCTCACTTCAGACGAGGTCGCGCGTGTGAGCGTGTGCGGCATGTACGACGAGGACGAGTGCAGCTGGCTGTTTCTCGACCGGACGAAGGGCCACACCCGCCGCTGGTGTTCGATGAAGGATTGCGGCAACCGCGCCAAGGCCCGCAGGCACTACGCGAAGGTCAAGAAGGAGGGGGTCGGCGAAGGCGGGTGAGGATCCGGCAGAGGATCACGCCGCTACGACGCTGAAACGGCTCGGCCTGAAAGCCGCCACCGCCACCCTGCCCCGGCGGGGTGTCTTGAAGGTCGCCCCTTGCGTCAGGACGTGGTCCTTGGGGTCGCCCTCGAAAGTCACCACCATCTCGCCCTCGAGGAGCTCGATCTCGATGGGGTCGTGCCGGACGTCAAAGCTCCACGCGCGCGAGGGCCCCAGCGCGACCTGAAGCTGCGGGCCGTCGCCCCGTCCGAGGGTGCTCCGCAGGAGTTCGGCGGCGTGGTGAAGAGCGTTGACAGCCGACGGGGACCGTTGAAGCGCGAGGCTGCTCATCATGCTTGCCATGACGTACCGTCCTTAACTATCAAACAGTCAGTTTGATGGTTGAATTGTAAGTGCGGCTACATAACCTGTCAAGATGCTGTAGACGGTTATAGAAGGCCCTGGAGGGTTCCGCGCCACTTGGTTCGCTGGCGCGCGGTAACCGAGGCGCGATGCCGGCGATTGCCTCGTCCGGCGTCACTCAAGACCTGTCGAAGAATGTGATCGCTCTGCGGCGTGGCCGGGGTGGGGCCCCGATGGGCTTTGCCCAGCGGGGCGGGGGCGGTCTGCGCCCCCGGCGACTCAGCGCACCGTGCCGTTTTACTGGAGACGCTCGAGGAAGGCGCCTGTGACCGTCACTCCCTGAAGTTCTGGAACAGGATGGGGATCCCGAGACCGGCCCCGCGCACCAGCTGCATGATCGTCTGCAGGTCGTCCTTCTTCTTGGCGGTGATGCGCACCGCCTCACCCTGGATCGCGGCCTGGACCTTCAGCCCGGACTCCTTCACGAGCGCGACGATCTTCTTGGAGTCCTCCTGCTTGATGCCCTTCCTGAGCTTGACGAGCTGGCGGACGTGGCCGCCGGCGGCGGGCTCGACCTTCTGCGGATCGAGGCCTTCCAGCGGGACGCTGCGCTTCGCGAGCTTCTCGATCAACACACCGTACGCGGCCTCGGCGCGGCCCTCGCTGTTGGCCTTCACCAGGATCGCGCCGTCCTGCTGCCGCTCCAGATCGGTGGAGGTGCCCTTGAAGTCGAATCGCTGCGCGAGCTCCTTGCGCGCCTGGTTGAAGGCGTTCTCCACTTCCATCATGTTGAGCTCGGAGACGATGTCGAAACTCGCCACGGGATCCTCCTCCTTGCGTCCTTGGGCGGGGGACGAGCCCCCGCGCTACAGAATGTTGCCGCCAGCGGGTACAAGCCCCCGCGCAACGCTATGTTTTCTGCCGCAGGTCGATCTCCAGCTACAGCTCGAGCACCACCGGCAGCACGGTCGGCCTTCGCCCGCCCTCCCGCCGGAACCAGCGTCGCACGGCCTGCCGAAGCGCTTCCTGCACCTCGGCCTGGTTCTCTCGCGCCGGCGGCGTGAGCTCGTCGAGCGCCCGCAGCGCCTCGAAGCGCAGCGCCTCCTCGTTCCCGTCGAAGCCCGCCACGCCGCGCGCGAAGAACTCCGGACCGCGCACCACGGCGCCACTCGCCCTGTCCACGGCCACCACGACGATGCAGAGACCCGCCTCGGCGAGCAGTCGGCGATCTTTCACCACGAGCTCACCGATCTGGCCGCCAGCGGGGTCGCGGTTAGTGTAGACCCGGCCGACCGGGAGCGGCTCGGGGAGGACGCGCGCCCCGGCGTCGGAGAGCTCGAGCACCTCGCCGTCCACGAGGAGGTGGCGGTGCGGGACGTTCTCCTTGGCGGCGTGGGCCGCGTGCCGCGCGAGGTGACGGTACTCGCCGTGGATGGGTACGAAGCATTCCGGGCGCGCCAGCGCGATGAGCCGGCGCTGCTCCGCCTCGTGCGCGTGACCCGACACGTGCAGAGGTTGAAGACCCTCGTAGGCCACCTCCGCGCCACGCCGCGTGAGCTCGTTCACCACTTGTCCGATGGCCACCTCGTTGCCGGGGATGAAGCGCGAGGAGAGCACCACCAGGTCTCCGGCCCCGAGCGTCATCTCGGGGTGTTCGCCGCGGGCGAGTCGGGCGAGCGCGCTGCGCGGTTCGCCCTGCGTGCCGGTGGTGAGGACGCACAGCTCCCGCGGCGGGAGCTCGCGAGCCTCCTCGAGCGAGCAGAGCTGCCAGCCGGCCAGGCGGAGGTACCCGAGGTCCATGGCCAGCCGCACGTTCGACTCCATGGAGCGGCCGAGCAGCGCAAGCCGGCGTCCTAGCCCGCGCGCCGCGTTCGCCACTTGCTGGATGCGGTGCACGTTGGACGCGAAGCAGGCCACGAAGACGCGGCCGGCGGCGCCCTCGAAGGCGTGCTCGAGCGCGGTGCCGACCGCCGACTCGGAGAGGGACTGGCCGGGGCGCTCGGAGTTGGTGGAGTCGGAGAGGAGGAGCCGCACCCCCGCGCGGCCGAGCGCCTCGATGCGGGGCAGGTCCATGGCCCGACCGCCAACCGGGGCCTCGTCGATCTTGAAGTCGCCCGAGTGGAGGATCACGCCCTGGGGCGTGGTGATGGCGAGCGCGCACGCGTCGGGGATGGAATGCGTCACCGCGATGAACTCGGCCGCGATGGGAGAGCCATTGCCCGCGGTCCGCACGTCGCCGGGCCGGACCGTGCGCAGGTCCGCGTCCACGCCGGCCTCGCGCAGGCGAGCCTCGAGGAGAGCGCGCGCGAAGGCCGGGACGTGCACGGGCGCCCGCACGGCGCGCAGGAGCTGCGGCAGCGCCCCGATATGGTCCTCGTGGCCGTGCGTCACGTAGATGGCACCCACCCGCTCCCGGCGCTCGACGAGCCAGCTCAGGTCCGGGACGATCATGTCCACGCCGATGGACTCGTTCGGAAACATGACCCCGCAGTCGACGACCGCGATGCGGCCCTCGACCTTGATGGCCATGCAGTTCATCCCGATTTCCCCGAGGCCTCCCAGGGCGGCGATGCGGACAGGTGACGCCACGGCTCATGAGTATCGCCCACGCCGCGGCTTCGCACACCCGTTATGGTAAGGACCTGAATCTTGGCCGATCCCATTCTCGACAGCCTGAATGACGCCCAGAGGGAAGCGGTCCTGCACGGCGAAGGCCCGTTGCTCGTCCTCGCCGGCGCCGGCTCGGGCAAGACACGGGTCATCGTGCACCGCGTGGCGCACCTCGTCCGCGACGAGGGCTCCATGCCCTGGCAGATCCTCTGCGTCACCTTCACCAACAAGGCCGCGGGCGAGATGCGCGAGCGGCTGGGAGCGCTGCTCGGCGCCGACGCTTCCGACCTGTGGGTCTCCACCTTCCACGCCTTCGGGGCGCGCTTCCTCCGGCGCGAGGCGGCGGCTGCCGGCTTGCCGGCCTCCTTCCCCATCTACGACGCCGACGACCAGCTCCGGCTGGTGAAGGGGATCATGGCGGAGATGGGGCTCGCCGAGGGCGAGCCACTGACGGCCCGCGACGCGCTCTCGCGCATCGAGCGCTGGAAGAACGACGCGCTCAAGCCGGGCGACGCGCGTCCGGGCGAGCTCGACGTCGAGGCGCAGGCGGCGAAGAGCGTGTACCAGCGCTACCAGGCGGCCCTCTCTCGCGCGGGCGCCGTCGACTTCGGCGACCTCATCGCGCGGCCGCTCCACCTCCTCCAGGAAGACGAGGGCCTGCGGGTGCGCTGGGCGGCGCGGTTCCGCCACATCCTCGTCGACGAGTTCCAGGACACCAATCCCGCGCAGCACCGGCTGGTCCGGCTCCTGTGCGGGCCGAAGCGGAACGTGTGCGTGGTGGGGGACGACGACCAGGCCATCTACCGCTGGCGCGGCGCGGACGTGAAGAACATCCTGCAGTTCGACCGCGACTACGAGGGCGCGCGGGTGGTGAAGCTGGAGCAGAACTACCGGTCCACCCGGCCCATCCTGGACGCGGCGCACGCCGTCATCTCTCGCGCGCACCGCCGGCGCGAGAAGAAGCTGTGGACGGAGCGGGAAGGCGGCGCGCCGCTCTCGCTCCTCGTCTCGCGTGACGAGCACGAGGAGGGCGAGCACATCGCGCGCGCGGTGGAGTCATCCCACGGAGAGGGCGTGCGCTGGGAGGAGATCGCCGTCCTCTACCGGACCAACGCGCAATCACGGGCGGTGGAGGAGGCGCTGCGCAGGCGCCGCATCCCGTATGTCATCGTGCGCGGGACGAGCTTCTACGAGCGCGCGGAGGTGAAGGACGCCGCGGCCTACCTGCGTCTCGCGCTGGCGCCTCGCTCCGACCTCGACCTGTTGCGGGTGGTGAACCGGCCCGCCCGCGGCATCGGGGAGAGGTCGGTGGAGCGCCTGCAGGCGTTCGCGCAGGACCGGGGTCTCGCCCTCTTCGACGCCCTGCGCGAGCTCGACCTCGTCCCGGACCTCGCGCCCAAGGCGAGAAGGGCCCTCGCCGCGTTCCGCGACCTCGTCGCCGACCTGCACGGCCGTGTGGCCGACCTCGACGCCGGGATCGCGGTGCAGGAGGTGCTCGAGAGGAGCGACATGATCGAGCGCCTGAAGACGGAGGGGACGGACGAGTCCGTGGAGCGGGCCGAGAACCTCATGGAGCTCCTCGCCGCCGCGCGCGAGTTCGACGAGTCGCGGACGACGGCGCCTCCGCGGCGAGATCCCGAGGAGCCGGTGACGCCGCCCCTGGCCCGGTTCCTGGAGGCGATCGCGCTGCTCGGCGATGCGGACGCGCCCACGCCCGAGGGCCGTGTCCCCATGATGACCTTGCACGCCGCGAAGGGGCTCGAGTTCGAGACGGTCGTGCTGGCCGGGCTCGAGCAGGGCGTCCTCCCGTACACGCGGCCCTGGCGGAGGACGGAGTCGGCGGAGGCGCAACAGGCCGACCTCGACGAGGAGCGGCGCCTCTGCTACGTCGGCATGACACGCGCGAAGCGCCGCCTGGTACTCTCCCTGGCGCGTCGCCGCATGACCTACGGCGAGTCGGGCCCCGTGTTCCGTCAGCAGGAGCCCTCCCAGTTTCTGGGCGACCTGCCCCCCGAGCTCTTCGGCCTGCGCCCCCGCCCGGACGCGATGGCGCGTGGTGCGCCTCCACGGATCCGGCGCCACCCCGGGGCGCTGGAAGGCGAGCCCGTGATCGAGCTCGATTCTGACGATGGGTGGGACGAGCGGTCGCCTGGCTCTCCTCCGCAACCCCTCGCTCCCCTCCGCTCGGTGCCAGCGCGAGCGGCGATCCGCCGCGAGCCAGCGGTCGAATACGACCTGGACCAGCGGCAGCGCGAGGACACAGGGCTCGCCGCCGGCGACCGCGTGGTGCACTCCTCGCTGGGCGAAGGCATCGTGCGCTCGCGCGAGGGAGCGGGACCCGAGGCCAAGGTCACCGTGGCCTTCTACGATCGAGGCGAGAAGCGCGTCCTCGCCAGGTTCCTGAGGCGAGCGTGATGGCCGTGATCGCGCGCATCGAGCCGGCAATTCCATAGCGCGGGGGCTTGTCCCCCGCCGGGACGCACCGAAGCGGGGCACAAGGGCCCGCGCCGCGGATCGATCCAATCGAGCACGGCCATGAGGGCTCCGCTCACCTGCATTCCACCGGCTCGCCGGTGAGCTCGCAAGGCGCGTCGTCGCGGAATCCCTGACTCGCCCATCTCGGCGCGGCTATGGAGCCGTCGGCCGCGGGAGGCGGCCGCTCGGCGCTCGCTCGGGCGGAGGCGGAGCGGATCGAGCGCACGGCCACCTGGGCGAGCACGACGGCGAGGACGAGCGCCATGGACAGCCAGAGGATCCTGCGCGCGCGCCCCCTTGCTGGCGAGTTTGCCGGCCGGGTAGGCGCCTGGGCAGGTCGGGTGAGGGTGGGGAGCATGGTGACGGGAATTGCGTTCTTCATCGCGGCCTCCTGGCCATCAGGGCGAAGAAACCGGGGGTTGTGACACCAAGGCCCCTGCAAGAGACCGCGTGCCCCTGGAGTGGTGCCGCGCAAGCAGGCTGGCCGGGTCCGCGAACCGGCGTACACTTGGCTACATGTCTGTCGAGGCGAAGGCGGCGGAACTCGTGGCGCGCGGTCTCGTCGATCAGGCGGCGACGGTCGTGATCGAGTCGCTGGGGCCGGAGATCCTCGGCTACCTGAGGGCCGTTCTGCGCGACGAGGCCGGCGCGAGCGATGCCTTCTCGCACTTCGCCGAAAGTGTCTGGCGAGGCCTGCCCGGTTTCCGCGGCGAGGCTTCCCTGCGCGCCTGGTGCTACCGGATCGCGTGGCGTGCGGTGCTCTCGCTGAAGCGCGATCCGTACCGGCGGCGCCGCGAACGGTTCGGGACGAGCATGGCGTCGCGCGTGGCGGGTCGCGTCTTTGCCACCACCGCGGTGGAGCGCGAGCGGCAGAGCAGCGCCCTCGAGCGGCTGAAGGCCCAGCTCGAGCCGGAGGAGCAGACCCTCCTCACGCTGCGCGTGGACCGGCAGCTCAGCTGGCGCGAGGTGGCCGACGTCCTGGCCGAGGACGGCGTCCCGGTCGACGAGGCGGCGCTGCGCAAGCGCTTCGAGCGGCTGAAGGAGAAGCTCGGGCGTGCGGCACGGGACGGAGGTCTCTTCGAGTGACCGCCGGGGGGCCCGGATGTCGCTCGAACGAGCAAGAAAGGCTGCCTGGCGAGGAAGCGCCTGAACAGCTCGCTACAGCCGTCGCAGCCCGAACACGAGCGAGACGAGGAAGGAAAGGAGGGTGAGCGCGATCGCGAGCAGGAACGACGAGAAGAACCCGATGCCGTAGGCGCCCATGATGGTCGCGAGCCAGATGAAGACGTAGAGGAGCCACGGCAGGACCAGGAACCACAGGAAGCGCGCCAGCGTGAGATACGACGCGAGTGACAGGAAGATCGACACCAGCGTGGCGCGACCGAACGTGTTGTAGGGGTTCCCGGGCGTCACCCAGGCTACCGCGACCATGAGTACCGCCGCCGACGTCACGAGCCGCACGAGAAACGCGCCGAGGTGCTTGAGCATGGCCTCGAGGATAGCCGGGCCCGTCGTCTGCGGGACGGCTT
>JBGQLS010000173.1:0-11327 GCA_041500205.1 Anaeromyxobacteraceae bacterium | reverse complement strand
CCCGGGCTTGAGATCGGCGACGCGCGGAGGAAGGTCCGGCGAGCTCGAGATCTCCTTTCGGTTCAGCGCCAGGATGACGTCGCCGGGCTGGACGCCGGCTCCTGCCGCGGGGCCGCCCGGCTCGACCGAGCTCACCAGTGCGCCCTCCGGCTTCGCCAGGCCGAAGGACGCGGCGAGCGCCTGGTTCACGTCCTGGATCGTCACGCCCAGCCTGCCGCGGGTCACCTTGCCGTGCGCCACCAGCTCCTGCTCGACCTTCATCGCGACGTCGATCGGGATCGCGAAGGAGAGGCCCATGTAGCCACCCGATCGCGAGTAGATCTGGGAGTTGATCCCGATGACGTCGCCCGCGATGTCGAAGAGTGGCCCGCCGGAATTGCCAGGGTTGACCGCCACGTCCGTCTGGAGGAAGGGGAAGTACCCCTCGTCCGGAAGCGAGCGCGAGCGGCCGGACACGACCCCGGCGGTGGCGCTGTTCTCGAACCCGAAGGGCGAGCCGATGGCGAGGACCCACTCGCCGACCCGCGTGCGCGAGGGGTCGCCGATCGTCACGGTCGGAAGATCCTTCGCGTCGATCTTCAGTACGGCCACGTCGCTGGTCTTGTCCATGCCCACCACCGTGGCGGGGAACTCGCGCTTGTCGGTGAGCTTCACCGTGACCTCGTTCGCGCCCGCGACCCCGCTTTCGACGAGTTGACGGGCTCAGACTCTCTCACAAACCGTCAAGAAGATCGGGTATCGCCTGACGGCGCCGCCAGCCGGCTTGGCGACATCGCCCACGGCCGTGAACCGCGCGTTGCGGAAACCGGCCTGCGCGAGCCTGCTGGCGAGGTCGCCCCGGTCGAAACCGCAGTGGCCACGGAAGCCAGGCCCGTGGAACGAGCCGTCCTCCTTGTCGAGGTCGGAGATGCAGAGGATGCCTCCGCTGGCCAGCAGCTCGTGGAATCGCCGCAGGATGGCGTCCGTGTCGTCGATGTGGTGGAGCGTCATCAGCGTGCAGACGACGTCGAAGCGGGCGTCGAGCTGCGGACCCTGTGAGAGATCCAGCTCGATGGGGGTGGCGTTGTGAACGCCCAGCGCCTGGATCTTCTTCCACAGCACGGCGAGCATCTCGCGTGAGCTGTCGGCGAGCGTCACGTGCTCCACAAGATGGTGCAGGGCGAGGCCGAGCAGCCCGGTCCCGCAACCGTACTCGAGGACCGACATCCACTTGCGGAGCGGCGCCTCGCGGGCGATCGCCTCCGCAACGCGCCGCGCGCGCTCCACCTTGGCGGGATCGGTGTCCCAGGTGCTTGCCTTCGCGTCGAAGTCGCTCATGACGTGTGGCCACGACACTGGGGCGAGGCACTTGCTTCAGCAAGCGTGCGGCGCTGGCGCGCTCGGACCGGGGACCCACCCCCACCGCCGGGTATCCTCCCGGTTGGGTTCACTCATCTCGAGGAGATCACGGCGCGGCGACAAACCAGACGTCCTTGACTCCCTGTCCATTCACGTCGCCGGGCGCCTTGTCCCCTGCGAAGTAGTAGAGCGGCGATCCCTTGTACGTCGTCTGCTTCTTGCCGTCTTCGCGGGTGATGGTCCCCAAATCGCTCGTCTTCAGTTCGCCCGTGGCCGCCGCGTGCTCCTGGTAATACAGCGGCCATTTCACCACGCAGTCTCCTGCGCATGCGCTCTTCCCAGGGGCGTCCTTCTTGAACACGTAGAGTGCCATTCCCTTCGTGTCCGTGAGATAGCTTCCTATCTTGTCGTTCTTCGCGACCTTCAGCTCGTGGTGGGCCGCACGGGCGGCGCCCCCGAACGTCATGATCACGAGGACGGCGGCTGCCGCAAGGAGACTCACAATCTTCGATACACGCATCGGCCACCTCGGATGGTTCGTCTGTGGAGGCGAGCAGCACGCGCATCATACGCCGCTGGCGCTTGCGTGAGCCGTCCCGCACGGGTTTGCGCGAGCGACGGAGGGAAGGTGCTCACCGCCAGTGATGAACTGCCCCCCGTTCGCAGGGCTACTTCCGCGCCGTCGGGCACGGTGTTGATGCCGACGAGCCTGTACAGTGGGCAGAAGCCGTGGACCACCAAGACGCGGAGCCGTAGCTCAAGGGACGCTCAAGGCCGGCCGGCCTCGATGGGGGCCGTCGAATGGAGCCCAGCGGATCCGCCGGCTGCCGCCACAGGTTGCGCGGAACGGAGCGGAAACTCGACGCGGACCGTGAGGCCACCACCCGGCGTGTCCCCCAGCGACACGCTCGCCGCATGACGGTCGGCGATCGCCTTCACGATGGCGAGCCCGAGGCCGCTGCCGGAGTTCGAGGCCACGCCGCGGCGGTAGAAGCGGTCGAAGACCCGTCCGCGCTCCGCTTCAGGGATGCCCGGCCCGTCGTCGGCGACCTCGAGGTACGGCCGACCGCCCACGAGACCGGCAGAGACGTCTACACGCCCACCCTCGCGCGCGTGGCGGATGGCGTTGTCCACGAGGTTCGCGAGGAGCGTGCGCAGCGCCGCGGGGTCGCCCAGGACGACCGCGTCGTCGGTTGCATGCTTCGCGCCGAGGTCGACCCGCTTGGCTTCGGCGACGAGCGCGTGGTCGGCCACCGCCTGGCCGACGACGTCGACGAGCCCGACCGGCTCACCGGCCAACGCCATGGCGGCATCCGGTTCGGTGCGCGCGAGCGTCAGGAGCTGTTCAGAAGGTCCCGCGGCGCACGATGGCGCGGATCGAAATCGTTCCCAGCAGACGGTTGCGCTCGTCGACCACGGGCAGCCGCTCGAGGTCCGTATTGGCGAACCGCGCCGCCACCTCCGCGAGCGACATCGACGCCGTGATGGCGGTTGGTCTGCGGTCCATCACGTCCGCGGCCAGGATCATCGAGAGGTTCGCCGCGTCGGGAATGCTCCCCTTGAGGTCATCGAGCACGAGGACGCCCAGCAACTCTCGATCTCCGGTGCACACGTACAGGTCCTGCCCCTTCCGCAAGGCGAGGAGCCGGCGCATGACCTCCTCGAAGGGCGTGGTCGGCGCGACGCAATCCGCGTCCGGGATCATGAGCGTCGCGACCTGCGTTCCCCGCAGCCAGTTCGGCCTGGGCATCGCCGGGAGCCGCACGCCGCGCCTCCGCAGCGGAGCCGTGTAGAGCGAGTCCCGCTCGAACGCTCGGCTCGTGGCTGCCGCGAGCGCCGCCGACAGCATGAGAGGAAGGATGACGCCATAGTCGCCGGTGAGCTCGAAGATGATCAGCACCGCGGACACCGCCGCGTGCGTCGTTCCTGCGAGCACGCCGGCCATCCCGATCAGCGCATAGGCCCCAGGGGGCCCCGCCGCCGGCCACAAGCGATCGACGAGGTTTCCGAACGCCCCACCGATGAGAGCTCCATAGAAGAGGGAAGGGGTGAAGAGGCCGCCCGGAATGCCTGCGCCAGCGCACAGGGCGGTGGCAGCGAGCTTCAACGCCGGCAAGAGCACGAGCAAGGCGAGCGAGAGCTTTCCGAGGAGCGCCGCGTTCACGGTGTCGTAGCCGTTCCCGAGCAGCTCGGGGTAGCGGATGGCCGTCGCGCCCGTGACGGCCAAGGCGACCGGAGCGGCCGATACCCGCACCCACCTCGGCAGCAGGTGGAGCCAGACCTCGGCCCAGCCGAGGACCCGCACGTAGATGGCCGAGGCGACGCCGAGAATTGGGGCAAGCGCGAGTCCGAGGAGGATCTGGGTCGGCTGCAGGAGCGTGTACTGCGGGATGACGTAGCTCGGCTGAGCGGACACGAGCGTGCGGGACACGATCGTGGCGACGACGCAGCTCACCACGATGGGCCCGAGGAGCTCCAGTGCAAAGCTGCCCAGTATCACCTCGAGTCCGAAGAGCGCACCACCGATGGGCACGTTGTATGCCGCCGCAACGCCGGCCGCGGTGCCGCAGGTGACGAGGAGCCGCGCCTGGCTCGAGGTGAGCCCGAACGTGTGAGCGAGCCACGACCCCGCCGCGGCCCCGGTCTGCAAGAGCGCGCCTTCTCTCCCGAGCGGCGCGCCCATCCCCACGGCCACGATCGACATAGCTCCGCGCGCGAGCGCCCGCCCGAGGGGCAAGCGCCCACGGCGCAGCCAGACCGCTTCCAGAATGCCCGCGGTGCCGTGGCCTCCGACCGGCCAGCGGGTGACCAGCGACAAGGTGGCGACGAGAACCCCCGCCACGAGCGGAACGACCACGCGTCGCCCGGGGGTGGACGCCTGCACCGCCGCGAGGAAGCTCGTCGCGCGCGGCCAGGCGCGGTTCTCCACGAACCGGAGCAGCGCGAAGAGCGAGGCCGCGCCGAGCCCTGCGATGACGCCGGTCGCGAACACGAGGATCCAGAATCGCTGCGCCTGCCCGGGGAGCTGTCGCAGGAACTCGCGGAGCGAGCGATAGAACACGCCTGGAGGCCTCGGGCCCCCCGGGGCTCGGGCCGGGCGCATCTCATCGGGAGCTCGTGGGACGGGTGTCCCGCGCATTCGGGTGCCTCACAGCCAACGCACGGATTCTGCCAGCCCGCCCTCGGCCGAGCCATCGGCCCTCTGGGTAGTCCTTGCAGGCGTGTGCCATCTCGGGCGAGGCTCACGGGTTCGGAGTCGTCCGATGCCTGTCATCACGATCGCGCGCGGAACCTTCGGCGCGGCCACTGCGCTCGCGGGGAGCCTCGCAACGGCGCTCGGCTGTCGCGTTCTGTCACGGGAGGACGTCTACGAGGCGGCCAAGTCCTACGGAATCGAGGACACTGGACTCGGCGACCTGGAGTTCCTCGACCAGCGACCCCCATCGCTCTGGGCCCCCATGTACGAGCGGCGCCAGCGGTATCTCGCGTGCTTCCAGGCCGCGCTGATGGACGCTGCGCTCGCGGGTGACCTCGTGTACGTCGGGCACCTCGCGCATCTTCTCCTCTCGACCTACCGGCGCGTTCTCCGCGTACGGCTTTCGGCCCCGGAACGGTATCGGGTCGCGACGTTGATGCAGCAGCGTGGCTGGGACAAGCTGCAGGCCGCCAGCTACATCCGGCAGGTCGACGAACGGCGGCTGCGCTGGAGCCAGTTCCTCTACGGGGTCGACTGGCGCAATCCGGAACTCTACGACCTCGTCTTCAACACAGAGAGGCTGCGCCTCGAGACGATGACCGAGGCCGTGAAGGCCATTGCCACGAGTGCGGACATGCAGGCCTCGCCCTACGATCGCGAGCAGTTGGCCAACCAACGTCTCCTTGCAGTCTGCCGCGCTGCGCTGCTTCGCTCCCCGCGTACGCGTAGGCTCGAAGTGAACCTCGAGGTTGACGCGAGACTCGGGCATCTACGCGTGTATGGCGTGGCGGACAGCATGTCGCTCGAAACGGCCGAGCGAGACCTGCGCAAGGTGCTTTCAGAGATGCCAGGCGTGACCCAACTCGAAATCGCCTTGGGCGACGACCCCTTCCGTTGAGCGGCGATCGACGTCTCGACGATTCACCGGAAGGAGCGCGAGCGGTCTCAAGACCTGTCGAAAAATGTGATCGCTTTGCGGCGTGGCCGGGGTGGGGCCCCGATGGGCTTTGCCCGGCGGGGCGGGGGCGGCCTGCGCCCCCGGCGACTCAGTCGCGATGAGGTGTCGCGAATCTTGGCCAGGGATGGGTTCGTGGGCCGAACGGGAGAGGACCGGCCTCTGCTACCAATGCGATGTCCTCCGGCCGGGTTCCAAAGGGAGCGGTCGCGAGTTCGTCCTCCTCGACATGCGAGAGCGCCTGCTGCTCTGGCGCGAGTGGCGTCGCGAATCCGGCGAACAGCTCGCCCGCCAGTGACGGCAGACCCGGTTTATCACCGGCTCTGCGGCGCTTGAGAATCCCGTTCTCGTCTCGATCGTGAGGATGGTCGAGGTTCATCGCGAGACGTCTGATGCCGCTCGAACCGCGATGAATCATCGTCACTCTTGCGCCGTCCACCACCTCCACGATGGCAACATGCGTCAGACCGTAGCGGTCCTTGCCGCCGCGATCGCGCCTTCGGGTTCGACGAAAGTAGGCGAGATCGCCAGGTTCCGGCTTCGCGACCGGCCACATGCTGCGGTAGAGCGACTCGGTCATGGTCCGTGCAGCCTTGAGCTCCGGCAGGACGACCCCCGCCTCGGCGAAGACGCGTTTCACGAAGGCGGAGCAGTCCCCGGCGAAGCGCCGCCCCAGGTGGTTCCGAGCCGAACGGACGAGCCGGTTCCGGGCATCGGCTTCCGGGTCCGAGCCTGTGACCGGAGCTCCTTCAGCGGTGGTCTGCTGCTCCAGAGGAGCCGGTTCCGCGCGGTCCGGCGGCTCGGGACGAGCGTCGCCGAGAGCGGTCGGCGGCGTCAGCTGTGGGGCGGTCCCGTCCATCGGACCACGCGTTCGCTCGGATGAGAGGCCGCTTGGAGCCGCTGAAGCGGACGCGGTGCCGGCGCTCTCGCTCGTGCCGTGGGCGCAAGCGATCGAAATGGCGAGGAGGAGGTATGGAAGTGGAGAACGTTTCACGCGCGAGCGGGGAGGATGCACGCAACTCGAGATGAGAGATGGTCAGGTTACGGTGGTGGAGCTGCCAGGACAAGAGCGCTTTTGGGGATCGATCCTGTGCACCACCCACCTTCGGATCCAGTGGTCCCCGGAGTGTGCCTCTGGCCGCAGACGTGCGACGCAGAGCGGGCTTGTGCCACACAGGCAGGCCTGACAGGGCTCTACGGTGGAGATGTGCGGCCACCAGCTGTGTGGCGGCCGTCCGCCTGAACATGTCATGCCGCCGGGGGCCTTATTGGCGCTTCGTGAGTATAGCGAATAGGCTCAGTACGATTGCTTTCATTGCGCTTACACTATTCTGGTCCGCCGCCGCAGCTCGTGACCAGAATTGCAGTCGCGGCTCCACCTGCTGCTCTGGCGCATCCCCGTCCGGCGGCGGACGGACTTCTCCTCAGACCTGCACCAGGCCGCGGGCTTGCGTGTAGACGGTCAGGCTTCCACCTCGCGCGAGGCCGATCAAGGTGATGCCTGCCTGCCGGGCGAGCTCAATCGCCAGCGAGGTCGGCGCAGAGATCGCCGCCATCAGGGCGATGTTGGCGCTCGCCGCCTTGTGCACCATCTCGTACGAGGCGCGTGACGTGACCAGCAGGAATCCCTCTCGTCGACCGCCGCGTTGCATGGCGCCTATCAGCTTGTCGAGCGCATTGTGGCGACCGACGTCCTCGCGCACGAGGGTGAAGCCTTCGCCGTTCAGGCTCGCCGCGTGGACCGCGCCGGTGATGCGGTTCAGCGCCTGCTCCCGGGCCAGCTGCGCGAAACCCTCGTGAATGGCGGCTGGCGTGGCGCTGACGCTGGCGCTGACTCGGGCCACAGGGCGAATCGCCTGCTGCAGTGACTCCGCCCCGCACAGGCCGCAGCCCGTGCGGCCGGTCAGCGCGCGCCGGCGCTCGCGCAGCTCCGCCATCCGTCGCTCGGTGACGCGCAACGCCAGCGTGATGCCGTCTCCCTCGCTGCGTTGCTCGATCTCGCTGATCTCTTCGCGGGCCTGGACGATGCCTTCGGAAAGAGAGAAGCCGATGGCGAAGTCTTCCAGGTCGCGAGGGGTCGCCATCATCACGGCATGCGAGACGCCGTTGTAGCTCAGCGCGACGGGCACCTCTACCGCCACCATCTCGGTCGTGTCCTTCACGGCGTGCGCGTCGACGCGCCGCGCGGCGAACGGCAGGTGGCCCGTATGGATATTGTCGGTCACTCGGTGTCTCGTTTCGTCGTTTCCGTGGTAACGCGCCCAGCTCGCTCGTGCAAGTGGCGGCGCCGGTGCGCGTCGCGACGCGGACGCGCTGCCGTCCTCAAGACCTGTCGAAAAATGTGATCGCTCTGCGGCGTGGCCGGGGTGGGGCCCCGCTGGGCTTTGCCCGGCGGGGCGGGGGCGGCCTGCGCCCCCGGCGACTCAGTTCTATGAGAGGAGTTGCGCGACAGCCTCCGCCACGTGGAGTCGCGTCGTGTCCAGGAACGGGATCCCTCGGCCCTCCGGGTCGCGCAGGATCAGTGGCAGTTCCGTCCCGCCCAGGATCAGGCCCTGGATGTGCTCCGCCGCCTTCAGCCGGTCCACGATCGCAAGCAACCGCTCCCGGGTCTCGGGCAGAAAGACCCCGTGGACCAGCTCACCCATATACTTTTCGTGGATGTACGCCTGGTCATCCGCGCCGGGCACGGCGAGAGCGATGCCGTGCCGCGAGAACACCTCGGGGTAGAACCTCCCCTGCATCGTGAAGCGCGTGCCGAACAGGCCGACCTTGGCGAGCCCGAGAGCCTTCGTCCCCTCGCATGCCGCTTCCACGATGCTCACCAGCGGGACGGGTGACCGCCGGCGCAGGTCATCGAACACCACGTGCGGCGTGTTGGACGCGAAAAGAGCGAGGGCTGCTCCCGCAGCCGCGAGCCGCCGCAGCTCTTCCAGCAGGTATTCGGTGACGTCCGCCAGCGCGTTCGACCCTATGAGATCCAGCATCTTCTTCATGTCGATGCTGTTGATGACGATCGAAGGGTAGCTCCCGTCCCGTACCCTCTCGCGGTACGTGGCGATGAGGCCGCGGTAGTACTCGATCGTCGACCCCGGTGCGATTCCGCCGATGACACCGATCGTCTTCACCGTGCTCCATTCCACCCGCAAGACCGACGTTATGCTTCGGGTCACGTCACCGGCGAAGACGCCCCGCCTGGACCGACGGTTATCACGAAACACTTGAGCGCTATGCCAGAGATGACCAGCCCCCGCTTGCGAGAAGCGACTGTCCTGCGCGATCTGCAGCTGGCGGCGGATGGACTCCTGAAGCGCGTGCACGGCGTCGCCACGCCCTTCGCGCGGGCAGCGCCGCTCGAAGTCGCTGGGCGCCGGCGCGCGCTGGACGTCGAGGTGGTGCCGGTTCCGTGGCCGCCGGAGGACGGGCCCGAGCGCACCGTGAAGCAGGGGGGCTCGCCGTGAGCGCCCGCGCGTGGGCCGCGGACGGGCGCTGGTCGGTGTCGGCCGTGTTCTTCGTGAACGGGGCCGCCTTCGCGAACTGGGTGACGCGCATCCCCCAGGTGCAGCACCGGCTCGGCCTTGGCGACGCGGCCCTGGGGCTCGCGCTCTTCGGCGTGGCCGCGGGCGCCTTGGTGGCCATGCCGCTCACCGGAGGGCTGGTCAGCCGGCGGGGCAGCGGGCCCGTGACGCGCTGGCTCGCGCTCGCCTTCTGCGCCTGTCTGCCGCTGCCGGCGATCGCCCCGAGCTTCGCCTGGCTCGTGCTGGCGCTCGTCGCGCTCGGCGCGGCGAACGGCGGCATGGACGTCGCGATGAACGCGCAGGCCGCGGCGGTCGAGCGCGCCCGCGGCGGGCCCATCATGGCCTCCTTCCACGCCCTCTACAGCACGGGCGGTCTCCTCGGGGCCCTGTCCGGCGCCGCCTTCGCCGGGCGCGGCATGCCTCCGCCCGCGCACCTCGCCATCGTGGCGCTGACGCTCGGGCTGGTGGCGCTGGCCGCCGGACCTGGGTTCTTGCCCGGCCGGGCCGACGCGCGCGCGGAGGTGAGCCCGTCCTTCACCCGGCCCGACCGTTCGCTCCTCGCGCTCGCGGCGCTCGCCTTCTGCGTGCTCCTTTGCGAGGGCGCGATCGCCGACTGGAGCGCCGTGTACATGGTGAAGATGACGGGCGCCTCCGCCGCCACGGCGGCCGCGGCCTTCGCGGCCTTCTCCCTCGCCATGGCGGCAGGCCGCTTCGCCGGCGACGCCCTCACCCGGCGCTTCGGTCCCGTACGCCTCGTGCGCGCCGGCGGCTTCCTCGCGGCTGCCGGGCTCGGGGTCGGGCTCGCCACGGCCCACCCGTTCGCCTCCGTGGCCGGGTTCGGCTGCGTGGGCGCGGGCTTCTCCTGCGTGTTCCCCTGCATCGTGCGGGCGGCCGCCAGGTCGCGGACGCTCGCCGCGGGCGCCGCCATCGCGGCGGTGTCCACCGTGGGGTACGGCGGGTTCCTGGCCGGACCTCCGATCATCGGGGCGGTGGGAGAGGCGTTCACGCTGCGCGCCGGCCTGGGCCTGGTGGTGGCCCTGTGCCTCGCGGTCGCGGCGCTCGCCCCGCAGGTCGACGCGAGCCCGGCGCCGCGCGGCGCGCCGAGCACGGCGAAGCGGTAGGGACCTGGAAGCGCGCCGAGGCGACGTGGCGGGACCACTGCGGGTGCGAGTGGACGGACAGGCCCCTGACAACCCTGTGCGGGGTCGCCGACCTATGTGGGAGGCGAGCGTGAGCCGGCTCATCCCTTAGGTGTTCATGACCGCCACGAGGCGAAGGAGATGTCCCATGGGACTGGACGAGAACAAGGATCTGATCCGCAGGTGCTTCAACGAATTGCTGAACGAGAAGAACCTGAAGGCGCTGGACAAGTACTGTGCCGAGAACTTCCGCGACCACAACCCGGCTGCAGGCGTCGACCAGGGAGGAATCGCCGCCGCCCGGGAGGGCTTCGAGCGCCTCTTCCAAGGCCTCCCCGACATCCAGGGGAAGATCGAGGACATCTACGCCGAGGGAGATCGGGTCTTCGTCCGCAGTATCTACACGGGGACGCACCAGGGTGATCTGATGGGGCTCCGACCGAGCTGGAAGCCGCTGAGGATGGAGGTCTGGCACCTCTTCCGCGTGGAAAACGGCAAGATCGCCGATCATCGTGCCCAGTCAGACACGCTGATGCTGCTTCGCCAGGTCGCGGCGAGCCCCAAGCAGATGGCGGAGGTGATCCTGATCCCGCCACGCGACGTGCCCACGACGCAGGCCTAAGCCGATCTCGATCAGATACCGCAGGCAGAAATCAAGACCTGTCGAAAGATGGACCGCCGGTCGCTTGGCGGGGGCGGCCTTCGCCCCCGGGTACTCAAGACCTGTCGAGAAATCAGCTGCGGTCGCAGGGGCCCGGGTGGGGCCCCGACGGCTCTGCCGGCGGGGCGGGGGCGGCCTTCGCCCCCGGCTACTCAGCGACGTCGCTTCATTCGCCGCGCATCGGACAGCCGTATGCGACCACCTCGACGTCCGAGTCCGGGTGGTGCCCGCGCAGCATGTCCGCGTACTCCTCGACGCGGCGCTGATTGCGGCTGCCGCAGATCGGCGGCTCGAGGCGCTCGTCAGCCGTGATGACAGGCGACGTGCACGCTGGGACACCGTTCACGGTGACGTGCCAGACGAGCACCGCGATCTCGCTCCGGTCCATGCCGTCGCCCTCCCCGCCTGTCCATGACTGTACAGGATCGCGAATCCCCGCCCCATGACGGATGGCGGCGCGAGCGCTCAAGACCTGTCGAAGAACGTGATCGCTCTGCGGCGTGGCCGGGGTGGGGCCCCGATG
>JBGQLS010000172.1:0-11392 GCA_041500205.1 Anaeromyxobacteraceae bacterium | reverse complement strand
ATCGCGGCGGAATGGCCCGACGTGGCGCTGGTGGCTCTCGGCCTCAACGAACAGCGGCAGGACGTGATTCGATGTGGGCGCGCCGGGTTCGCCGGCTACGTGGCGCGTGACGCTTCGATGGATACGCTCTGCACGGCGCTCACCGAGATCGCCTCGGGGCGACTCCCGTGCCCACCGGAGATCTCGGGCAGTCTCCTGCGCGCGCTTTACCAGGGCGAGGCGCGCTCCGACGAGCCCGATCTCGCTCTCGCCTTGACCCGGCGGGAAAGCGACGTGCTCGAGTTACTCGGCCAGGGGCTCTCCAACAAGGAGATCGGGGGTTCCCTGTGCCTGAGCGTGGCGACCGTCAAGCACCACGTCCACCACATCCTGGAGAAGCTGAAGCTACCGCGAAGGGCGCAGGCCATGCGTCGAGTGCGGGAGGCTCCCTGGCTGGCGCGCGCGTCGTCGCTGGCAGGTAGGAAGTAGCGCCGGGACGGCGCGAACACGAGATCGATCGACTCAGCCGCTCTGCCGTCTCCCGTGGACTTGGGCTAGGATTGACAGTTGTTCGCGAATCATTGCCTTTTGCATGTTCTTCAGAGCTGAATTGCCACCCAGGGCGAGGGGCAGCTTGTAGGTGTACATCTCATCGCGCTGCAGCATCCCCAGTAGCTTCAGCGCCTTTTTGTGAAGAGGCTCCTCGAGGATGCTCTTTCGCGACTCGCGGTCCACGAGGTAGAAGTCGAATAGCACCTCCGCATCGCTACCAGCCTGAAACGTCTTGTCATAGTGGACGTTTAGAAATGTGAATGCTTCGTCCTGCCAGTAGACCACGTTGCCGAATGCGCTCCTCGCGACCGGAACGGCACGTCCCTTCTTGCTCTTTGCGGGCACCCATTCCGCCAGCACGTCCTCGAGATGGGTAGGGTTGACTACCCATACGAGCCCCTGCCCGTAGCCGCCAAATCCAAATCGTTCCCAGAACTCGACGAGTGGATCGGGAACGATGCCCTTGAATTTCGTCAGCTCCTTCGCGCTGGCACGCTCCGGCTCGACGGGGCTGCCGTACTCTTCGATGAAGGCGTCGAAATCGCTCATCGCGGCTCCGCTCAGACGGGGTTCTTATCCAGGTGGATGGTGACGTTCATGTTGGACTTCTTCTGGTTCGCAACACTGAGAGTCTTGCAGGCCTTGTAGATCGGGTCCACCTGATTCCGCCATGTACTACCAATGGACGAATTGATCTTGCGGTCGCCCATGTCGGTGGGCTTGGGCCCACCGCCGGCGACCTGATCGAGGGGGTGAAGGGCCGCTTGCTTTTCCCAGGCGGCCTTAGCCTGGGCCGAAGCCTGCGTCGGGCTTAGATTGGGCGAAGCCTTTCGCAATTCGGCCGCACGGACCGCGATCCAGCCTTGCTTCTCGCTCGCGCGGAACTGTTCCTGCAGCTTCGCGCTCGTGGGGTCGCGGCCAGAGCTCGAGCCGGGCGCATCGCGTCGCTGGACGAAAGCTTCCCGGTTGGCCATCCAGTCGGCCACCTTCATCTTCCAGATGGTCTTCTGCGCAGTGACGAGCTGGCGTAGATATTCGTTCTTGTCATACTTCCCGTGCTCGAAGTAAACCTTATGCTCGGGCATTCCCTTTACGAACTTCTTCGGTTTACTTGTCTTTGCAGGATTGATTTCCGCAAGAACGTGGTCGGTTTCTGTCTTTTCGTCGGCCGCATCCTTTATGAGCTCGAGCTTCGTCAGCCGGTACTTGGTCTTGATGTTCTTTAGCGCCTTCGCCACCGAATCCTGATCGGCATCCTCCTTCGCCATGACTGCTTCGGCTTCTGCGATCGCCTTGTCAAGGTCCGCCAATTTTTGCGCGTCGGTTCTGTCATCCGGCTTCTCTTTCTTCCCGAACACCTTGGCGAACAGCTTCTTCCCCATCGTCACGATCCAGCCGACCAGCCAGTCCAGCGCCTTGTCGATGGGCGCACGGATCTTGTTGATCACGGCCATGACCTTGTCGGCGACCTTGCCCAGCCCGGCGAAGCCGGCGAGGAAGCTGATGGCCAGTGAGAGCAGGCCCGCCAGCGTGCTCTCCACGCGTTTCGCCGCGGCGCCGACCGCGCCGCTGGCGATGGCCACGATCGAGTCGACGAACGCGGTCACGACCTGAGCGATCTTGGCGAGCTTGTCGACGAACACCATCACGGTGTCGTAGATGGAGAGGATCGCCGTGATGAAGCCGGCGCCGGGGATGAACATGGCGATGAGCTTTGGGATCGCCTTCTTCACGACCATGTCGACGACGAAGTCGGTGATGCCTCCGATCACCATGTCCTTCAGGTTCGCCAGCTGCTCCTTGATCTTGTCCCACGCCGCCGCCGGCCCGTCGCGCACGAGCGTCACGACGATGTCGAAGCCGGTCTCCATCGCCTTCACGACGTTCTCGCTGGTGGCCTTCACCAGCTTCTGGCGGATGTTTGCCCAGGTGAGCCCCAGCACCGAAAACACAAACTTGGCGATCTCCGTCAGGGAGAACGCCTTCGGGATGTAGACGCCCGGTAACGAGCCGGTGAGCCAGTCGATGAGTCCGGCCTTCAGGTGCTCGAGGATGTTGTCGGCGAAGCTGAGGAAGCCCTGCTTGGCGGCCTTGATCAGGTTGCCGACGAAGGGCAGCGGGTTCTTGAGGATGCTCTTGAGGGCTGCGCCCGTCTTCTTGATGTAGCCGAGCGCGCCGGGGCTCACGACGTCGAAGACGATCTCCAGCAGGTTCCAGACCGCGTTCGCTCCCCAGGTCACGAAGCGGACCGCGAAGTCGCCGAACACGGCGCCGAGCTTGAGGAAGGCGCGCGGGATCAGGATGATGTCCGCGACCTCGAGCGACTTGAACGCCTGCACGAACAGCCCCGGGATGGCGTTGACGAAGCCACGCAGCTCGTTCAGCGCGGTCTTGAACCAGGCGAAGGCCCGCGGCACCGCCTTGGCCCTCTGCATGCTGGTCCAGAGCTCGTCTTCCCCGATGAACTTCATGAACCCACCGATCAAGGCCTCGGCGTCCTGCAGCACCGGCTCGCCGGTGATCGGGTCCTTGCCCATCACCGTGCACAGCAAGGGGTAACCGCGCGTCGTACTCGCGTAAGCCGCGATCGGCTTGAGGATGGCTTCCTTGATCAGCGCGACGATGCCGTCCTTCAGCGCGACGGCGAACGCCTTGATCCGGCCGATCGGGCGCTCCACGATGGCCTTGGCCCGATCCCACAAGCCCCCGAGGTCGCCGAGGTCATCGGCCGAGAGGCCCTTGAGGAAGCTCTCCACGTCCTGCAAGATGCTGCTGCCGATGTCCCTGAGCGCCTCGAACTGCGCCGAGGCCCACGCGCTCACCTTGTCGAAGACGCCGTGGGCGTTCAGCGCGTCCGTGATGAGGGAGCCGCCCGGGATCAGCTCGATGGCGCCCTTGAGGATGTTGCCGGCGGTGCGCTCGACCCTGGCGTTGTTGATCGGGTTGAAGCCGATCACGACGGTCAGCATGGTGAAGCCGGGAATGGCGCTGGCCTTCCCGGCGAAGTAGTCGCGCGGATTCGGGATGCCCAGGCTGCTGGCCAGGTCGCCCAGCCACGAACGCTGCGCCTGCGGCGCCACACGCGCCGAGATCGCGACTTCCGGGCTGCGGTGCGCGACGCCGCTCTGGGCCGCGGCGCCCTGCTGGATGGTGTGGGTCAGCTCGTGCGCGATCAGCTCACTCCCACTCGCGCTCTGGGGCTGGAACTTGTCGCGACCGAAGAAGATGTGCTCGCCGGTGGTGAAGGCCGCCGCGTTCAGCTCGGCGCTCTGGGCAGCGGCGGCCTCACCGGTGTGGATGCGGACATTGGCGAAGCTGGCGCCGAACCGCGGCTCCATGACGCTGCGGACCGCCGCGGGCAAGGGAGCGCCACCGGTGGCGTTCACGTGGGCCGACGCTGGAGCGGCGGCCCCCGGCGACGGCGCGGCGGCGGCGCGCTGAAGGACGCCCTGCGCATCCCTCTTGGGAGGCTTCGGCGTGGCCGCCGGCGGCTCTCGCATCCGGACGACCTTACGCGCCGTCTCCTCTGCCTCCAGCTCCGCCGGGTCGCGCGGCTTGGAGACCTTGACGGGGGAGCGGGTCGTGCTCTCCTTGGCCGGCGCGGCGATCGCCCTCGCGACGTGCGCCGCCGCTCGGTTGCCGAGGCGCTCGCGTAACGCGCTCGCCGGCGACCTGGTGGTCGCAGCGGCGCTGCGCTGGACCGTGATCGGGACGGCGCGCCGCCGCTCGACCGCGGCCGTCGTGCGCAGGCTGGTGCGATCCAGCGCCACGGATCAGGCGTCCGACGATTGCGGTTGCTTACCCTTCTTCGGGACCTTCGAGGCCTGCTGCTTCTCCGGCTCGTCGTGGGCTTCACCCTGCGGTTTATTCGTGGCCGGTTTCCCTGCGTTCTCCTCGATCCCGACCTGCGGATCGCGCATCAGGACAGGTCGGATGAACCGGCGAACCCGGTGATCCGCCGTCCAGGTGCTCTCCTTGCCCTCCGCATTCTCGACCTTGTCCATGCGAGCGAGGAGGATGCACTCACAACCGCACTCCGAGCCGTCGTCGCAATTGCATCCGCACTTGCCCGCGTAATGATCCGCGTAACATGGGACCTTCTCAGGATCGACGCATCTGCACACGCATTTGGACGGCGTCTCGCTCACAGCTTCGGAATTGAACACCCGCTCACGTTCGCTCAACTGCTGATCTGATTTTGGGTCTTCGCTCGCCTGCTCGGGCTCTGGACACCCGCAGATGCACTCCGGCCGCTCGCTCACCACGCGGATCTCGAAGCCGTCGCGTTCTCGCGTGCACACCGATGGGGCTTCGTCGTCGTCCGACGCACAGACGGAGGTGCGCGGCGCGCAGCACTTCGTGTTGCCGCAAAGGACGACCCACAGCTGGGTTGGAAGGTTCGGGTTGCAATCCTCGTCGATCGCGAAGGTCTGGTCCTTCGGGACCTGGATGGGGTCGCCGCAGCCGTCGAGCGCGACGCCTGCCCCCACGGTGACGCAGACCTTGCCGCACTTCGTGGACGTCTTGACGACGAGGCCGCACACGACGCCACACCCGAACAACGAGCGGAACAGCAGGCGGCTCAGCTCGCGCGTGTAGGCGTTCACCTGCTCCAGGTCCTCGTGCTGCAGGAGCATCCCTGGCCCGAACCTGGCCCTCACGAGGGTCGACACGCCCTTGCTGCTCGCGACCGTGGTCTTCGTTCCGCTCATGACGTGGCTCCCTGGCGATCCGCCGTGCTGTGCGGGACGGGACGGGACGGGGCCTCGCGGGCCGCTGCCACGCGAAAGACGGAAACGAAGGTGCCGCCGGGCGTCCCGTTTCCGGTCGGCGCCGGGCCTAGCCCAACGGCATTCGCGTCAACCGTCTGACCGTTGCAATCGACGATGAAGTCCCCGCGGACCTCTATCTCGACGCGAGCTTCGCCGCCGAGGAAGAGGCTCCTCCGGCCCCTCACTCCGTCCTCCAGCCACGCGCCGTCCACCACGACCCTCGCTGACCGAGCGTGATGGGCCGGATCTCCCTTCTCCGGGGGCACCAGCGTCGTGTCCACCCGCACGATGGGGACGCGCATGGTCTGCCACCAGCCGCCCTCGCGTTCGACGCTCATGACCGTCATCGCGAAGCAGTCCGGGCGGAGGAGGGTCTCGGTGCGCACGGGCCGCGAGAACTTCACCCAGAAGCCGTTCGTCACGTATTCGTCCTTGCGCTCACCCTCCGGCCCCAGCGCGCTGGAGAAGTCCTCGAAGGAGACTGCCTCGTCCAGGCGATGCCAGTCCTTCCAGCCGATCTCGATGATGCGCGTGACATCGCAACCACGGATGAGGTCGAACAAAAGGTCGTTGCGCTTGACCAGCCGCCGCGGACCACACGCCTCCACCTCCGTGCCGAGCGTCCAGCGCTCGCACTCGTCCCGGACCACCTCGACACACGCGAGCGGAACGCCATGACGGAGGTCCACCCACACGTGAGCGCACGGCTCCTCGATCTCGCACAGCCGGACGCAGTCGCAGCCAGGCTGAAGCCCGGTGAGGTGCTCACACAGGCATCGGCATCCACCGCGCTGATGCGCCGCGGTCACCACGGGGCGTGTCTTCGCGTCCTGGATGGGTTCGGACGGGTCGCAGCAACGCGATGCACCGCAGGTGCACTGCAGCTCGCACTCGAAGTCGCGGCAGCACTCTTCGCAAGGAATACGCCGCAGCGTGTAGCGCACGGTCTCGCACGTCCGGTCCCACTCGTGGTGTTCGCAATGGCAGGGGTCGCTCACCTTGACGGGCTCGACGCGTTGCTCGGCGTAGTGCACGCTCAGCAACCAGCAGGGGCGTCGGGAACCTTCGGGCGTCTTGACCCTTGATTGCTGCGCCAAGCCGAATTCACGCTCGGGATCGGTACGGGCACCGTTCCCGTCGAGCACGATCAGATCGTCGAGCGCGACCGGCAGCTCGCTGGTCTGCAGCAGCTCCCGGCCGCACTCGTCCAGCGCCAGTCCAGGCCCGATGTCCAGCATGCCCGACACGCCTTCCTTGCGGCACTCGTTCGGCGAGCCGGGCGCGACCGAGTATCCGTACACCACGCCCCAGCCGTGGATCGCTCGGTTGAGGAGCTGCCGCCGCTCGACGAGGTAGCGCTGCTCCAGGAGGAACGAGTGCGGTGTGAGCCGCTTGCCCTCATAGTAATTGTTCCTGAGGCCCGACTTGCACTCGAGGTCGGTGCAGCATTCCGATCTCGTGCTCCTCGCCTTCGGCGCTGCTTTCTGTGTCCCGGGCGTCTCCATGGATGCCATCTCCTGTCGTCAGCGCAAGCGTGGTCCGACGTCGGAGCCCGACCTCGAGAGGCGGGTTCGCGACTCGGGCAAGCGGGCCAGCCCCGTTATCGCGTCGGTGCCGAGATGCGGCTCGGGATCCACGCCGAGCGTCAGCGTACCGTCGAGCCGGTCGCCGTGGAGAGAGCGCGCGCCGACCCAGCGGAGCTGCGCGCGGGCGGTGAGCGGCAGCATCTCCGTGATCAGCGCGAGGAGCCACGGCTGCCACGCCTCTCGCTCCTCGGCCGACGCCGCCACCTCGATCCGGATGCGTCCGGCGAACTGCACGGCCGCGTCGTCCCGCTGCCCGGGGCAGGGCAGGCGCATGGCGCCGAGGACGGCGCGAGCGTCCAGCTCCGCCGTCCACGGGGTGCTCCCTCCGAGCAGGGCGGGCAGCGCGCTGCCGGCGCACTCCTCGCCGCCCACGATGGCGAAGCCGAGGTCCGCCGTGGCATCGGTCACGCGGAAGCGCCGCGGCGTGCCGGGCATGAGCGCCTCGAGCAAGGCTTCGAGCCCCTCGCGTGCCCCGCGGGCCATCGCCAGCTCTTCCGCGCGCTCCACGATCGCCCTCTTCTGCTGGACGCCGAGCCCGTCGTCCCAGGGCAAGCCCAGCCAGCGGGCGATGAGGTCGAGCCACGGCCCCTCGGCCGTGGACGGGTGCACACGGCGGCCCAGCGACGCGATGTTCTCGTCGATCCCCTGCGTCGTCGCCTCGAGCACGCCGACGAGCCCGCGCAGGAAGCTGCCCGGCTGCGCTTCGTCGCGACGGTAGATCGCCGGCAGATCCTCCATCAGCGAGCGACCGGGGTACAGGACGGACAGCTCGGAGATCGACGGCAATCGGGCCCCCGGCCCGGCAATCAACCTCACGCACGCCCACAGGTAGCGCTCGCGGACGTCGAAGAGCGGCGCGGACAGAGGCGCCACGCCCTCCGTGGGCGCGCGATCGGCACCGTGGAGGACGGTCTTCACCCATCGGACGTCCGGGTCGCTGCGGAGCTTCTGGACGCGATGGCTCGAGGGCAGCGAGGCATCGGACGCGATCGCGTTCAAGCGGTCGCGGACCTCGGAATCGTCGGTCGCGGCGAACGAGAGCTCGAGCGTCGATCCCGCGGGCAGGCCCGCCCGAACTTCGATGCGGAGCCAGCGTCGCTGGTCCTCGCGCTCGGGCGACTGCAGCGTCGGAGTGACGACCGTGCACTGCACGTCGGCGGCGTCTTCGGGGACCGTCTCCACGGGGCTGAACCGCAGCAGGCCACGGGACCCGGTGACGATCAGGCGGTCGCGGGTCGCGGCGATCCCGGTCGGTGGGCTGTCGAGACGATCGAGCGGCACCTCTCCGAGCCGATTGCCGTTGGCGTCGAGGATCACCACGAACGCCTCGCCGCCAGGATTCGCTCCGTCGGCGCCCGCCAGGAAGACCAGGTCGCGCGAATCGCTTCCCAGCACCGCACCTTCGAACGCCTTGAAGCACGGACCCATCGCCCCCAGAGCGATGGCGAACGACATGCGACCGCCCTCGGCCGGGAACCAGCAGAGCCGCGGCTGGGGTTCCGCCGCGAGCACGACGAAGCGTCGCGAGCGCCGCAGGAAGACGAACGCGCTCGCGGCCGACTTGCGCGAGATGCCTTCGAGCGTCACGCCCTCGCCGACGTGGCCCGCGCCGTCGACGCGGGCGACCTGCCACACCGCCTCTCCCTCGCTCCCCGCCCGTTCGATGAGCGCCAGGACGGCACCGTCGCCCCCGCTGGCGATGTCGACGATCTCACCATCCTCGAGTTGCACGGTGACCAGCCGCGCGAGCGTGTCGTCCTCGTGGCGCTGGAGGGACCGGGGCTGGGTCGCGACCCAGAGGCAGTTCCCGGTGGCCACCATCCGCCTGGCGTGCCCGATCGCGGTCGGCGCGGGAGATGAAACAGGCGTGTCGTCACCGGGTTGCAGCCGGTGCAGGCCACCGGCGTCGTCACGCCACAGGATCTCGCCGGCGCGCGTGGCCGCCGGCGCGTGAGCGCCGCGCGTCTCGTGGAGCGTGGCAGGTCGCGCGTACGGCGCGTACGGCCACAACCCGCCCTTCGCGCGCCTCGGGTCGCGCTCGGCGCCCTCGAACAGGCAGGCGTTCCATTGCGCCTCGGTGGAGAAGCGGTAGCTCCGCAGCTCTCCCGCCGTCATGGCCTGCTCCCGGGCGTCGCGCGCTTCACCTCGATGTTGCTGGCGCCTACATCGCATCTCGGCAGGCCACTGCGGGGTACCGCGATCTCATCGACTGCCCTCCTGCCACGGCCCAGCAGTCGCAGCTCGACGACGCGCCTCACCCCATCGACCGCCCGCATCCAGGCGGTCACGTCCCGGCGCGTGACAGGGACGCCTGGTCGGCGTGGCGGCATGGCCTCGCCGGAACTCACCAGCGCGAGCCGCTCGCGAAGCGCCGCGATGACGCCCTCCCGGACCTTCGCCGGATAGCGCCCGGGCTGCGCCTCGAGCGTCGCGTCGATGGAGAACGCCACATACCGCGGCGCCGCGACGACGAGGCGCGTTCCGAGCGGCATCCGCGGCGCGAGCCGGCGGCGGATCGCCTCGAGCCAGCGCTGGGTCTCCGGGACGCTCTCGGGCTCCTCTCCGGAGGGGCGGCTGCGCATGGCCACCAGCGTCACGACGCCGGCCCGCGGCGCGCTGTCGGGCGGAAGCGGCACCCAGGCGCGCGCGACCTCGAGCAAGGGCAGCCCCCGCGCCGCGGCGACGACGTCGGCCGAGCTCGCCAGCGCGTGCTCCTCGCGCGTGCGGCGGCGCGCCTCGCGGCGCTGGTCGATCCATCCGGGCGGCGCCGCGCCGCCCGTCACCGGATCGGGATTGACGCCGAACGCGCCCTCGAATCCGGCGACCTTCCACGTGCGATTGCGCGCGACGTTACCCTGGTCGCCGTCCGAGACGCTGTAGCTGACGAGAACCTGGGCGTCGCGAGCGGGAATCCGGCCGTCGACGCCATTGCCGAAGGTGACGCGGCCGGCGCTAGCGTCGAGCTCGTACACGCCTTCGTCGGGCCCGTGATCGATCACGCGATCACGCCGCTCCCACGCGTTCAGGCCGGCCGCCTCGGCCACCTCCAGCGCGAGCGGCTCCTCGCCTGCCGCGAACCGCAACCCGGGAGCGTCCAGCTCGAAGCTCCAGTCGGGCATGCCGTTCGCCAGATGCAGCTCGCGCGAGATGGAACGCCCTTGCTCGACGGGGAGGACGTTCGGCTCGATCTGCACCACGCGGGGCGGCCGCGCGAAGCCGTCGGGGGACGTGAACTCGATCGTGAGCTCCTGTGGGGAGCCGGTGACGGCGTCGAGATCGAGCAGCAGCGCACCGGTGGTGAGCATCCCGTCCGTGGAGTCGGAGACGATGTTCAGG
The DNA here is from genome assembly GCA_041500205.1 of Anaeromyxobacteraceae bacterium. GTDB lineage: Bacteria > Myxococcota > Myxococcia > Myxococcales > Anaeromyxobacteraceae > Anaeromyxobacter_A. The sequence continues at coordinate 1,167 of JBGQLS010000172.1, read as the reverse complement.
GGCACCCGCTCGTCGCCGGCCACCATGGTCGCCGCGAGCGGCGAGCGGCCTCCCCGCCGTGGCGCGGCGCCCTCGGTGGCGGCGCCTCCGCCGGGTAGCGCCGCGCGGATCCCGACCGCCCAGCGAGCGCCCTTCGCGTCCTGGCGCCGCGCGCCGAAGAGCCCCGCCTCGCCGCGGCAGCGGAACGTCAGCGCCAGCACGTCGCGCCGGCCCGCGCTCTCTCCGAAGGGCGGGAACGCGGCGCCGCCGCGCTCGTTGACGGCGGTGTGATCGCGGGTGTGACCGCCGGGACCCCGTGCCTCGAGCTTCGTCAAGCGCCCGGGCACCCACAGGAGCTTGCCTGTCGGCCTGAACGTCGGGGTCTCGGCGCCCACCACGTTGACGACCGCGTCGGCGGATAGCACGACGCTCTCCGCGAACGTCGCGGCGGGAGAGCGCGCGTCCTGGCGGTCGCGCCAGATCAGGCCTCGCGCGCCCCGAGTCCCCGCGCCTGCGATCCCGAGCAGCGCGGCGTAGGCGACGCGTTCGTCGCGTCGCAGGCGCGAAAGGGAATAGAGCTGCGCCTCGGCGACCCACGCCAGCAGCTCCATCAGCGTGATGCCGGGATCGTGCGCGTTGTGGTCCGTCCAGTCCGGCGCCAGGGACGGCAGCCGCGCGCGACCCATGTCCACCAGGTCCTTGAAGCGCCGCTGGAACAGGTCGGGTGCGAGCGCGGTCATGCCACCACCTCGACGGTCTCGTACTGGATGCGAACCCCGTCCTCGGCGAGCATGGCGAGCTCGTTCGGCTTCAGCGCCTCCGGCCAGGGACGCTCGGCGCCGTCGCTGGCGATCTCGCGCAGCGTCACGCCCTCGATGCTCTCCAGATGCGGCGTATCGACGAGCGCGAGCGCGACGTCTCCTTCGCTCGGGGCATCGCCGAGCGCCCAGCCGTCCTCGTCGGCACCGCCCGTGCCCGTGTCTAGGAGCGCGACCAGCCGCTCCCTGGCGACGCGGCCGAGCAGGCCGGCCTGGTCGAGATCCGCCACCGCCAGGCGGAGGTCGACGCGCAACCTTCGAACCACGGGCCCCTCGATCCGCAACGCCTCGGGCGCGCCCAAGGACGGCGGCGCCGCGGCGAGGAGCTGGCGCCGCAGCTCGCGGACCTGGGCCGCGCTCGGTCGCGGAT
>JBGQLS010000171.1:0-11412 GCA_041500205.1 Anaeromyxobacteraceae bacterium | reverse complement strand
CTCCGTCTTGGCGCTGCCACGCCAGCGGCCCGCGCGCGGGTCCTCGCCCGGCTTCACGGGAGTGGTGCAGGGGGCGCAGCCGATGCTTGGGTACCCCTGCGCGTGCAGTGGATTCAGCGGAACGCCATGCGTCCTCGCGTAGGCGGCCACGTCCTGCGCGCTCCAGCGCACGAGCGGGCTCACCTTGACCAGGCCGAACCTCGCGTCCCATTCAATGGTCTTCGCGCCGGCACGATCGGGTGTCTGGTCACGTCGAATGGCGGTGATCCAGGCGCCGAGCTTCCCGAGCTCGGCGCGCAGCGGCCTCACCTTGCGCGCCTCGCAGCAGGCGTCGGCGTCGATCTCCCAGGGCGCGGACGCGTGGGAGGGGACGTCCGCCTCCGCACCGAGCCACGGGCGCACGCCGCGAACGGTGATCCCGTAGCGTTCCTCGAGCTGCTCCCAGAGCGCATAGGTCTCCGGGAACAGATAGCCTGTGTCGAGGGTGAAGTAGTCGATGACGAGATGCTGGCGCGCCGCCATGTCGATGAGGACACAGTCCTCGGCGCCGAAGCCGGTGGCGAGCCCGAGGCGAGGCGCGAACCGCTCCGCTGCGAGGGCGAGGATCTCCTGCGGCGGGCATTCCTCGAGTGCGCCCGCCCACAGGGCGAGCTGTTCCTTGGTCATGATTGCTCCGAGGCCGGTGAGCGGGGCAGCGACGCGGAGAGGGGCCCGGGCCTCCTTCGGCCCCCTCCTTCTTCCATGCCTTCACCGCGGCGAGCCGCGAGCGAAGAGGTGCATCCTTGATAGTGGATGAACGTCTTGTCAAGCGGACGTGCCCTGGATACCCATCGCGGGCCTCGCTCGCATTCCGGTGGAATGCGGCAAGCCACTGTCATTACGGTATGATTTTAGCCAACGCCAACGGATCGGTCCGCGATGGGCACCAGGGGCGCTACTCCGTCCGCTCACGTTTCGAGCACGAGTGCCGACCCTGTCGCTAAAGCGGATGCTATTCAACGCACGGAGACGAGCCTGGGAACCTTGAACCCTGCCGGAACGCTCGTGTCGCCCCGTGCTCGTGCACGGTCGGTGGCGACGGTGAAGCTCCATACCGTCTCGTGCGACGTGCAGTTGCCGCTGGTATCGCAGATCCCGGCCTGGAGCCGCGCGGTGTACTTCTCGCCCGGCTTCGAGAAGACCTGGTTCGGGAAGAGGCCCCAGGTGCCGTCTCCGATCTGATCCACGCGGGCAGCGACCGGGGCGCCGTGCGCGTCCGCGAGCGTGAAGGTGCGGCTGTCCACCCCGCGGACCGGCTTGGAGAAGGACGCCTTCACCACCACGTCCTGGTAGACGTCCACCGCCCCTGGCGCCGGGTAGGTCGCCACCTGCGGCGCGCCGGTGTCCGCCGGCGCACCGTCGACGCCGATGACCCAGTTCCGGACGACCATCGGGACCGGCGGAGAGCCCTCCACGACCGCGGGCTCGGTCGTGGGCCGGCGCCCGTCGCAGGCGCCGCCCAGGACGCAGGGCTCGAGCTCGAAGTTGCCGTTGGTGTCGGCCATGTTCCCGAGGAACTTGAGGGCGACGATGGCCTCCATGGACTGGTAATAGACCGCGGCCGTCACGGCGACGGGGCCTCGCGTGCCCGGCGGGATCACGATCGCGTACCGCTCGACCTTCATCGTCGCGCCTGCATGAGGCATGGGCCTGAGGCGCGTGTCCCGCAGATAGGCGTCGTCGAAGACGTCCCCGTTGCCGTTCACGTCTCTGAACTGCGGCAGGCCTTTCGGATTGCCCCGGTCGATCACCCGTCCGTCCTTGTCCACGGGGAGGCCCTGGGCATTGGTGACCAGGTTGAGTGACGCTGCGTAGGGCAGGGCGAGCGTGGGGCAGCCGTCGCCGAGCGAGGCGACCGCCTTGAACTGGACGGAGTACGGGTCCGCCGACCCGGCAGGGATCGTCCAGTTGCAGCCGGGGAAGCCGGGGTCGACCATCTCCTCGGTGGTGAGGTTGCCCACGCCAACCGACGTCCGGTTCCAGGTCGAGTCGCGGATGGGCAGCTCGTTGCCGCTCGCCAGGTCATAGGCGTGGACCGCCAGCCATCCGTTTCGCCCCTCGGGAAAGCCGGTCGGAAAGTTGTGGCCGGCGCCGGTATTGCTGACGGTGATCGCGATGGGAGCCGGACCTCCCGCCGGTGCGCTGCGGGGGCCTTCCACGGTGAGGCTGAGCGCGTTCCGAAGGCGGTCCCACGCCATGCGCGTCTGCTGCGCGTCGCCGCCGCGGCTCTCCACCCGTGTCCAGAAGGCCCGCGAGTAGGGGCTCTTGTGATCGGCGGAGGAGAAGCTGAAGGTGGACAGCTCCGGATAGGGCGAGACGTTCCCGCTCTTGTCCACGGCCTTGCCGATGAGCTGTGGAACGAGCGCGTTGCCCCCGACGAAGTGGTGCGAGAAGAAGGGCCGGGGAGCCCCCCCCTCGCCGGCGACGCGCTCGACGGGAGGCGGCAGCGGGTGTCCGCCCTCGTACAGCGTCTGGGCGGTGCCGGGCTGGCCGTAGTCCTGCTGCATGTGGCAGGACTGGCAGTCGCGCTTGAACTTCGGGTCGAACTGGACGTTGCCGGGCCGATCGGCGTACCGGCTGTTGACCCACTCCGTGTAGGTCCGCTCGATGGGGAAGCCGCCCACCCACCTGCCCAGCGGGTTCTTGATGGGCAGGGCGTTCGTCACGTCGTGGCAGGCGGCGCACATCTCCGACCTGACGTACCTGGCCTGGTGAAAGCCCTTGTGCTTGGACGAGTCCATCTTCTGGTACGGGATCTCCTTGCCGAAAACCTGGCTCGTGTTGGCGTCGATCGCGTGCGCCGGCTCGTTGGCCGAGAGCGGCCCGAAGCGTTCACCCAGCGCGAGAGCGTGAGGCGAGAGGCGATACGCTCCTGCGCCAATACCGTACCCGAGGTTTCTCCCGCTCGCGTCGGCCACCTCGAACTGGTCCTGCTCGTTCGCGGGCAGGAGCGCCGACCGCGGCCCTGTTCCGACGGCCGGGACGTAGTCACGGCTGGCGCTCGCGTAATTGTGGTAGGGCGTGTCCCGGCTGGCGGCCTGGGTGTGGCACACGGCGCAGAAGATCCCGGACTTCCCGGTCTTGGTGTTCCGGTACTGCGCTTCGACGGTCGCGAAGGCGATGCCCGTTCCGTTGTCGCCCGTCGGATCGAAGTGCGTATCCCAGGGCGCGCTCTCCACGCCCGTCGCCGGGTCCACCCCGACGCTCCGGAGCGGCACGTTGTCCATGTAGTTCGTCGGCATGTGACAGCGCGAGCAGAAGAAGTCGAGCACCGACCCCGGTCGCGACAGCGTGTGCTTGCCCGTTCCGATGTCGAAGGTGGAGGCGCACTCGCCCGCGACGGCGAAGGGGTTGAGCTTCGCCTTGGGCGTGCCGTCGGGCGGGCTGGGCGTCCCGCAGTCGCCGTTGGTCGAGGTGGCGCGGGCCAGGAGCAGGAAGGCGGCGCGCCATACCGGGTCGCGCCAGGAGTTGGACATCATCGAGCCGTTCCACTGGTCGAAGATCTTCTGATGGCAATTCTGGCACTGGCCGGGGTTGTTCTCGGTCGCCCACGACTCCTCGTAGGGAGGGGGAAAGATCCTCGCCTCGGCCGTGACGTAGGGGGCGGCCTCGGGGATGCGGTTCGGGAGCTCGGTCCCGTACTTCGCCCGGTACGAGGCGTAGACCGCCGCGCACACCGCGCCCGCCGTGGCGAGCAGGACGAGCGCCTTGGCGGCCGTCCTGCTCCCGTGTTCTCTCGCGTGGCTCATCGTCCCCTCACCTGGCAAGGTTCGTCCAAACCAATTGGCGCCTCACGCGCGCTCCGGTTGGCCAGCGTGCTCGAGGAGGTCCTCGGCACCCAGCACGGGATCGTTCGTCGGCACGAGCGGCGCCCTGGCCAGCGCGCGCACGAAGACGAAGTAGAGGAGCGCTCCATATCCCGCGGCGATCGCGATCTCTGGGATGCCGAACCTCGGCGCGCTCGAAAAGGACGGCATGACGACGAGGTAGAGGTCGAGCCACCGTCCGCACAGGATGAGCGCGCTCATGGCCTTGAGGACGCGAGGATTGGCCTTGGCACGGGCCGAGAGCAGGACCGTGAACGGCACCACCCAGTTGACGAGGAAGTTGAGCGCGAACAGGGGGAGCCAGCCGCCGCGCGTCCGCGTGAGGTAGTGCGTCACCTCGTCCGGGATGTTCCCGTACCATATGAGCAAGTACTGGCAAACCCAGAGGTAGGCCCAGAAGGTCGCGAATGCGAACAGCATCTTCCCGAGGTCGTGTAGCTGCTCCTCGCCGACGTCGAGCAATCGGCGCTCCTTCAGGACGACCGCCGCCAGGGTCACTGCGGCAATGCCCTGGACGAACGCGCCCGCGAACACGTACACCGCGAACATCGTGCTGAACCACTCAGGGTCGAGCGAGATGAGCCAGTCGTAGGCGCTGGTCGTGAACGAGAAGGCGAACACGACCACGAACGCCGCCGAGTATTGATTGAGGCGGCGGTGGTGGGCGAGGCTGGAGGAGGGCTCCCGGTCCTGCGCCAGCGAAGCCCTGCGGAAGAGCCAGGCGAAGAGGATCCAGGAGAGGACGGCCGCGGCCATCCGGGTGAAGACGAAGGGCACGCGGAGGTACGTCACCTTGCCCGCGATGGCAGGTGCGTGCTCGAACGCGCCAGGGCGGCTCCACGGATAGAGCCATTCCCGGCCGAAGTAGAGCGCCAGGACGAGCGCCGCCGCCACCGGCAGCGCCAGCATGAACGCCTCGGGGATCCTGCGGAGGCCGGCCGACCACCTGGCGCCGGAGAGCCGCTGCGTCGCGATGAAGAACATCGCCGAGACCGCCAGGGACAATAGATAGAACCCGTCGAGCAGCAGGTTGGCCCACGTCCGCTGCGGGGCGGAGTGGAGGCCCCACGCCGCGACGGCGGCGCCCAGGGACACGGCGAGCACGGGCAGGACGCGATGCAAGGGAGATAGCTCGAAGGAAGGTGTTTTCGTCACGGAGATCCTCGACGACGCGCGGGCTCATGGCGGTGATCGCTTCCGATGAGCTCGCTCTCGTAGCGCGGGGGCTTGTCGCCCGCCGTGGACGCATTGAGGCGGGGGACGAGGCCCCGCCCTACGGAATCATGGCAACCGGGCAACACCGTCAGGGTCCTTGCAGCGCTTCGTGCACGTAGGTCACGACCTTCCAGCGCTCGTCGGCGGTGAGCTGGGCTGCGTAGGCCGGCATCCTCCCCGACCCCAGCGTCACCACGTGGAAGAGACGCCCGGGTGGAAAGCCGATGACCCGCTCCGACCGGTAGGCGGGCGGAGTCGGGATCTTCCCCGCGATGGGACCATCGCCCCTGCCCTGGGCGCCGTGGCAGACGAGGCAATAGGTCTCGTAGAGCGCCTTGCCCTCCTCGAGGGTCCGAGCCGTCACCGGAAGAGGGTTCGTGAGCTCGCGCCCGGCGCGAAGCGCCTCCTCCTCTCCGGCGCCATAGTGAAAGGGCTGGTACCCGCGCGCGATGGTGCCCGGGACCGGCCGCTGCAAGGTGAGGCCGTCGCGCGTGACCGGGTTCGGCGCGAAGGCCTTGTACGCCGGCCCGCGCGCCATGTCCGGCATGTACTCGTAGGCTCGCCCTTCCGAGCGAGCGCCACAGGCCAGGAGCCCGACCGCGGCCGCGGCGAGCGCGAGGGCACGTCCCCGCCCAGACCCGATCCGCCCAGACCCGATCCGCCCAGACCCGATCCGCCCAGACCCGATCCGCGCGCGGGGGATCATGCTTCCTTCTCCTTCAGCTCGACCTGGAGCGCGCCGCAGTCGATCAGGATGTCGCGGACGCGCCGCGCGTCGAAGAAGTTGTCGCGCTTGCGGAAGGCCAGGGCGAACCTGTCGTCGGTGACGCCCTCGGCGAGGAGGCGCTCCATCTTGCCCGGGTAGAGGCGAGCCCGGAGGAAGAGCGCCGCCACCGTCGCCAGGCCGCCGGCGAGGACGGTGAGCTCGAAGGCCACCGGGATGAACGCGAGGCTCGAGTTGTCCGGCTTGCCTCCCACGTTCAGGGGCCAATCCCAGACCGCCGCGTAGAACTGGAACAGGGCCGCGAAGGCCAGGGCGGAGCAGGCCGCCACCAGCGTCACCCAGGGGAGGCGCGTCCTGCGGATGCCCATGGCCTCGTCGAGCCCGTGGATCGGATAGGGCGCGTAGGCGTCGAAGATCCGGTAGCTCTCGGCCCTTGCCGCCCGGACGGCCCGCAAGAGCGCCTCGGCGTCGGCGAAGGTCGCCACCACGAATTGGCTGGCGTTCGCGTCAGGCATGCGCGGCCTCCTTCTCGCGTTCGGACTCGGCCCCCTCGCCCCGCACAGTCCCCTGGCCGCGCGTGTCGCGGCCAGGGGCGGGGAGACGAGACTGCGACGGCTCTGCCGGTGCAGTCGAAGGAGGGTCGGGGTGAGGGGCGAGGTCGCAGTTGGCCGGCCGAGCCGCCGCGTGGGCGCCGTTCCCGACCACGCCCTTGATCTCCCACATCGCGATCATCGGCAGGACGCGGATGAAGACGAGGAAGCAGGTGAAGAAGAGCCCGAACGCGCCGACCAGCACGCCGACGTCCACCAGCGTCGGATAGAACATCCCCCAGCTCGAGGGCAGGTAGGACCGGTGCAGCGACACGACGATGATGACGAAGCGCTCGAACCACATCCCGATGTTGACGAGGATGGAGATCACGAACAGCGCCGCGACGCTCCCGCGCGCCTTCTTGAACCACAGGACCTGTGGCACGAGCACGTTGCACAGCACCATGAGATAGAAGCACCAGGCGTACGGCCCGGTCGCTCGATTGATGAAGTGGTAGCGCTCGTAGAGGTTCCCGCCGTACCAGGCGCTGAAGAACTCGGCCGCGTAGGCGTATCCGACGATCGACCCGGTGAGGAGGGTGACCTTCGCCATCTTGTCGAGGTGCCGCAGGGTGATGTACCGCTCGAGGTGCATGGTCTGGCGCGTGAGGATGAGCAGCATCATGACCATGCCGAAGCCCGAGTAGATGGCTCCGGCGACGAAGTAGGGCGGGAAGATGGTCGTGTGCCACCCCGGCATGATGGAGGTGGCGAAGTCCATGCTCACGATGGAGTGCACCGAAAGCACGAGCGGCGTCGCCAGCGCCGCCAGCACGAGGCTGACCGTCTCGTAGCGGGACCAGGTGCGATGCGAGCCGTTCCACCCCAGGCTCAGGATCCGGAAGACGAGCTTCCTCGCGGCCGTCCCGGCGCGATCGCGGAGCGTCGCCAGATCGGGGATCATCCCCAGGTACCAGAAGACGAGCGAGATGATGAGGTAGGTGTTGATGGCGAAGACGTCCCACACGAGCGGCGAGCGGAAGTTCACCCAGAGCGGGCCGCGCTGGTTCGGGTAGGGGAAGATGAAGAACGCGTTCCAGGGCCGGCCCATGTGGATGGCGGGGAACATGGCGGCGCACAGGACGGCGAAGATCGTCATCGCCTCGGCGGAGCGGTTGATGGACGTGCGCCACTGCTGCCGGAAGAGGAGCAGGATGGCGGAGATGAGCGTCCCCGCGTGGCCGATGCCCACCCAGAACACGAAGTTCGTGATGTCGAAGGCCCAGCCGACGCTGTTGTTGAGCCCCCACACGCCGATTCCGTTCGCGATGGTGTAGGCGACCATGCCGCCCAGGTTCAGCAGCGCCGCGAAGGCGACGGCGAAGCAGATCCACCACGCCCTGCCGGGCCGGCCCTCCATCGGCCGGGCCACGTCCTCGGTGATCTGGTGCAGCGAGGGGCTTCCCTCCACCCACCGCGGACGCGGGAGGACCTGGGCGGCGGGCGCGGCTTTCGCAGCGGTCGCGATCGCGGTCGTGCTCATGGACGTCAGGTCTCCTCGGGGTGGCGGAGCTTCTTCAAGTATCCGACGCTGGGCCGCGTCCCCAGCTCCTCGAGGACGCGGTAATGGCGGGGGTCCTGCCGCAATTGCGAGACCCGGCTCTCCGGATCCTTCAGGTCGCCGAACACGATGGCGTGGGCGGGGCACGCCTGCTGGCAGGCCGTCTGGACGTCACCGTCCGCGAGCTCGCGCTTGCCCTGCAAGGCGTCGTTCTTGGCGAGCTGGATGCGCTGCACGCACAGGCTGCACTTCTCCATCACGCCCCGCGAGCGCACCGCGACGTCCGGGTTCAGCACCATCCTGCCGAGGGGGCTCGTCATGTTGAAGTCGAACTTCGGGTTCTGCGTGTAGTCGTAGAAGTTGAATCGCCTCACCTTGTAAGGGCAATTGTTGGCGCAATAGCGCGTGCCGATGCACCGGTTGTAAACTTGCTGGTTCAAGCCCTCGGAGCTGGTGGTGGTGGCGAGCACCGGACACACCGTCTCGCAGGGAGCGTTCCCGCAGTGCTGGCACATCATGGGCTGGTGCAGGCTGGCGGGGTTGTCCTCGGGGCCGCGGTAGTAGTGATCGATTCGGATCCAGTGCATGGCGCGCGCGCGCTGCACCTGGTCCTTGCCCACCACCGGCACGTTGTTCTCCGCCTGGCACGCGACGACGCACGCCGAGCACCCGATGCACGAGTTGACGTCGATGGCCATGCCCCACGCGTGCTCGCCGCCGGGTCGCGCGGCCCACAGGCTGGGCAGCACCTCCGCCTCGCGAGGTGCGGCGGCCTCCTCGCGGAGGGCCTCGACGGTCGTCTCCAGCGCGATGGGGCGCCCCTCCATCGAGAAGTGCGTCTGCGTGCAGGCGAGAGGGTCCTTCCGGCCCGTCTTTTCCAGCGTGACGCCCGAGGCTGAGTAGCGCCGGACGCCGAGCGCGGTCGCCGCCCATGAAAAGGCGTTCGCTCCCACGCCGAGGCCGACCTTGCCCGCCCGCGTCCTCCCATGGCCGAGCGCCACCGAGACCGTCCGGGCCGCCTGGCCAGGCTGGACCAGCACCGGCAGCTCGAGCTGTCCCCGCCGGCTCTTCAGGGCGACGACGTCGCCGTTCTCGAGGCCGAGCCGCGCTGCGAGAGCGGGCGCGACCGCCGCGAAGTTGCCCCAGGTGACCTTGCTCACGGGGTCGGGGAGCTCCTGCAGCCATGGATTGTTGGCATGGCGCCCGTCGCGCAGGGCCACGCTCTCGTAAAGGTGCACCTCGTACGGGCCGCCGCGGGGGCCGGCCTGTGCCCGCCGGGAGCCCTCGACGATGTCCTGGGCCGCGGCCTTCCAGCCGCCCAGGAAGTGCGTCTCCTCCGCCGGTCCCGCGGCCTCCGTCGACTCCGGGACGAAGACCCCTTCCTCCAGCGAGCGATCCCAGAAGGCGTCGAAGCCCTTCATCGCGACTTGCCGGGGGTAGAGCTCCTTCCGCCAGAAGTCGCGCAGGTAGGTGTAGTAGTCCGGCTTCTCCTCGCCGAGCCACCGGAGCAGGGACTCCTGGGCGGCCCGCGTGTCGAAGAGGGGGGCGATGAGTGGCTGTGACAAGCTGAAGTGGGAGTGCACCGGCTCGGCGTCGCCCCACGCCTCGAGGAAGTGGTGGTCGGGGCAGAGCGCGTGCACGGCGGAGCTCGTCTCGTCCAGCCGATCGGCGAAGGACACGGACAGCGCCACCTGCTTCAGCCCCGACAGGAACCCGGCCGCGTCCGAGTAGTCGTACCCCGGGTTCACGCCGTACAGGATGAGCGTGTGGACGCGTCCCCGGTTCATGTCCTCGACGAGCTCGGCCATGGCGGCGTCGTCCCCCTGGCGTTGCAAGCTGGGACGCGCCAGGTCGAGAGTCTTGCCGACGTTCGAGAGCAGGGAGTTGAGCGCGTTGACCACGATCTGGACCGACACGTCCTGCAGTCCACTCACCACGAGTGACTGGCCGCGGTTCTCCCAGAGCGCGTCGGCCACGGCGTCGAGCCGCTTCGCGTCGAACGGCTCCGGTCCCTCGGGCACCTCGCCCGCGCCGGCCCGGCGCGCGACCCGGCGGAGGAGGCCGAGCGCCGCCAGTCCGATCGCGGAGGGAGGGAGCGGCAGACGGACGTCGGCGTTGCTGCCGGTGAGCGACAGCCCGGATTCGAGCTGGACGTGCAGGGGCTGCTGCCCTTCCCGCCTCCGGCTGGCCGCATACTGGCGGGCAAACTCGACCGGGGAGAGCCAGGTCCCGAGGAAGTCCGCCTCCAGGGCCACGATGACGCGCGCCCGGTCGAACGCATAGTGGGGAATGGACGCTCGCCCGAAGGACTGCTCGTTGGCCTTGCGCAACGCGCTCAGCGACACGGGGTCGTACACGACGTGGCGGAAGTTTGGCGAGCGGCGCATCCAGGCCTGGACGATGCTGCGGGTCGAAGGGCTGGTGAGCGTCCCCGAGAGCAGCACGGTCCTGCCCCGGGCGGCCTCGGCCGCGCGCAGGGAGTCGAGGACGCGCCGGTCGAGCTCCTGCCACGAGGTGGGCTTCCCCTGCCACGAGGGGCCGCGAGCGCGTCCCTCGTCATAGAGCGAGAGCACCGTCGCCTGCCCTGTCGCGCAGGTCCCCCCGCCGAAAAGGCTGGATTGCGGATTGCCCTCGATCTTGATCGGCCGGCCGTCGCGCTGCTTCACGAGGAGGCTGCAGGCGGAGGGGCAGCCGGCGCAGGTCGTGGCGTAATGGCGCGCGATGCCCGGGACGATCTGATCGGAGCCCACCAGCAAGGGGATGGCCTTCTGGACCGGCGCGCGGCATCCCGCCAGGCCCGCCGCCGCCATCGAGAAGCCCATCAAGGAGAGGAAGTCCCTGCGCGTGAGCTCCTCGGCCGCTCGCGAGCTCACGGCCTTGCCCAGGCCGCCCGGAAACTCGCCGGCTGCCGCGGGCCCACCGCGGTGTTCCTCGACGCTCCTCCAGTACACAGGCGCTGGCCGCTCGCCGATGCGCACCAGGCTCGCCTGAGCGCTCTTGCAGGGGGGCTTCGCGGATGTGGCCCGGCTGTCGTCGCCCATGGTCGGTCCTGCGCTGCTATCGGGGCTTGTGTTCGAACGCGGTGGATCGCTCGGGTTCAAGGTGCTCTTTCAATAGTGGCAACTGGCGCAATCGAGTCCGGCGGTCGGTTTGCTACCGTGCGCCATGTGTAGTGCCGCCCGCTGGATGCCCAGGGCTGGAAGCTTGGCGCGCTCGCGGTGGCAGTCGAGGCACCAGCCCATGGTGAGTGGAGCTTCCTGCTGCACGCGGTCCATCCGCTCCACCGGACCGTGGCATCGCTGGCAGGCGACGCCCGAGAGCACGTGCTGGCTGTGGTTGAAGTAGACGAAGTCCGGGAGGTTGTGCACCTTCACCCAGGCGATGGGGCGCTTCTGCTGGACCGCCTCCTTCAGCTTCGCGATCTCGACCGTCTGCTTCTCGAGCATGCCGTGGCAGTTCATGCACACGCTGGCCGGAGGTATGCCCGCGTGGCGGCTGGTCCGGGCGGCGTAGTGG
>JBGQLS010000170.1:0-11565 GCA_041500205.1 Anaeromyxobacteraceae bacterium | reverse complement strand
GATGAGGTGCTTGTGCCCCTCCTCGTTGTTCGGTTTGTAGGCGAGGACGATCTTCCCGTCGCGGTCCAGCGTCACGCGGTTCTCCGGATCCGGGAGGTCCTCGGAGGTGAGCCAGAAGTCGAGCGAGTGGCGGGCCATGAGATCGAGCGTGAACCCGGGCACGAGCGGCGGGGCGCCACCCTTGAGCGCCTCCCCGTCGAGCTTGCCCACGAACGAGATGTGGCCCATCGGATAGGGGAAGTCTTTCTCCCCGAAGTAGAAGTCGTTCAGCGAGAGCGACTTCTGGAAGACAGTCGGGTTCGGGCAGCGTGAGATGGCCATCAGGACGGAGTTGACGTGCCCCATGTAGTGGCGGCCCACCACTCCCGAGCCGTTGGCGAGACCCTGCGGGTGGCGGTCGTTCGCAGAGCGCAGGAGCAGCGCGGCCGAGTTGATGGCGCCGCAGGAGACGACCACGATCCCGGCCGAGAGCTCGAGGCGCTCGTCGCCGCGCTTCACGATGACCTTCGTCACCTCCCGCCCCGAGGGGCTCGTCTCGAGCTTTTCGACGTACGCGTTGGTGAGGAGCGTGACGTTCGGGTGGCGCAGCGCCGGATCGACCCCGAGCACCTGTGCGTCGGACTTCGCCTGCACGAGGCAGGGATAGCCATCGCAGGTGTTGCAGCGGATGCAGGGGCTCGCGCGCGGGTTCTTCTCGTCGAGCATGATGCCGAGCGGAGTGTGAAACGGCTTGAGGCCCAGCCGGGCGAAGTCCTCGCTGAGCTGCTGGATGCGCGCCTCGTGGCTCACAGCCGGATGAGGGAAGGGCTCGCTGGCCGGAGGATCGGTGGGATCCTCGCCGCGCGCACCATGCACGTGGTAGAGGCGCTCCGCCCGCGCGTAGTACGGCTCGAGATCCTCGTAGGAGATCGGCCAGGCTGGGGAGACGCCGCCATGATGGCGGAGCTCGCCGAAGTCCTCCTTGCGCAGGCGGAACAGGGCCGCGCCGTAGAACTTGGTGTTCCCTCCCACCCAGTAGTTCGTGTGCGGGTGGAGGTCCTTGCCCTCGACGTCCTTCCAGACTTCCTTGGTCTGGTACTTGCCTTGGAGATTGACTGCGCGCGAATCCCAGTTGTCCTTCTCGCGCGGCACGTAGTCGCCTCGCTCGAGGAGGAGGATGCGCTTCCCGGAGGGCGCGAGGTGCTGCGCGAGCGTGCCCCCGCCGGCTCCAGTGCCGATGATGATGACGTCGAACGTCTGCGAATCGGACATGACTTGACCTCGGAAACGGCGGGAACTCGAGGCGTTGCCTCTCATGCTCCAGTGAGCCGGCGGAGCCTGGCGTTACACGCGCCCCATCGCGGGCCCCTGCCCACGAAGCAACCGGGGGCTCCCGGCGCCTTGCCGAGAGCCCCTGGCATGCGAGCGATGAAAGGGTGTCGGAAGGCTAAGCGCTGGCTCTCGCCTCGGACTCCTCCACCGTGGCGCGTAGCGCCTCGGCGCCGATGGCGACTGAGGCGGCCAGGAGGACGATGTCCTTGAGGAGGAATCCGTGCGCGGGGTGGGTTGCAACGAGCGCCCCCGGGGTCGAGAAGAGGAACGAGATGGTGGTGAGGAACGTGCCGATGGCGAGGGCGCTGCCGATGGCGGAGGCACGCGCCGAGATGGGCCGCAGGGCGATGAGGAGAGCAGCCAGGAGCTCGGTCGAGCCGATGAGGCGGGACACACCTTGATCGGAGAGCACGGAGTACATCCAGCTCATGAAGGGGCTGTTGGAGACGAGGGGCTTGATGGCCTCGGCTTCGGCGGCGGTGAACTTGGCAGTGCCGAACAGGACGAAGACGAGCACGAGCCCATAGCGGAGGACCTGGGTCCCGATCGCTTCCAGGGCGCGCGCCCGCGTGTAACCGAAGATGTTGCTGGCAGGGAACTGTGTCTGTGCTGCGACTAGGGTGCTCATGTGATCTCCTGACGAGACGAGGGAAGGGAACGCGCACCGGCGATCCACCCGTGGAGTCGGCGAGCGGGTCCACCCGTTACACGGCTCGCTCGAAGGTCCCGCACAAGCCGCGCTGTAACGCGCAGGCGCTTCCAGAGAACTGCATTCCAGACCGGCGGGGGACGAGCCCCGTCCTGCGAGAACCGCGAAGCAATACCCGATGGATAGGCGCGGCGCATGAACATCGAGAACATTTGGCGAGCGCTCTCGCGCAAGGCGTTCCGGGACGCGGTGTGGCTCTTCCCGATGGCGATCGGGCTGCACGTGCTCGCCCTCGTACACCCGCGGTGAAACAGATCCCCGAGCGGACGCCAGCCCGATCCCTCCTCGTCCTCAGGCACCGAGCAGCACTGGCAAGTCGGCGAGCGACCTGACCTCGATGTCTGGCGGCTCCGGGATCCGCTCGGCAGGCTGACCCGCTCGGTTGCACCAGGCGACCCGCATCCCGCACGTCTTCGCGCCGTGGGCATCCCAGCCGTTCGCGGAGACGAAGAGGATGTCGGGGGCGTCGAGCGCGAGCCGGTGCATCGCGAGCCGGTATACCGAGGGATGTGGCTTGTAGACGCCCACCTCCTCTACCGACAGGACCATGTCGAGGAGTCCAGAGAGACCCGCGCTCTCGGCCGCAGCGGCGAGCATGCGCGGGGAGCCGTTGGAGAGGATGGCCGTTCGCAAACCGGCGGCGCGGAGACGTGTGAGAGTTTCCCGCGCGTCGGGATAGGCGTCGAGCCGCTCGTAGAGCCCCATGAGGCGGGTCCGCAGCGCCGCATCGGACACGCCGAAGCTCTCGAGCGCGAAGTCGAGGGCATCCCCTGTGACCTGCCAGAAGTCAGCGTGTCGGCCCATGAGGGCCCGGAGCCAGGTGTACTGGAGCTGCTTCACGCGCCAGAGGTCGGCGAGCGGGCGCCAGCGCTCGCCGAGCGCGTCGCGCGCCCGCTCTGCGGCGCTGGCCACGTCGAACAGCGTGCCATAGGCGTCGAACACCGCCGCGCGCGGAGACCGCAACTCAGGTGCCATCCTCTCTCCTGCCGGATTCGATCTCACGATGTTGCCGGCGCGTCAACGTACCGAACGGGCTTCCATGGCAGTCATGGCCCGGTGAACTCCCAGTCGCAGGTCTTCGCCACGAGGTCCGCGAAGGCCTTTACCTTCGCCGAGAGCAGCCGGCTGCTTGGGTAGACGAGTTGGATGGGCACGGATGGCGGTTCGAAGCTGGGCAGCACCACCCGGAGGCGCCCTGACCGCGCCGCTGGGGCCACCTGATAGGCCAGGACCATCGTCAGTCCGCCGCCGGACTCGGCATGGCCGATGGCTGCGTCGGCGCTGTTGGTGACGAAGCGGGGCACGAGCGGCACGCGGACCTCCGTTCCGCTCCGCGTGAAGCGCCATTCAGCTACGGGCGTCAACGGGCTGAACTGGATGATGTCATGGCGCGAGAGGTCCTCTGGGCGCCTCGGGGTGCCCCGCCCTTCGAGGTAGCTCGGTGCACCCACCACCACGCGTCGCGTGTGACCCGCCAGCCGTGCCACCAGGCTCGAGTCGGCCATGTGGCCAATCCGCACGGCCAAGTCGACTCCCTCCTCCACCAGGTTGACGGTCCGGTCCGCAAGCAGGAGCTCCCCCACGATGGCCGGGTATCGCGCCAGGTAGGCGCACATGAGCGGCGCCACGTGGAGGCGCCCAAAGACATTCGGCGCTGCGACGACGAAACGCCCCGTCGGTTCGCTTCGGTCGGCTTGGGCAACGGCCTCGGCTTCCGACACGTCCGAGAGGATGCGCCGAGCCCGCTCGAGGTAGCGGGCACCAGCGTCTGTGAGCGCCACTGTCCTGGTGGTCCGCTGCAGGAGGCGTGTCCCGAGCCGAGCCTCGAGCGCAGCCACGAGGCGGGTCACGGCCGGGCGAGAGAGACCGAGCCGGCGTGCGGCGGGGGCGAAGCCCCGCAGGTCGGCAACGGAGACGAAGACGGTCATCGCCTGGAGTGGGTCCATTCATGTATTTCAGTATTAGCAACAGTTAAGTGTCAAGTACGCATATTGTTGCCAAGTGCCGGGACCACTAGGTTCCTCACCGAAACTACGTCAACGTGGTCGCCGGCACCGAGATTGACTTCCCGCGGGTGACGGCTCGTCAGGGAGCGTAACCCCGTCCGGCAGGGAGGGACCGCGCCGCCTGCGCCGCCCTCCTCCTGCGCGCGACCATGCAAGGAGGAGCCATGTCCCTCGCCAGCCGGCCCACCAGCGACGTCGCATTCACGGAGCAGGTCAAGGCCATTCAGTCGCGCCTCGGCTCGCGCGCTGCCTACGCCCGCCTGGAGCGGAATGGCGGGTTCGCAACCGAGATCGGCGAAGACCTCTCGGCCTTCATCGCCAAGCAGCGGAGCATGTTCCTCGCCACGGCCAGCGCCGAAGGCCAGCCGTACGTGCAACACCGCGGCGGCCCGCCCGGTTTCCTGCGGGTCCTCGATCCACGGACGCTGGCCTTCGCGGACTTCGCTGGGAACCGGCAGTACATCAGCCTCGGCAACCTCGCCGAGAACCCGCGGGTGCACCTGTTCCTCATCGACTACGCCCACCGTCAGCGCGTGAAGATCTGGGGCGAGGCGCGGGTCGTGGAGGACGATAAGTCCCTGCTGGCGACGCTGACCCCTGAGGGCTACAAGGCCCGGCCAGAGCGGGCCATCGTCATCCGCGTCACGGCCTGGGATTCCAACTGCCCGCAGCACATCCCGCAGCGACTAGAGGCCGACGGCGTGCGGGATGCTTTGGCGGAGCGCGATGCGCGGATCGCAGCGCTGGAGGCGGAAGTGAAACAGATCCGATCTACCTGGACGGCGCCATCGCCCGTCCACGAGGAGCCGCCATGAGTGAGGGCATCCAACGCCCCGGTGCGATGGCGGGCTCCTCGGATGTCACACCCGCACGCCCCGCCGTCGAGCGGTCGCTGCGGCTCAACCATGTGACGATTTCCACCAGTGACCTGGCGCGCAGCATCGAGTTCTATTGCGGCCTCGGACTTGAGCTGATCGTCCGCGACGACTCGGCCCGCTACGCGCGCCTGCTCATGCCGGACGGCGGCGCGACGTTCTCGCTCCACGTCGCCGATGGTCCGATCTCGCGGAGCGGGGTCGTCATCCACTTCGAATGCGACGATCTCGACGAGCGATCGAACCGACTGCGCGCTGCCGGCTACGCGTTCCTGTCGATGCCGAAGGATCAGGCGTGGCTTTGGCGCGAGGCGATGCTCGAGGACCCCGACGGCCAGCGGATTTGTCTGTACTACGCGGGAGACAATCGCAAGGATCCGCCCTGGCGACTGGTCGACAGCGTCCGCTGAGGGCTCAGGAGGGCTCCTCGCCCTCGTTCAGATAGCCCTCGAGGGCGTTGCGCACCTTCGAACGGGCCCTGTGGAGGAGCACTCGCTGGTTCGCTTCCGAGATCCCGAGGACCTGGCACGTCTCGTCGGACTCGAGGCCCTCCACGTCCCGCATCGTCATCACGGCGCGCTGCATCGGCGGCAAGGTCTCCATCGCGCCGGCGATGGCCTGCAGGGTCTCGCGTGAGACGAGCTGGTCGTCGGTCCACGCCTCGGGGGGCTGAGACCAATGGCCGGGCCAGCGGGGATGGCCTTCATCCAAGAAGCGCTCGGGCGGGACGGAGGCGCCGTCCTCGTCCTCGCCCGGCACGAGCGAGGAGAGCGGTACCATGCGCTTGTCGCGCTCGCCGCGGCTCTTCGCGCAGTTCGCCACGATCGCGAAGATCCAGGACTTGACGCTGCAGCGACCTTCGAACCTCCGCAACCCTTCCAGAACGCCAAGCCAGGCCTCCTGCGCGACTTCCTCGGCCGCCGCCGCGCTCCCCACGTAGAGTCGCGCGACCCTGATCATCGAGGCGTGGTGCTTGTCGACGAGCGTCGCGAAGGCTGCTTCGTCTCCCGAGCGCAGCGCGTCGAGGAGCCCTTCCTCACGGTGATCAGATCCCCTCTGCGAAAAACGGCCGCCACTCGCGGAACCGCTCTCCACATGCGGGTATAGCAGCGGCTGGCGGATCGGGATCATGGTCGCGCGTGTCCGCCCAACTCATGAGCTCCGGGAAAGTCGAGCCCGAGCCGCTCCGCGAGCCAGCGAGCCTGGCCCTGGCGCTCGGCCGCGAACTCGCTCTCCTTGCCGCCTGAGGCGACCACGGCGGCGCGCGCGGAAATGTACGTCGAGCACGGCGAATCCCCCGTCAGGAGGAAGTCGATGGCCTCAGCCAGATAGGCCGCCAGCGCCGCGGGCAGCCCCGTGCGCGACGAGAGTTCCTTCGCGGTGGCGTGGAGCTCCGAAAGCGAACGGGAACCGGCGAGCAGCGCGGACTCTTCGGAAAAGCCTGGGACGAGCAGCGCTGCCACCGATCGGTCGCGCGCGCGCCACGTGCACGCCTCCCCGAAGCGCCGAGCCAGGTCCTCGTTCCAGGCGGACACGCGCTCGAGGAGCCGGCCCCGCGCGCTGACGACCTGCCGGTGCCCTTCGGCTACCGGGTCGGCCAGCTCGGCGCGCCACAACTCGTTGTCTTGCCAGAAGGCGAGCTCTTCGAGGCGGCAGGCGTGGATTCCGTGATCGGGCCGCCCGTCCGCCGCCTCTACCCACGCACCCGGACGACCAAGCGCCGGTACGGGCCACCGGAACCCCGTGAACGGTCCCGTCGCTCCGGCCGACAGGAACTTGTAAGCGATCAAGGCTCGCCTCCTCGCTGGCGCTTCCAGCCCCGAAACGCCCTGACCAGATCCTCCTTCGAGCCTGGCGGCAGGGTCTCCTCGGAAAGGCGCCCGGCGAGCCGGGCCGTCTCGCGCATCTGGGCGAGGTAGACGCGGCACGACGCGCAATAGCTGAGGTGCATCTCGAAACGAGCACGTACTGAGGGTGCTAGACGGTCCTCGAAGAAGTCGGTGACGAGCTCGACGAGCTCCTTGCAGCTCAGGTCGTCTGGGTTGACGATCATGACGCCCGCGCGTTCCTCTCTCTCAGGCGCGCCCCGGCGTGGCCCCGATTGCAGCATCCACTGCTGTACATCGTTCCGAGCATCAGGGTGACCTTTGAGAGAACGGGCGCGTCTAACGGCGGGCACTTGCGGTCCCCCGCCTCATCGGGGTTCGTGCCCCTGGCGGGGCATCGATCTCCTGGGAGTGGGCTTCGGCCCAGACGTCACCGGCAGTTACGCGGGAACGGACCCGGGCTTCGCTGGTCCGCAGCTTGCGAGCCCGACGCGCTTCAACCTCCTCCTCTTCGGACGCAATGACCGTGGCCAGCTCGATTCGGAGTTCTTCGTGGCCTATTGGTTTGCTTCGTGGGGAGTCCGCGCTGGGGTTAGCCACATGAGCACGGAGTACACGACGTCCCGGAAGCTCGACGCTGGAAATGACCGCTTCCGAAGCCGTAGGTGAGCACGAAGTACCCGATGGCGTCGTCCCCGCGGCGGATGATCCAGGCGCCGCCGAGCGAGGCGTCGGTCAGGAGCTCGGCGAGCCCACGGCGCACCGCCGCGTCGTCGAACGGGATGCCGTCGAAGGCGTAGTACTCGCGGACGAGGGCGAGCAGGGCCTCGAGGGCGTCTGCCCACGCCGGCGCAAAGTGGGCAGGATCGCCCAGCGTGCTTTCGTGTGACGGCATGCATCAACCCAGCTTGTTCGCGCGCCGCCGACCCGTGTTGCAGGAGCGCCGCAGTATGGCTCGCGAGATGCTCGAGCGCCCTTCGCGGCAAGTCGCGAGCACGCGCCGGAATCGCCAGGCCAAGCACGACGCCCGAGATGGTAGCGTGGATGCCGCCGCGGTGGAGCGCGAACCAGAGGAGCGCGCCCATTGCGGCGTAGGCGACGCCGCTTCGGACGCCCGCTCGCGACATGACGACGAGAGCCACGGTGATGGCCCCGGCTGCTCCGAGCCATGTCGCATGGAGTCCCTGGCCGTAGAAGCACGCGATCACGAGAATCCCACCGATGTCGTCGAAGTTGAGCGGGAGACGGGTCAGGATCGGGGAGCGACCGGGTTCGCCCTGGGCGTGGCTGTGCTGCGCTCAGGGCGGACGCCGCCGCGGCGCATCCGCGACGCGTATCTGGCAGGCTCTCGCGAATGAACCGTCCGCGAGTCACGGCAATTCGAGCGTCGTCGCCCCGTGCACCGGGCCGCCGTCGCGTTCCTGCACGAAGACCACGAGGTGACCGCCATGGGCCGCGTCCATGGACCCTACCGTCGTCTGTCCGGAGAAGGCGCCCGACCCGGTGCCGACCACCGTGAGGGAACGAACCACGGCCACGTGTTCCAAGGTGCGGCCGGCGTTCTCACCGCCCGAGACCTTCGTCGTCGCCCTATCCTGCACGACCGCGACGAGCACGTCGGCCGGAACACCGTAGGGCCAGGTCGCATCGACCGCCACCGACAGCTCCGCGGTGGCACCGGGAACGATGCGAGCGGTGACGCGCCCCGACGGCTCGCGGGCCGCGGCGGCGATCGCGGCCTGCACTTCGCGCCGGTCGCTCCCCAGGGCGTTGGCCCGGCCCGCCACCACGAGCTGGGGGGTATAGAGCGAGGAGAGCCCGAGCCGCTTGGCGTAAGCCTGCTGCCGCCGCGTGAAGAGCGGCGACGAGAACCGGTCCCGCCACTCAGGGCCATCCCAGTAGTCCACGTGCTCCGACAGCGCGATCACGCGGATCCCGGTCGTGCGCTCGCCTGCGAGCTCCGCGAGGAGCGCGTCTGCGGGTGGGCAGGATGAACAACCCTCCGACGTGAAGAGCTCGATGACGACCGGCTCGATGGTGGGTGCGACGGCTGCTCCCGCGCCGTGGCTCGCTGAGGTGAGGAGGAGGACGGGGACGAGCAGACGCGACATGGACGGTTCTCCTTGATGGGCCGCTCATGGTGTACGCCGCTGCGGCCGGGCGCGTTACGGGGAACCGCATTCGAGGGGGCGCGGACGGCGGGCGGATGCCTGCCAGGAGGTTCTGCCTCGGCCCCGGGGGGGCCGAGTGACCGCCGCGCCGTAACCGGCCGGGCCGCGGTACGTACCACTCGCCGTGTTGAAGCCCGGGATCCCCAGCACGTCGCTCTCCACGCTCCAGAGGTTGTCGTCGACCTTCACGACCGGGCAGTGGCGCGCGGCCGTCCAGGCACGCGGAGGCTTACCCATGCGAACGTTCCCTACCTGGCGCGGGCCAGTGCCGCCACATACGCGTGCGCAATCGACTTCTCGTCTACGAAGCCGATGACCCTGCCTTCGTCGTCCACGGCTGGCAACTCGCGGACGCCCTGTGCTTGCATCGCCTCGAGTGCGGCGTGAAGGTCATCGTCCTGATGCAGCGCGATGGCCGGACGCATGGCATCGGATGCGTTCGCGAGCCCGTCCAGGTGCTGCTCGGAAACGAGGGCAATGAGGTCCTCGAGGGTGATGACACCGACGAGCCTCCCTCCCTCCATTACGGGGAAGACCTCCTGCCTGCTCAGTTCGGATACGGCACGCGCGAACTCGTCCATTCCCGAACCAGGCCCGAAGCTCGTGTAAGGTGTCTGGTCGAGCGCCACTTCCCGCACGGTGATGGCACCGAGCGCGCCGACCGGCTTCCGGTCCTCCAGCGAGATGCCGTCCTGCTTGAGCAGCGCCTCATAGATCGGCGTCGGGCGGTAGTGGCGAGCGATCCCGTACGCCAGCATGTTGGCGATCATGAGCGGCAGGATGAGCGAGTAGCCCCCGGTCATCTCGACGATGATCAGCACGGACGTGATGGGCGCTCGGATGATCCCCGCGAAGACGGCCCCCATGCCCACGAGCGCGAAGGCGCCGAGCGACTCGGTGCCGTGGTGGAACAGGAGCATGTCGAGTGCGCCGACGGCCCCGCCCGCCATCGCACCGATGAACAGCGCCGGCGCGAAGATGCCGCCGGCTCCGCCGCTCGAGTAAGAGAACACGGTGGCGGCGATCTTCAGCAGGCACAGGGGAATGAGCACCGTCACCGCGAGCTGGCCCGCCAGCGCAGCACCGAGCGTGGCGTAGCCCCCGCCAGTCACCCCTGTCGAGTGGAGGGCCGTCAACGCCACGACCGCCAGCAGGCCCGTGACGAGGCCGCCGAGCGCGGGGCGGGCCCAGCGAGGGAGGAGCGATAGCCCCTTGAACCACCTGCGCAGTCCGAGTAGCGATTCCGAGAACACGAGCGCGAGCACCGCCGCGACGATGCCCAGCATGGCGTAGAGCAGGAGCGACGACAGGTGGTCTAGGCCGTACTCGCGTGGAATCGCGAAGACGGGGTGAGCGCCGAGCACGCTCCGCTCGACGATGGCCGCGAGCGCCGCGGCGACCACCACGCCCGTGAGCACCGTCTGGTCGAGTTTGCCGACCACCTCTTCGATCGTGAACGTGACGGCTGCGATGGGCGCGTTGAAGGCTGCTGCGATGCCAGCCGCTGCCCCGACGGGGAGGAGGCGCCTCAAGTTCTGCGGTGCCACCCGGGCGAGGCGTCCGACGCGACTGGCGACGCCCGCGCAGATCTGTACGGTTGGCCCTTCCCGCCCCAGCGACGATCCCGTTCCGATCTGGAGCGCCGAGATGAAGAACTTGCCGATGGCGTCGCGGAAGCGGAGCGGCGCGCTCCGGCCGGCGTATGCGACCTTGACCTGCGGGATGCCACTGCCCCGCGCGTTGGGCACCACGTACTGAAGCAGAGCACCCGACGCGAGGCCCCCCGCGGTCGGGACGGCGAGCGTCCATCCGATCCAGGCGTGTCCCGGGGCCGCCAGAGCACGGTCGATCGCCAGATGCGTCACGAGGTTGATGAGCAGGTGAAACGCGACGGCGGCCAGCCCGCACAGCCCGCCGATCAGGATGGTGAGCGCGAAGAGCTGCTGCCGCTCGCTCGGAACGAGGCGAAAGAGGAATCCAAGCTTGCGGAGGTACAGTCCTCGGTGGCGTGTCGGCGGACGATCGTGAGCGCCCATCGTGTCATAGTTGCAGATCAAAGGGATCACTGCACCTGGCCGATGACTTCGACCTCAGTCGAAGGCGCGGATCAGGGCCTCAAGGACCGCAACTGCCGTCTCGATATTGCGCCTGGGCAGCGTCGACAGGGCGGTCCGCACCGCAGTCTCGACCGTGCCGCGTCGGATCTCGTCGATGGCGGCGCCCTTCGGGGTGACCGTCAGGACCGCCCGGCGGCCATCGACGCTTGCGACTCCGCGCACGACGAGGCCACTCTTGACGAGCCGCTTGAGGAGGGTGGTGAGCGTGCTCGGGTGCACCCGCAGGATCTGGGCGAGCTGACCAGCAGAGATACCTGGGTCTCGCAGGAGGGTCCGATCACGGCCTCCTGGTCGACGTCGAAGTGCACGCGGGGCTGACGCGCCATCGCAACGAGCCCGTCGGTCTCGGGAGTGCTCGCCAACGCGCCTCCATCATGGCGAGTCTAGGTACAACTAACTGGAATCGTCCTCTCTGAAATTGTGGCCCCGGATGCCATGCTTCTTGAGGAGTCTGTGCAGGGTTTCGCGCTCCACGTGCGCCCGCTCGGCAGCCTTGGTGACGTTTCCCTTGAATTCGCTCATGAGAGCGACGAGGTACTCGCGCGAGAAG
>JBGQLS010000169.1:0-11620 GCA_041500205.1 Anaeromyxobacteraceae bacterium | reverse complement strand
CCGGGGGCGCAGGCCGCCCCCGCCCCGCCGGGCAAAGCCCATCGGGGCCCCACCCCGGCCACGCCGCAGAGCGATCACATTCTTCGACAGGTCTTGAGCGAGCGGCCCGCTCCCGATCGCACGGGCGGTCGCCCGGTGAACAGGCTCCCGCCCGCTCGTCGCCCCGATCCCGGTCCGGCTGGGCGGCGCAGCAAGGGCGGCGGAAATCAATTGCGGTGCTGCGATTGGCAGCGATTTGACAACATTGCGCGAAGATGGGCATCTGGCGGACGCCATGGAATCCGCGTTCAGGCTCTCGGATCCGCGTCGTCGCACCGTCGCCCGATTTCATGGTGCGAAATCATCCGCAATTAGCCCGGCGAGCTCGTGTTGGGACTTTTTGTCCCGATGCGCTGATTCGCGCAGCGCGGTACTTTCCCTGGCTCCTCGGACCCGATACAGCCAAGCCAGCGTTACTACCGTTCTTTCCCGGGGAGGCGAGCCGAGCTCCAGGTCTGAGACCTTTGGGCCATGTGCTCAAACGCCGCGCCCTCGGATAGGTACTGCGACGACACGCCGCCTTCATTTCCACGATCATCCCAAGCTACGCTGCGTCGATGTAGCGGCGGACCGAAGAGGCTTCATTCCGAGCGCCAGGTGAGGTGAAGGCGGGCTCCGAGATGACGCGGTCGATCCAAGGAGCATACCTTGCCGGAAGCGATCCGCGTTCTCATCGTCGACGACGAAGAGGACTTCGCGACGGCCCTCGTCGAGAGGCTCCGGCGCCGCGGCTTCGCAGCCGACGCGGTCTTCTCCGGACGGGCGGCCCTCGAGCGCCTCTCCGGGAACCCGCACGACGTCGCCGTACTCGACCTCAAGATGCCGGGGATCGACGGCCTCACGACCCTGCGCGAGATCAAGCGCGCCGGCCTCGACGTCGCCGTCATCGTGCTGACGGGACACGGGACGGTCGCCTCGGGCATCGACGGGATGCAGATCGGCGCCGCGGACTTCCTGCAGAAGCCGGTTGAAATGGAAGCACTTTGCACCGCCATCCGCGCGGCGGCCGAACGCGCGGGCACAGCGAACCAAGGAGAGCCAGCATGAGCGGCAGGGCGATTGGACGTGTTCACGTCGTGGCCAAGGCGGCCGCGGCGCTCTTCGCGTTGGCGGTGAGCGGTAGCGCCTGGGCCGCGGGCGGGCCCCCGGCCACCAAGCTCATCAACGTGGCCGACACGCGTAACCTCGAATCGGGGCCGAGCCTCTGGATCGCGCAGATCTACAACGACAGCTTCGTTCGCTTCGGCCTGCTCGTCGTCGTGGTGATGTGCGCCATGGGCATCGTGCTCGGCTTCAGCTTCGATCGCGCGATGGCGCTGCTCGGCCTCGACCTCGGCAAGCTCCACCACGACGAGTGACAATCCCATGGGCACAGAAACCTTGAGGAGCGTGCGATGATGAACATGTTCGATATCTGGCTGCCCATCGCGGGCATGCATTTCAACGTCCTCCTGCTCCTGCTCATCGGATTCACGGTGGGCGTGTGCGGCGGCTTCTTCGGCGTCGGAGGCGCCTGGATCGTGACCCCGGCGCTGAACATCTTCGGGTTCCCGATGCCCTACGCCATCGGCACCGACCTCGCCCACATGGGCGGCAAGTCCATCGTGTCCACCATCCGCCACGGCAAGTTCGGCAACGTGGACATGAAGCTCGGTATCTCCATGATCCTCGGCACCACGCTCGGCATGGAGCTGGGCGCGCGGCTCGTCATGAAGCTCGAGCACCTGGGCGTCGCCGACTCGGTCATCCGCAAGATCTACGTCGTCTTCCTGGCCTTCATCGGCAGCTACGTCATGTACGACTACATCAGCCACGTGCGCGCGACAAAACGCGCCGTCGCCAAGGGCGGGCCGGCCGTGAAGACCGAGACCCTGGCGCAGCGGATGCAGCGCCGCGTGCGAATCTGGCCCATGGTCCACTTCAAGGCCTCCGGGATCACCTGCTCGCTGTGGCTGCCGCTCCTGGTGGGGTTCACGACCGGCATCGTGGCCGCCGTGCTCGGCGTGGGCGGCGGGTTCATCCGCATGCCGGCGCTCATCTATCTCATCGGCTGTCCGACTCTCGTCGCGGTGGGCACGGACCTCTTCGAGGTGATGGTCACCGGCGCCTACGGCGCATTCACCTACGGCGTCAAGGGCCGCGTGGAGCTCCTGGCGGCCATCTGGATGCTGGGCGGCGCGGCGCTGGGCGCGCAGATGGGAACGGTGGCCGTGAAGTACGTCCGCGGCTACTCCATCCGCCTCCTCTTCGCGTGCACCATCTTCATCGCCTGCGCCTCGGTGTTCATGAAGCAGATCGGGTGGCAGACGGCGTCCGCAACTCTCATCCTCGCCGCGGGCATCCTGATCAGCGGCGTCATCATCAGCTGGCTCGTGAAGGGGATCATCCGCGAGCGCAGCCAAAAGCGCGCTACGGCGCAACTGGGGGTCTAACATGCGCAACGTCACCAAGATGATGGGGTTGGGAGCGGTCATCGCGCTGGTGGGCTGCTCCAATCCGCCGAACGTCCTGCAGGGCAAGGTCGTGAGCTACGACGGCGAGAAGAAGGTGCT
This sequence comes from Anaeromyxobacteraceae bacterium, assembly GCA_041500205.1. Taxonomy (GTDB): domain Bacteria; phylum Myxococcota; class Myxococcia; order Myxococcales; family Anaeromyxobacteraceae; genus Anaeromyxobacter_A. The sequence goes on along the minus strand of JBGQLS010000169.1, from coordinate 9,029 downwards.
CGTCGTCGAGGACGAGGCGCTGCCACACCCGCAGATCACGCTCGACCTCAAGTCGGCGGAGGTCGGGGGCAACCCCGCTCCCGGCAACGTCGTGCGCGTGGCCTACCGCGACCGGGGCGGGAACCTCGTCGCCGGCCGGGTGATGAACCTCACCACGCAGAAGAAGAAGTAGCGCCTTCCGCTCCGCATCGGGCTCGCCGCGCCTCGCGCCGGCGAGCCCTCTTCATTTTCACAGCGGCGATCGATTGCCGTGAGCCCTGTTTCCGTAGCGCGGGGGCTTGTCCCCCGCCTGGGCGCGTCGAGCGGGGCGCAAGCGCTACAGGATCACGTCAAGCGACCTGCGCCATCAGAAGGTGGCCCACTCGCCCGCCAGGAAGGCGCGCGCGAAGAAGTCGGCGCTCTCGTCGTCATCCATCAGCATGTCGAGCTGCCTCGAGCACAGCGTGAGCCGTCCCAGATCGCCGAGGAGCGACAGGATCGTCTCTCGCTCGTACTTCTCGAGGCGTGCGACGAGCACGTCCCCGCGCGGCTGCGCGGCGAAGTCGAGAGCGCGCAGGACCGTCGAGAGGAACCGCACGCGTCGAGCGCGGCGGTCGGGCGCGGCGCCCCCGCCGTCGAAGCGGAAATGGATGTAGTTCTTGCTCAGGCTGGCGCCGCAGTAAGTGTCCACGGTCGAGAAGTGGTAGCCGGCCTTGGTGCTGAAATTCATGTAACGGTCCGAGAAGACCGCGTACGAGTGACGGCCCACCTCCCTCGCCTGGTGCGGCGGCGCGGCCATACCGGCGCCGAGGACGGAGAGGAACCCGCGCCCCGACAGCGGGCGGGGCTGGTCCCAGCGGATGCGTCGATCGGTGAGCCCTGACAGGAAGGCCTGGCCGGGCGCCGAGAGGACGTCGTCGAGGCAGGCCTTGCCGGTGCGCGTGGCCTTCTCGGAGAGGCCTGCTCCGACGTCGTACAGGAGCACGTGGATGGGCAGGTACGCGTCGAGGGTGATGGCATGCTTCCGATCGCTCGAAGCGAGGTCGCCGAAGTGAAACATCGCCTCGAACACCTTCTCGTGCACGAAGCGCGTGACGTCGTGCAGCGAGCGGCAGGAGGCTGCCGCGAACTGAGGGCTCGAGGGATCGGTCAGGTGGAGCGGCGTCACCAGCTCCGCGAGCCGGCTCAACGACTGCAAGGCGGGCGAGTCCGGAGGGGCCCTCGCAGGCCGCGCGCTCGCCGGCAGCTCCAGACGGCCCGCGAACACGCGCCGGCTCGTGGCGTCCACGGTGATGTCGGTTCCCGCGGGGAGGAGCTCGAGGGCGCGCGCGAGCCCGACGATGGCTGGCACCTGGTACTCGCGCGCGAGAATCGCCATGTGCCCGGCAGGCGAGCCCACCTCCGTGACGATGGCGGCGCACTGCTGCATGACCCGCGCGAACTTCGGCGAGGAGTGGCGCGCCACCAGGACCGCGCCGGCCGGGAAATGGTCGAGATCTCCATCGCCACGCACGAGGGCCACCGGTCCGACCGCCGCGCCAGGGCACGCCGTCTGCCCTCCCGCGGCGATCGGCGCCGCGCCGACGACGAGCCCTTCGGCTGGAGCGGTCTCCTCGGAGAGCGTCGTGAGCTGCCGGGCCTGGAGGATGAACAGACCGCCCGGCTCCTCGATCGCCCATTCGACGTCCTGCGGCTTCTCGCGCCAGCTCTCGAGATCACGCGCGACCCGGGCGAGCTCGAGACACTCGGCTTCCGTGAGGAGGCTGCCCGGGGTCGCGAGCCGCCCGTCGACGACCCGCAGCTCCTCGGCGGCCTGCGTGCCGCCCACCACGCCCGCCGCCAGCCCCCGCGTGGCGCTGATGAGCACGGTGTCCTGGCGCGGCTGCTCGTAGCTCCGGGAGAACATGACGCCGCTGGCGCGAGGAGACAGCATGCGCATGCAGCCCACCGCCATCCTCGCCTCGCGCGCGGTGAGCCCGTGCGCCGCGCGGTACGAGACGGCGCTCGCCGCGTAGGCGCTCGCGATCACCATCCGATAGGCGTCGAGCAGGCGCTCGCGGACGACGTGCAGCTCGGTGTGGTACTGGCCGGCGTGCGAGAGGCTCGTGTCCTCCCCGACCGCGCTGCTGCGCATCGACACGGCCAGGGGCTCGCCGCGGGCGAGCTCGTCGTACGCCGCCAGGATCGCCTGCGCGATGGCAGGAGGCACGGGCGCGCGCAAGACGGCCTGGCACACCTCACGGCAGGCCTCGGCGAGGGACTCGGCGCCGTGGGTGGCCAGGAGGGACTCGAGGTGTTCGGCCCTGTCCCACAGCTCCGCCTCGTTCATGAACTGCGCGAAGGCCGAGGTCGTGACGACGAAGCCGTCCGGCACCGAGCAGCGGCCGCTCGCTCGAAGCTCGCCGAGCGTCGCCATCTTCGCGCCCGCGAGCGGCGCATCGGCGAGGCGGACCGCGTCGAGGCGAAGGACGTGCGGACCTGCTGCCGACGTGTCGTGGTTGGCGAACTCGGCCTCGATGTGGCCGTTTATCCCCTTCAGGACCTGGTAGAGCTCGGGGTACCGGCCGCCGGCGATCTGGTTCAGGTTCTTCGCCATGAGGAAGACGTCCATGGCGACCCGTCTGATGCGCGGGACGAGCGCCTCGAGCGCGTCGGCGGTGCGGCGAACCCGCATCTCCTCCATGTCGGCGATGAGCTGGAGCGTGGCATCGTTGAGCGCCAGGATCTCGCGAAAGCGCTCGTACAGAAGCTGGAAACGTGCAGCCCCTGGCTGCGGCCCCGCTGGAGCCGGCCTCGGGCGGCTGAACAGGAGCTTGAGGCGGTCGAGCAGCGAGCGCGCACCGACTTCGGAGCTCATGCCGTTTCCTCGGCGGAAGCCGTGGAGCGGGCCTCGTCGGCGGGCGCCGCGGCGGGGAAGGTGAGCGTGAAGGTGGTCCCTTCCCCAGGGCGGCTGGTCACCTCGATCGCGCCGCCGAGGTTCTGCATGATCTCGTGGCAGATGGCGAGCCCGAGGCCAGCGTGGTTCCCGCCCTTCGTGGAGTAGAACGGATCGAAGATGTCCTTCAGCTTCTTCTCCGGGATGCCGGGGCCGTTGTCGGCGATGGTGACGACCACGCCGTCGCCGGCGCCGCGAATGGTGAGCACGACCTCTCCTTGCCCACCCAGCGCGTCCACCGCGTTGTTGATGAGGTTGAGGAAGACCTGCTGGACCTGCGCGAGGGAGGTGCGAATGAGCGGCACGTCGAGCTGGTAGTTGCGGACGAAGCGCGTGCCGGCCTTCTCCGTCTCCTTCTCCAGGAATCCGACCGCCTCCTCGAGCGCCGCCTGCACGTCCACCGGCTCCAGGTCGGGCCCGACGCGCCGGGCGAACCCGAGCAACCGGTGCGTCACCTTCCGGCCGCGCTCGACCTGGGCCTGGATCTTCTTCGCGCGTTCGGAGATCTCCCGCGCGAAGGGCGTGTTCTCACCGGCGAGGAGGTCCGACACGACCCCGATCTGCGCGTCGATCACCGCCAGCGGGTTGTTGATCTCGTGCGCCACGGTCGCGGCGAGGCGCCCGATGGTCGCCATCTTCTGCGATTGCGCCACGGATTCGAGGAGCGCCGCCCGCTCGGACTCCAGGCCTCGGATCTGCTGCAGCCGGCGCCGCGCCACGAGCCACGACAGCGGGGGCACGGCGAGCACGCCCAGGACGAAGACGAACATCACGATGGGGTGCGCGATGAGGTCGCTTCGGAAGCTGGGCAACGCCTGGCGCGCGACGAGCACCCAGCGATCGCTTCGCATCCACGCGGTGGCGATCATCTCGCGTCGGCCACCGATCGCCGCCAAGCGGATCTGGACGCCTGGGTGCGGCGATCCCACCGGGATGTCGGCTCGGGCGAGGACCTTTCTCGTCTCGCCCTGCTGGGCCTGGTACTCGCCAGCACGATCGAGGATGAAGACGTCGGCGCCGGACTCCGCGACGCCCTCGCGCGCGAGGGCGCCGAGGAGGGTCGCGTCGATGGTCGCCTTCAGGATGTAGATCTCGCCCCCTTCGCGCTTGGATACGGCGAGCGTCATGTGGGGAAAGCGGCCAAGCCCGAGGAAGACGTCGCTCTCGTGGCGTCCGAGGACACGGACTTCCTCGATCCAGGGCGCCTCGACCCCCGACGTGGGCGCGTACGGCCCGGAGTAGGCGAGCACCCTGCCCCGCCCGTCGAGCAGCGCCAGGTCGACGATGCCGCCCACCCCACGCTGCAGGAGCTGGCGCACTCCCTCGAGCCCTGCTGCGCCCGCCAGCACCTGCGTCGGCTGCGACGCGGCGGCGAAGGCCAGGGCGTCGAGCCGCGAGTCGAGGAAGAGCTCGATCGTGGCCTTCCGGTTCTGAACCATGGCCTCGAGCACTTTGCGGGTGCGGCTCTCGGCCTCCTCCTTGTTGGCGAGGAAGCCAGCGGCCCCCATCGCCAGGAGCGGCGACAGGCCGAAGAGCAGCAGGACGACGAGCATCTGCTGCCGGAGTCGAGCGTACGGATTTCGCATCGGAGCGCGCACTGGATGGGGCAGGCGGCGGGGCCGTTCCGAAGGTCACGCCGCGCGGCTTGCTCGAGGCGCGGCCGGGGCTTCCCGCCTAGCCACCCTCCTTCTCGAGCTCGCGGAGCCTGCGGAGCGCGGCCAGCGGGGAGTGGTCGGACGCGACCCGCGCCACCTCCGCCATCCGGTCGACGTCCGCTTCCAGCTTCTTCTCCACCCTCCTCCGGTAGGCCTCCTTCAGCACGCGCAGGAGCTCGTCCGTCTCGCAGGGCTTCTGCAGGTAGCAGAACGCCCCCATCTTGGTGCAGCTCACGGCCGAGTCGATCGAACCGTGGCCGGTGAGGATGATCACCTCGATGCGCGGATCGCGCTCCTTGAGCAGCTCGAGGAGCTGCTCGCCGCTCATCTCGGGCATCTTGAGATCGACGATGGCGAGATCGAACTGCTGCTGCCTCGCGGTCTTGAGCGCTTCCTTGCCGCTGGTGACGGCAGTCACGTCGAAGTCGCGGAGCCCGAGCCGCCGCGAGAGCGTCTCGATGAACCGTACCTCGTCATCGACGATGAGCAGCCGGATTCTGTCCTGTGACATGGTCATGCGCCTCCTGCGGCGGCGTGTACGGGCGAGGCCCTCGGCAAAGGGAAGAAGAGGGTGAAGGTGGTCCCGGCGCCGACGCGGCTCTGGACCTCGATGCGTCCGCCCATGGACTTGATGATGCCATAGCTGATCGAGAGACCGAGTCCGGTACCCTTGCCGACGCCCTTGGTGGTGAAGAACGGGAAGAAGACCTTGCTCATCACCTCGGAAGTCATGCCTTGCCCGGTGTCCTCGACGTCGAGCAGCACCCACCCATTCTCCACGCGCGAGCGGAGCGTGATGCGGCCGCCGCGACCGATGGCGTCGCGAGCGTTGTTGATGAGGTTCAAGAGTACCTGCTCGAGCTGATTGGCGCTGGCCACGACCTCGGGAAGGTCGCGCGCGAACTCCTTGTGCACCTCGATGTTGGACGTGTGCAGGTCCACTTCCTTCACCTTCAGCACGCGTTCGATCACGCTCTCCAGCTGTACGGACTCGAGCTCCGGCTCGTCCTGGCGCGAGAAGGCGAGCAGCTTGCGCGTGATGTCCCGTCCGCGGAGGGAGGCTGACTTGATGGCGCCGAGCCGCTCCCGGAACTCCGCCATGTCCGGCGTCTGGCCGAAGGTCGGGTCGAGGATGTCCGTCATGAGGGAGGCTTCCTCGTAGACGATGGCGAGGGGGTTGTTGATCTCGTGCGCCACACCCGCTGCGATCTCCCCGACCGAAGCCAGCTTGGCGGCGTTGAATAGGTGGAGCGTCAGCGAGCGCTGAGCCTCATGGGCGGCCTCGATGCGACCGACCAGCTTGCGGGTGCTCCGCACCACCACCCCGACGATGAAGGCTAGGGTGAGGACCATGATCGCAACTAGCGCCATGCGCGCCCGCCGCAGGGGCGCATACGCCTGCGCCGCCGGCACCTGCACCACCAGGGCCCAGTCGTTGACGGTGAGCCAGGCCAGCGCGCGGAGATAGCCCTTGCCCCCGACCTCGAACTCGGTGGTGGAGGTGGTGCCGGTGCGCGCCGGGAGAGGGCCGACTTCGAGCTCGGGGTGGCCTTGGAGTGAGATCGTCTGGCTCTGCCCCTTGGTGTTGACGATGTACGCCTGCGCGCCCTCCAGGATCGCCGAGCTGCCCACGAACTCGCCGAACTTGTCCGGGTCCACGCTGGCGCGGAGGACCCATGTGTGGTCATTCACCGAACGGCGGACGGCCACGATGAAGTGCGGCTTGCCCCGGAAACCCAGGTACACGTCGCTCACGAAGTAGTTGCTTTGTCGCGCAAGCACCTCGCGGTACCACTGCCAGCCGCTGTAGTCCTTGCCCCGCAGGTACGGGTACGGCCCCGCGTACTCGAGCAGGCTTCCGTCCGGGTTGAACACCCCGACGTCGACGAAGGTGGGGCTGGCGCGCGTCAGCTCCGCGAGGAGCTTCTTCATGTCCTCGAGCGAGGGCGGGATGTTGAGCGTATCCGGGTGGAAGGCGCTGAGGACATTCGCGACCCGCTCCTGGATGAACAGGTCGGCGGTGTTGCGCTGGTTCTCCGCCAGGGAGCGGAGGTGATTGTGGATGCGTTCTCCCAGCGTGACGCTGTATTGCACGTGGAAGTACAGGGCGAGGATGCCGAGGGGCGCGCAGTAGGCGAACAGGAGCTGCCAGCGCAGCCTTCGACGTAGCTGGTCGTAGTAGCTGTGGTCGTGGTTCTCCATCCCCCGTACGTCGGGTGGCGCTACCTGGTCGGCATCGATCCTGTTCACCATGCGCGGGGCGACCACACCCGGACGCGGTGACCCTTCACCTCGGCGGGAGCAGCGACTCCAATCGATGAGTGTAGTCGCGTTCCGCATCGCGGCGAACCGCGCCAATCAGCGCTGAGGCGAATTGTCGCGGGCGGAAGGGCCGCAGTCCCAGGACCTGCCTAGGGCAGCGAGCCCGAGGATCGGCCCCCTCACCCTAACCCTCTCCCCCGGTGGGGGAGAGGGGACTAGGTACGGAACCAACGGCATTTCTTACTGCTCTGGCCGCCCCTTCTTGCCACGTCGCCGGCGCGGCGATGCCCACCGCGCCTGGCGGCCCCGCCCACGGTTCGGCTCATCCGCAAACCGCCCGACACACCTTTGGATTTCGGGCGGCAGGGCGGCGGCCCCTCCCGGTGCGGCGGTGCTGCTACCCCGCGTCAGCTTTTCCAGTCCGCGTGCACGGTGAGCACCGGGACCTTGCTCGAGCGGACGACGCCTTCGGCGACCGAGCCGATGAGCGCGTTCTGGCGGCCCGTGCGGCCGTGCGTGCCCATCACGATCAGATCGAAGCCGCCCTTGGTCGCCGCATCGATGATGGCTGTCTCGGGCTCGCTCGTGGCGGTGGCGGTCAGGACGCGCGACGCGCCCAGCCGCTCGGCCTCGCGCTTCCAGTCGGTGAGATGACCGCTGCCGGCCGAGGCCGCGACCAGCGTGGCCTTCGAGCTGGCTGCGTGGAACAGCGTGAGCTCGGCGTCCATGCGGCGCGCCAAGTCAGCCGCGACACGCAGCGCAGCGCGTGATTCATCGGAGAAATCGACAGGACAGAAGACCTTGTTCCAGCGCAGCTCGGCCATGGCGTCCTCCTTCGGCGTTGCGCCTCTTGCGGCGTGGAATCCAACGAACAGGCGACTCGTCCGCCGGCATCCACGAACAGATCGTACGCTCCTGCACCTCGATCGGCCGCGATCGCAGGCGCGGCTGCGAGCCGCACGCGAAGGCCTTACACGACAGGTACGAACCCGGCTGGAAGATGAATGTTGGTCCCACGCACGGGGATCGGATACTTCCCGGCCATCGACGAGGAAGGCCGCCACGGATGAAGGGTTCGCGCCAGAGCAACCGCTCCACCACCGGGGTCGCGTACGCGGCGGCGGCCTACATGACATGGGGCCTCTTCCCGTTCTACTTCCACGCGCTGGCCGGTGTACCCGCGCTCGAGATCCTCGCGCATCGCATCCTGTGGTCGGTGGTGTTCATGACCCTCTTGATCACGGGGCGCCGCCGCTGGCCCGCGGTGATCCGGCAGCTCCACACGCCGGGGACCGTCCCCGCCCTCGCCATGAGCGCGGCGTTCATCTCGACGAACTGGGTGGTCTACATCTGGGCGGTCAACTCGGGGCGGGTGCTCGAGGCGAGCCTCGGGTACTACATCAATCCGCTGGTGACGGTGGTGCTCGGCGTTCTCTTCCTCCGGGACCCGCTCACCAGGCGCCAGAAGATCGCGGTCGCGCTCGCCGGGATGGGGGTGATCGTGCTCGTGGTCCGGGCTCGGCAGGTGCCCTGGGTCGCATTGGCGCTCGCCGTCACCTTCGGGTTCTACGGGCTCATCCGCAAGCGCGCGCGCGTCGATGCCACGGCGGGCCTGCTCACGGAAGTCTGGCTCCTCGCGCCTCTGGCCGCTCTCTACGTGACTTGGCTGAGCCGCGCCGGCCTCGGCCATTTCGGCTCGCCCACCCGCCACAGCGCCCTTCTCGCCGCGAGTGGAGTCGTCACCGCGGTGCCGCTCATCTGGTTCGCCAACGGCGTGCAGCGCTTGCGGCTCTCCACGGTGGGACTGCTGCAGTACCTCAACCCGACGATGCAATTCGCCATCGCGGTGTTCGCGTTCGGCGAGCCCTTCACCGCGGCCCATGCGGTGGCCTTCGGCTGTATCTGGATCTCGCTCGCGATCTACACGGCGGAAGCGGTGGCCCTTAGCCGTTCCTCGGCAGACCAGGTCCGGGCCCGCGGCGACTGACCCAGCCGATCAGGAGTTGCCAGCGCGCTTGGCGCGTTCGCTCTCGAGCTCTTCCACGCGGCTCGCGAGCTCCGGCGTCGTCCGGATGAGGGCGAGCAGATGGCGGTTCTCTCGCTCGAGCTGGAGCCGCTCGCAGGCAAGATGGAGCGTGACCTGCAACTCCACGCGGTCGCAGGGCTTGGTGAGGAAGCGGTAGATCTCGCCGTGGTTG
>JBGQLS010000168.1:0-11676 GCA_041500205.1 Anaeromyxobacteraceae bacterium | reverse complement strand
CTCGAGTCCGCGAGGGTCGATCCCCGCGACGTCTTTGCCCAGTCGTTCAACCTACCCGACGTGCTGTACTGGGTGAGGAACGCGCCCGCCTTCGGCAGGCAGGCGGTCTACCTCGACAGCATCGACCCGACCGTCTCGCCCGCGATTCCCCGCCTGACGTCGGACGAGCTGCGCCAGGCCCGACGCCAGGGCGTGCGGATCTTCGCACCGCCGATCTTCGCGCTCCTCTCGGTGACCGATGCGGGCGAGATCGTGCCTTCGGAGTACGCCAAGGACATTCGCAGTGCCGGGCTCGACATCATCACCTGGACGTTAGAGCGGACCGACCTGCGCCAGGGCGCGGTCAACGCCGGCTTCTATTACCTGTTCGACCCGCAGGGCAAGGCGGTGAAGAAGGACAGCGACATGTACAAGGCGCTCGACGTGTTGGCGCGCGAGGTGAAGATCCTCGGCATCTTCTCCGACTGGGCGGCGACGGTCACCTACTACGCGAACTGCATGAACCTGTAGTGAATTTCTCCTAGAGTCGTGCAGCGAGGGCGGTCCATCCAAGGCCGCTCGCGCCATCGGGCGCGCCGTCGAGCAGGTTCGACCGGCGGCGCCCGATGGCAAGACACGGGGCCGGCGCCAGGATGGCGCAGGACCCGCACTGAGAGAGAAGCTGGCCTTCCCTCGCGGGTATTCCTGAGTCCCGACAGGGGGCGCGCAGCGCCCTCACCCTGCACCGTCACGAAGACGTCACCGCGCCGTTGCGGTCGATAACCGGCAGCGTCGGATATGAGCATGCCTTCATCGATACTTGCTGTGGCGTGTGCTCTCCACGCGCGAGCGCGTGAGAACCCACGATCGGGGTGGTCTCGTACTTCGAGATGGGAGGTTGGAGCCATGTCTGCACGCTGGACCCTCGCGATGCCGCTCGCCGCTGCAGCGTTCGCCCTGTCGTCCTGCTCCGAGAAGGCGCCTGCGCCGGCTGGACAGAGCGGGGAGGGCGCCAAGGTACCGACCGCCAGCGCCGCCGCCGCTTCCACGTCCGCTCCCGGCGGGCTCGTGCGCATCCAGGGGGCTGGAGCGAGCTTCCCCGCGCCCCTCTATCTCAGGTGGTTCAAGGCGTACAGCGGGTCCCACCAGGGTGTGCAGGTTGACTATCAGTCAGTAGGCAGCGGCAGCGGCGTCAAGAGCTTCATCGACAAGACCGTGGACTTCGGCGCGAGCGATGCAGCCATGTCGCCGGAGGAGATCCAGCGCGTCGATGCCGGCGTGCAGCTCCTGCCCATGACGGCCGGGTCGATCGTGCTCGCCTACAACGTGCCCGACGTGAAGGAGCTCAAGCTCTCGCGCGATGCCTACGTCGGCATCTTCCTCGGCAAGGTGAAGAAGTGGAACGACCCGGCGATCGCGAAGGCGAACCCCGGCGTCAAGCTGCCCGACACGGCCATCAACGTCGTGGTTCGAGCGGACAGCAGCGGCACGACGTACGTCTTCACGAAGCACCTCAGCACCATCAGCGAGGAGTTCGCGAAGAGCCCCGGCAACGACAAGATGCCCGCCTGGCCCGTCGGGACGCGCTCGAAGGGCAACGAGGGCGTCACGGCCAGTCTCAAGACGACGCCGGGTTCCATCGGCTACATCGAATACGGGTACGCGAAGAGTCAGAACCTTCCCATGGCGCTCCTCGAGAACAAGTCGGGCGCGGTCGTCGCGGCGACGACCGCTTCGGGCCAGGCCGCCCTCGCCGGTGCGCAGCTGCCCGACAACATGATCGCCTGGGCATCGGATCCGGACGGCAAGGACGCTTACCCGATCGTCACGTACACCTGGGTCATGCTCTACAAGAAGTACCCCGACCGCAGGAAGTTCGAGGCGCTCCGGGACCTGTTCAACTATGCGCTCACCGAAGGTCAAAAGGAGGCCGAGGCGCTGGGGTACATCCCGCTTCCGCAGAACGTGGTGGAGCGCGACAAGGCTGCGCTGCAGAGCGTGAAGTCGACGGAGACGTGAGCCGTTTGGCCGCCGCCATCGCCGAGGATTCGGAGCAACTCGGTTCACGGGAGTCATGCCTTGTCCGATGAGACGCCGATTTCGCGGCCCCCTTCGCGTGGTCAGCTCGTCACGGACGCCGCGTTCCGGCGTGTGAGCCAGGTCTTCGCCGCGCTCGTCCTCGTCCTCGTCGCCTTCATCGTCCTGCGCATCGCCTTCGCGGCGGCGCCCGCGATGCGGCAGCATGGGCTCGGGTTCCTGACCGGGCGAGTCTGGGACCCCAACAAGGCGCGCTACGCCATCCTTCCGGAGATCTGGGGGACGCTCTACACGTCGGTCCTGGCGCTCATCCTGGGTACGGCATTCGGCGTGGCCGTCGCCGTCTTCCTGTCGGAGGGCTTCCTCGCCCAGGGGACGTATCGCGTCCTGTCCGCGCTCGGGTTCGAGCTTCGCCCGTGGTGGTGCAGGCTCCCCGACCGGCTCGAGGCGACGCTCAAGAACCTGGTCAATCTCCTCGCGGCGATCCCGAGCGTCGTCTACGGCCTGTGGGGGCTGTTCATCGTCATTCCCCTCATCCGCCCGCCGTGCAACTGGCTGCACCTCAAGATGGGCTGGTTTCCTTGGTTCGGGACGGACCTCTCCGGTCCTGGTGTCCTACCTGCGGTGATCGTGCTCTCGATCATGATCCTGCCCACGGTCACGGCCATCAGCGTGAATGCGCTCGTGGCGGTCCCGTCGAAGCTCCGGATGGCCGCCTACGGGCTCGGCGCCACGCGCTGGGAGACGATCATGGGCGTCATCCTCCCGACGGCGTCGCGCGGGATCTTCGGAGGCGTCGTCCTCGCCTTCGGCCGCGCGCTCGGCGAGACGATGGCGCTCGCCATGCTCGTCGGCAACGCGAACCAGATCAGCTTCTCCCTCTTCTCGCCCGCGAACACGCTCGCGGCCCTTCTCGCGAACAGCTTCCCGGAAGCGGGGCCGAAGCAGATCAGCGTACTCATGTACGCGGCGCTGGTCCTGCTCGGCATCACGCTGGTGGTGAACGTGATCGGCTCCATCCTGCTGCAGCGCGCGTCGGCCGCCGTGGAAGGAGCGCGCTGATGGATCAAGTGACCATGATGCCTGGAGAGGCCCCGCAGAGTCCCTTCGCCGGCGTGGACCTGGGAGAACTCGAGCGCTCCCTGCGTCGTCCGCGCACGCTCATGGGGTATCTCCTCAGCGCCCTCGTGACGGGCATGACGCTCTTCGCTCTCATCCCGCTCTTCTCGGTGGTCTTCATGCTGGCGTGGCGCGGAGGTGGGAAGCTCCACCTCTCCCTCTTCACGCAGCTCCCGCCGGCGCCGCTCGAGGCGGGCGGCGGTTTCGGGAACGCCATCGCCGGGACTCTCTTCATGGTGGGTATCGCCACGGTGCTCAGCGTTCCGGTCGGCATCCTGAGCGCCATCCACCTCGCACAGACGAACCACCAAGACAAGCTCGCGAACGCGGTGCGCTTCGCCGGCAAGGTCCTCACCGGGTTCCCTTCCATCCTGGCCGGCGTGTTCGCATATGGCGCGGTCGTGCTCCTGACCGGCACGTTCTCCCCGCTGGCCGGCGGCATCGCGCTCTCCATCCTGATGCTGCCCACCGTGATGCTGACCGCGGAGGACGCCATCCGCGCCGTCCCGGCGAAGATGAAGGAGGCGGCGATAGGCATGGGCGCCACCACGACCCAGACCACCTGGATGGTGCTCCTTCCGACCGCGCTCCCCGGCATCCTCACCGGCGTGATGCTGGCCGTGGCGCGCGCCGCCGGCGAGACGGCCCCGCTCATCTTCACCGCGCTCTTCAGCAACTACTGGATCGTTTCGCACGGTCAGTGGAACCTGATGCGGCCCACCGCGTCGCTGGCCGTGCTCATCTACAACTTCGCCGGCATGCCGTTCGACAACCAGGTCGAGCTCGCCTGGGCTGCTGCGCTCGTGCTCGTCCTCATGGTGCTCGCAGCCAACCTGGCCGGCCAGAGCCTCTCCCGCCGGCAGATCACGTCGTGATAGGGACGCCATGACCACAGGGCACAACGGAAATGGCTCGGGGAACGGCGCCGCGGCGCTCGCCTCGGACGTCGTCATCGATTGCAGCATCCGCCAGCTCTACTACGGAGCGTTCATGGCGGTCCGCGACACCGTCATCCCGGTGAAGAGGCACACCATCACCGCGTTCATCGGGCCCTCCGGGTGCGGCAAGAGCACGGTCTTGCGCTGCCTCAACCGCATGAACGATCTCGTGCGCGGCTTCCGCTTCGAGGGGCACGTGCACTTTCGGGGGAAGGACATCTACGCACCGTCCATCGACCCGGTGGCGGTGCGCAGGTACATCGGCATGGTGTTCCAGCAGCCGAACCCGTTCGCCACCAGCATCCTGAACAACGTCGCGTTCGGGCTGCGCCTCAACCGCTACAAAGGGAGCATCGCCGAGCGCGTGGAGCAGGCGCTGCGCCGCGCCGCCCTGTGGGACGAGGTGAAGGACAAGCTCGGCAGCAGCGCGCTCTCGCTCTCGGGAGGCCAGCAGCAGCGCCTCTGCATCGCGCGCGCGATCGCGACCGAGCCGGAGGTCCTGCTCATGGACGAGCCCTGCTCCGCGCTCGACCCCATCGCGACGCGCAAGATCGAGGAGCTCATGCTCGAGCTGAAGACCCGATACACCATCGCCATCGTGACGCACAACCTGCAGCAGGCCATGCGGGTCGCCGATCAAACGGGGTTCCTCTACGTCGACACGACGCAGGGGGGCCGCACCGGATACCTCGTGGAGTTCGGCCCGTCGAAGGAGCTCTTCGAGGCACCCCGCGAGCAGTACACGAAGGAATACATCAGCGGGCAATTCAGCTAGCAGCGGAGGACCGGCCCATGCGGTCCCATCCCTGGCCCATGCCGACGCCGTCGCTCGTCTGGGCAGCGCTCGCGCTCACGACCCTCGCCACCTCGAGCTCACCATGGGCGGCTGCGCCGACGTCAGGCGAGCCGCTGCCCGGCGTGCGACTCATGGGGGCCGGGGCCACCTTTCCCGCCGTACTCTACAAGCAGTGGTTTGCCAGCTACCAGACCGACCACCCTGGAACGACGATCAGCTACGAACCCGTCGGCAGCGGCGAGGGCCTCCGCCGGTTCAATGGGCGGGGTGTGAAGGGCCACGAGCGCGTCGACTTCGGCGCCTCGGAGCGGCCCGAGCCCGATCCCGAGGACCGCTCGCGCGGCGCCCTCACGATCCCCATGACGGCCGGGGGTGTCGTGCTCGCCTACAACCTCCCCGGGTTCGAAGGCGAGCTGCGCCTCTCGCGCCAGGCCTACGCCGGCATCTTCCTCGGCGAGGTGAGGAGCTGGAAAGATCCGCTCATCGCACGGGCCAATCCCGGCGCCAAGCTCCCGAAGCTGACCATCGCGCCCATCGTGCGCCAGGACGCGAGCGGCACGACCTTCGTCTTCACGAGCCACCTCTCCGCCGTGAGCGAGACCTGGGAGCGCCGCCACGGCGCGGGCACTCTCGTGAGCTGGCCGGGTAGCGCCATGCGCGCGCCCGGCAACGAAGGAATCGCCGGCCGGATCAAGCACGCCGAGGGATCGATCGGCTACGTCGGATACGAGTACGCTCGCAAGCTCGGGCTGAAGATGGTGACGCTGGAGAACCGGGACGGTCACTGGGTCAGGCCGACCGCTCGGGCCTTCACCGCTGGTCTCGCCGCGGCACCGCTTTCGGAAGACCTTCGCGCCCAGGTCGCCGACCCGCGGGGGCCCGACGTCTATCCCATCGTGACGTTCAGCTGGATGCTCCTCTACAAGAGCTATCCTGACCCGCAGAAGGCGGCGGCGCTGCGCGACCTCTTCCGCTGGTGCCTCACGACCGGTCAGCGCGCCGCACCGGACCTGGGCTATGTCGAACTGCCGCCGAACGTCGTGGCGCGGGCGCTCTCCGCGCTGGAGGGCGTCGCGCCGGCAGGGTGACGTGCAGTGGACCATGCGAGGAGCCTCGAACGGCCGACTCTTCACGGAGCGTCCATGAGGTCCTCACCGGCGAGTCACGTCCCTGCCATCTGCCTCTCCTAGCCTTCACCGCACCGCGCATCGAGAGGTCCCGCCCACTGCACGCTCGCCACACTCCCCGGGGGGTGGACCATTCACGATAACGGGGTGCGGCCCTGCGGCCGCGGCACATGCCCTGGCACGACCCATGCGCTGTGGAGGAAGCGAGACATGCTGGTGAAGACGAGAAGCCACCGATCGCTGACGTCGTTCCTCG
Organism: Anaeromyxobacteraceae bacterium; assembly: GCA_041500205.1. GTDB lineage: Bacteria > Myxococcota > Myxococcia > Myxococcales > Anaeromyxobacteraceae > Anaeromyxobacter_A. The sequence goes on along the minus strand of JBGQLS010000168.1, from coordinate 5,424 downwards.
CCGTCGTGACCCTGTCCATCGTCGCCCCGTCGCTCGCGCGCGGCGATGCCGGTGCCCAGATCCTGCCCACGGGCGTGCGCATCACTCCCGGCGCGGCGCCGGGGTCGCACTTCCAGCGCCTCAACCCCGGGCTCGCGTCGAGGCCGGGCTTCGAGGTCGACCACGCCTCGGCCACGGCGCTCAGCCCCGACGGCGCGACGCTCCTCGTCCTCACGAGCGGCTACAACCTGAACAACGGGCCGGACGGGAACGTCGTCCCTTCCGAGTCGACCGAGTGGGTCTTCGTCTTCGACGCCTCACGCGTTCCGCCCGTGCAGCTCCAGGCGATCGCGGTGCCCAACACCTTCGGCGGCGTCGCCTGGGCTCCCGATGGCCAGCGCTTCTACGTGACGGGCGGGAAGGACGACGTCGTTCACACCTACGCGCGGCGCGGCGCGACATTCGTCGAGGCCGCGGCGCCGCTCGCCCTCGGCCCGCACGCGCACGACCCCCTCCTCAGGAACCTGCTCCAGCTCGGGCCGGTGGCCGCGGGCATCGGCGTCACCGCGGACGGCGCGCGGGCGGTGGTGGCCAACTTCGAAAACGACACGGCAACCGTCCTCGACCTCGCGTCGGGCGCGCACAGTGACGTCGACTTGCGGCCGGGGCCCGGCGTAGCCGGCGGTGAGTTTCCGTTCGGCGTCGCGGTGCACGGCAACGACAAGGCCTACGTCTCGAGCATGCGCGACGGCGAGCTGGTCGTGCTCGACCTCTCGCCGGCGGGGCCCCGCGTAAGCCGCCGCATCCCGGTCGGGAGGCAGCCGAACCGGATGATCCTCGACGCGACCCAGAGGCGGCTCTTCGTCGCGAACGCCAACAGCGACTCCGTCTCCGTGGTGGACACCGCCACCGATAGCGTGGTGGAGGAGATCCCGGTCACCGCCCCCTCTGCCCTAGCCCGCGGCCTCGAACGGTTGCGCGGCGCGAATCCAAACGGCCTCGCGCTCTCTCGAGACGAGCGGCTGCTCTTCGTCACGAACGGAGGAACGAACTCGCTCGCCCTGGTGCGCCTCGCGAACGGCGAGCGAGAAGATGATGGCGACAAGGACGCCGACCGCGATGACGAGCATGCCCGCTCGCGCGTCGTGGGCCTCGTCCCCACGGGCTGGTATCCGGTGGCGGTGAGCGCCGGGCCGAGCGGCCATCTCTTCGTCGCGAACGCCAAGAGCAATGCCGGTCCGAACCCGAAGCAGTGCCAGCCGAACGCCGCCAGCTCACTGGCTTGCAACGCAGCCAACGAGTACGTCTGGCAGCTCGAGAAGGCGGGCCTGCTGTCGCTTCCCCTCCCTGACGCGGGAACGCTGGCGCGTCTCACCTGGCAGGTGGCCGAGAACAACCTGTTCCCGGCGGCGCGCGACGAGGGGCGACACCGCGAGATGATGGCGTTCCTGCGGAAGCGCATCAAGCACGTCGTCTACGTGGTGAAGGAGAACCGGACCTACGACCAGATCCTCGGTGACCTCGACCGCGGCAACGGCGACCCGGCCCTGGCAGCCTTCCCCGACCGAATCACGCCCAACCACCACGAGCTCGCGCGGAAGTTCGTGACCCTCGACAACTTCTACGACAGCGGCGAGACGAGCGGCGTCGGCTGGAACTGGACCATGGCCGGCCGCACGACGGATGTCATCGAGAAGACGCAGCCGGTGAACTACGCGGGCCGCGGCCTCAGCTACGACTGGGAGGGCACGAACCGCAACCTCAACATGGGCCTCGCCACGGGGGCCGAGCGGGCCGCGGCGAACCCGCTCTTCAATGCCGTCGCCCCTCTCTTCCCGGATCTCGCCGACATGCTGCCCGGCGCGAAGGACGTCTCCTCCGCCCAGGATGCCGACGGCGCGACCACTTACCTTTGGGAGAACGCGCTCCGGAGCGGGATCACCCTCCGTAACTACGGCTGCTTCGGGGACCTCGCGCGCTACCAGCTCCCGCCTCCCTTCGACGTCTTCAACCTCCCGCTCGACCGGACACCCTTCCAGAACGGTGACGTGCAGTTCATCCCGGCCAGCCCCGGCCTGCAGGGCCATAGCGATCCGTTCTTCCGCGGCTTCGACATGCGCCTTGCCGATTTCTGGCGCTTCAGGGAGTGGGAGCGCGAGTTCGACGCCTTCGCACAGAGCGGCGATCTCCCGGCTCTGAGCCTGGTGCGCCTGCCGCACGACCACTTTGGCAGCTTCGCGGACGCGCTCGACGGGCTCGATACCCCCGACGCGCAGATCGCGGACAACGACTATGCGCTGGGCCTGCTCGTCGACAAGATCTCCCGCAGCCGCTTCGCCGACGACACGCTCATCTTCATCGTCGAGGACGACGCGCAGGACGGCCCCGACCACGTCGACGCCCACCGCAGCGTGGGCTACGTCATCGGCCCGTATGTGCGGCGCGGGGCGGTCCTCTCGCGCCACTACACGACGGTGAGCATGGTCCGCACCATCGAGGACGTGCTCGACCTTCCGCACCAGGGACTCACGGACGGGCTCGCGGAGCCGATGTCCGACGTCTTCGAGCGGCATCTGCGACCCTGGCCCTACGACGCGCGCGTTCCGGCGGTGCTCCGCTCGACGCAGCTGCCCGTGCCGGGTGGTCACGCCGAGCTGCCGCGCGGCAGCGCGGAGTCCTGGGCACAGGCCACCGCGGACATGAACTTCGGCCGCGAGGACGCGATCGACAGCGCCCGTTTCAACAGGGTGCTGTGGGATGGCCTCATGGGGAACGCGCTCTACCCCGAGGCGCGGCACGGCAAGGACCTGTCGCGCCATCGCGAGAAGCTGCTCCGCGGTGCGGCCAAGCGCGGAAGAGCGGCGCGATCGCAGACAGCGCAGCCCGCGAGCGCCACGGAAGGCTAGTGGGATCTGGCGATGAGCTCACGGGCGCGGACTCGAGGACTCGGCATGGCGACGACGGCGGCGTGCAGCTCGCGGCAGGGCGTTCCCTTCGCGGTGTGCCGGCTCAGGGGAACGGCATTCATCCTCGTCCTCGCGCTCGCGAGCCTGGCACAAGCCAGCGAGGATCAGGAACTGCGGGAGGAAGCGCACATCTCGGGACGCATGACGTTGCAGGAACGGCCCTTCGCCTTCGTCACCGATCCTTCCACGCCCAGCGCCGGCGTAGCGTCGATGTCCTACGCCTTTGGCTTGGGCTCGGGCATCTCGGCGGACCGCCCTCTTCCGGTGAACCTGGCGGCTTCGAACGGCAGCCACAACATCTCTCTTGCGTACGGGGTGACCCATCGACTGGCGCCCTTTGCGAGCGCGACGTTCGCCGAGAACCCGACCGCGCCCACGACGGTCGCGGCCACGGTCACGGCGGGCATGACCTATCAGTTCATCCGCCCCGGCGCGCCGCTGCGTGTCTCGATCTCGGGAGCAGGGGTACGTGAAGGAGCGTCCAACGCGAACGGCCTCTCGGCGCTGGCGGCCGCGAGCTTGGAGCAGGGAGCGCTCCACCTCGCTGCCAACGTCCGCGCCGACAAGATGTTCGCGACGAACCGCGACGCGATTGACGTCGTCACCATGCTCGGCGCCTCGTATCGCGCGGCCTCGGTGCTGCGGCTGGGCGCCGAATACGTGGGGCAGGACCTCGAGGAGATGTTCGGTGACGAAGCCGAGGGCGGGGCACGCCACGCCGTGGGTCCGAGCGTCGCGCTGGACCTCGGAGGTGGGCGCTACCAGCTCGCCGTCGCATCCCTCTTCGGGATCACGGCGAAGTCGCCGGGGGCGCTGGTGCGCGCCGCCGTGGCCTACAACTTCTGATCGAACGGCCGGCTCGTGCTGGAATTGCTGGGTGCGGATCCATCGCGGTCCTTCAGCGTCCAGGTTGTCCTGCCCTCGTAGCGACGGCCGTGGCGGAGAATCGAGAACCTGTCGCTTCGGCGGCAGATCGGGCGCTGACGCGGACCCGCAGGATCAACATCCCGTGGCCGCGAGGGCGTCGATGAGCTGCCCGCACCCACCATCGCGCAGGTAGGCGGCGTGGTCGGCGACGCCCTCGAACTTCCGGCCGACGATCTCGGCGCACTCGAACCGGTGGCCGGAGGCGGTGAGGAATCGTTCCACGATGGTGGTCGCATTCGCCTCGAGGGCCTTGAAGTCCCTCTCGCCGTTCATTGCCCCGAGCCAGACGGCGGCACCGAGCGCCCCGCAGGCGCCCCCGCACAGGCCGACGCCCCCTGCGAACCCGGCGGCCATCGCCTGGTGAGCCTCAGAGGCGCCCATCCTCTTCGCGAGGAGCGCCGAGCAGCTCGCGGGGGGCTCGGGGACCTCGGCGCCGTCTCCGGCGAAAGCGGCCTCGATCTCGGCCTTCGCGACGGGGGCGTACCGCGCGGCCATACGGAAGCAGCCGATTGCCCCTCCCTTGAAGAGGTACTTCCAGGTCTGCGCGGTCGAGCTGAAGTCCGTCTCGGTGAGATCGAAGCATTCGACCGCGCCGTTCTGCGCGCGGAAGGAGGAGACTATCCGCTGCGCCGCCGCGACCGCCCGCACCTGCGCCTGCGGCCCGGCTCCGAACCTCCGATGCGCCTCTGCGCCGGCGGCGAGGACCGAGCCCCAGACCATGCCGCACTGGTAGCCGTTCTTGACGATCCCGCCCGCGAGCGGGCGGGACGCGCGCTCCTCGAGCTGGAGCGGGACGCCGTACGCACGGTCGACCACCGTGCAGAGCGTCTCCGATCAGGTGCCGACCTTCAGGAACGTCCTCGTCGTCCCCCAGGACGTTATTGCGGTGGTGCCGCTCATGGGTGCCCTCCCGCGCGGGATTCTAGCTCTTCCTCGCTCGCCCACGGTGACGAGTTGGGGGAGGCGCCCCTGCGCGAACTCCTCTTCCTGGAACGCCTACCGGCCAGTCTCACCACCGCTCGATTGCCCGGCCTCGACGGTTCGGTGACGATGTTGTGAAGCCGGAGGTGGCGTCGAGGGTGGCGGGCTGCAGGGCGCACTCCGTAGTGCATTCAGACGCTCATTCGCCGGGCGGCCATGGATGCCGGTAATGTCGCCGCACCGCACCGTTCATCGCTCCGACCTCCCGGTCAGGCCTCGTGGCGCGGTGTCACCGACATGACACGTCATCCTGTTAGGCTCGCAGCAGGGGTTCTCCGATGCGGGCGCCATCAGACCTTTGCAGCCATGCCGGGCCACGGGGTCATCCGCCATGGAGGGCGCGACTCGGTCGTCTTGCCTGCGTGCTCGGGTTCCACGCAAGGACGACCATCGACCTCATGCCCTTGCGTCACGGCTGGAGATGGTTCTTCGGCTGCCGCCGCGACGGATGCCAGTGGCGCTCGGAGAAGCTCCACCTTGAAGCGCTCCCGTGACGCGTTCTGACGCTACGGATTGATGCCCTCGCCCAAGCCGGCGCGCGCGAGCGCCGCGAGGGCGCCCGGGTGCCTTT